>CAIYZT010000360.1 GCA_903930735.1 uncultured Paracoccaceae bacterium | reverse complement strand
GACCCTTTGCGGCCCGGCTTGTGCGGCTCCATGTTGACCGAATACATGTAATCGTCGCGGTCAAAGGGAAAGGGAAACCGGCGGATCCCCTCGGGCGAATTGGCATAGGTGAAATTGCCACGAAAGGTCTCGTCCCGGAAATAGCCGCCGAGCGCGCCCGGCTCAAAACTCGGTTTGAAATCGAGGCTCATTGGCAGCTCCTATCGGTTAATCGTAAGGCTGCGACCCTCGAAGCGGGACACGCAGGGCATGATTTTCTGGCCAGAGGCCTGGTCTTCGGGCGTCAGCCAATGATCGCGGTGTAACAGATGCCCGTCACAGCGCAGAACCGTCGTCTCGCACTGCCCGCAGGCGCCACCCCGGCAGAGATACGGCGCATCGACCCCCGCCGCCTCCATCGCCTCCAGCAAGGATTGCGCTGGGCCGACGGTGATCTTTTTGCCCGAAGCCGCAAGCTCGACCTCAAAGGGCAGGCCGGTGCCGGGGGCGAGGAATTCTTCGTGATGCAGAGCATGGGCGGGCCAGCCCATCTTGGCGGCGGTGCTCAGCACCCAGTTGATCATGCCCTTGGGGCCGCACACATAGAGATGCGTGCCAAGCGGCTGCATCGACAGGATGCGGGCCAGATCGATCGCCTGCTTTTCATCGTCGAAATAGCAATGCACGCGGCCGGGATGGGCGGCGGTCAACTCACTCATATAGGCACCCAAGTCGCGGTTTCGGGCGGCGTAATGCAGATCAAACGCGCCGCCCAGCTGCGAGATCTGGGCGATCTGCGACACAAACGGCGTGATGCCGATGCCGCCCGCGATCATCAGATGCTTGCGCGCCCGGCTATCCAGCGCGAAAAGGTTGACCGGATAGGAAATCTCCATCTCCATGCCGGGCTTGGCCTCATTGTGCAGATACAAAGACCCGCCCCGCCCGACATCATCCCGGCGCACCGAAATCTCATAGCCGCCGCGGTCGGCCGGGCTCGACATCAGGGAATAGGGGTTCAGACGGCGGGTGCCGTTGTCGTCCATCTCGACCACGATATGCGCGCCGCCGGAAAAGGCCGGCAGCGGCGCGCCGTCCACCCGGACAAACCGGAACCGCTTGATCAGCGCATTGACCTGCACCACCTCGGCCAGCCGAACCTTCAGTTTTGCTCCGCCGCTCATTGAAACCTCACCACGGGCGCAGGCACTTGGCCCGGATCTTCGGCATCAATATTGACCCCCTGAAACGCCGCCATCCGGCGCGAATAATGGTCGCGCACGAACAGATGCAGCCCGCAATGGCTGCAGACAAATGGATCCATGGCCACGTTTTCGGTGATCCCCTTGCAATGGACGCATTGCACGCGCCGCACGGTCGATCCGCGGTGTTCCTTCTGGATATCGCGGTAGGGCACCCCGGTCGCCATGATATCCCGCTCTGCCTGCCCCATCAGCCCTTCGGTGCCGGCGAGGTAAAACTGCGTGCCCATATGCGCATTGGTCAACACCTGCGCCAGTCGGGGCAACAGCGTCGCAATCGTCGGCGCGCGGAAAAACTGCATCGCCCCAAGTGCCCTTAGCGCCGCGCTTTCATCCGTGCCATTCGGCCCCGGCGTGTACATGATATGCATCGCCGCCAAGACACCCGCAGGATCGGCCACCTTGGCCATAAGATCGCTCAAAGCCCCGGCCCCTTCGCCGTCCGCCACCACCAGATGCAGCCTACCGGGGCGCGGCTCCAGCACGCTGTAAACGGGACGGCTCTTTATCGCCGGGGGAAACACCGTCTTGCTCATTTTCTGTCCCTAAATATCCCCGCCGGAGGCACCCGCCCGAAACGCCGGGGACCAACGGTTAGGATTTTGCCTTACCCCTGCGCCGTGCGCCGCTTTTTCTCGACGTCAAAGAAAGGCATCGAATGGGTCACAGCCTTGATCGGCCCATGCGTGCCGCAGCGCACTTCCAGCGCCGTGCCGTTATTCGCGCAGTCTACCGGCAGGCGAGCGATGGCGATGTTGTGCTTGTTCAAGGGCGAAAACATCGCCTGCGTCACAAGACCGACCTGCTTGCCGTCCCGGAACACCGGCGCGCCGTTGCCCGGCACATTGGCACCTTCCATCTTCAGGCCCCAGATCTTGAACCGCTCGCGGCCCTTCAGGCGGTAATGCTCCTCCGCGCCGCGGAATCCGACCTTGCCGGGCGAGACGGTGAAATCAAGGCCCAGCTCCCACAGGGTATCGCCGGGGCCTTCGTTTTCAAACGGGTACATCTCGGAATTGTCGAAGGGGAAGAACAAAAGATAGCTCTCGGTGCGCAGCATATCCAGGGTGGTGAACCGGCAGGGGATGATCCCCATGGACGCGCCCTCTTCCAAAATCCGGTCCCAGATCATCGGCGCATCCTGACCGCGCACGAACAGCTCATACCCCCGCTCGCCAGTATAACCGGTGCGCGAGATCATCGCGGGCTTGCCGAACAGGCTGGTCTGCATCTGGTTGAAATAGCCCAGCTGCCGAATGCCCGGCACGTGCTTTTCCAGATACTCCACCGCCAGCGGGCCCTGCAGCGACAGATCGTGCAGATTGTCGTC
Source organism: uncultured Paracoccaceae bacterium (assembly GCA_903930735.1). Taxonomy (GTDB): domain Bacteria; phylum Pseudomonadota; class Alphaproteobacteria; order Rhodobacterales; family Rhodobacteraceae; genus CAIYZT01. The sequence goes on along the minus strand of CAIYZT010000360.1, from coordinate 2,795 downwards.
AAAGCGGACCGAAACATCGCGCCCGGTGGCCGCCATGGTCAGTTGCTCATGCGCGCCGCCCGAGCCGTGGACCACCATGAAAGAATTGGGCGCCAGACGGTAGATCACGCAGTCATCAACAAACTTGCCCGCATCGTTCAGCATCGCCGCATAGACCGACCGGCCCGGCATCAGCTTTTCCATGTTGCGCGTCGTGGCGCGCTCGATCACATGGCTGGCAGCCGGGCCAGTGATATGCACTTTTTTCAGGCCCGAGACATCCATCAGCCCGGCCTTGGTGCGGATCGCCATGTATTCGGCGTCCGGATCGCCCTTGGAATAGGACCAGGCGGTGCCCATCCCGCTCCAATCTTCAAGGTTCGAACCCAAGGCGCGATGCCGGTCGATCAACGTGGAAAAACGCCAGGAATTGGTCATGTTCATTCTCCTAGTACGGGCCTAGTTTGGGCCATGTATCGGTCGCATTTGCGACAAGTCTGAAAGCATTTCCGCCAAAAAGCAATATTGAAATTCAAGAATTTTTCTTGGCAGAAAACACGCCGACAATGAAAAAGGGCCGCCAAAGCGGCCCTTTCCAAAAATATGGTACCCTCGATCAGGCGGGCAGGACAAAGAACCAGTTGGCCCAAAGCACAAGGGCCGCCCCAGCGATAAGCGTCAGGTAGGGCAGCATGCCCGCCTTCTTCTCGCCCATCTCGCCGTCTTTCAGGCCCATATCGGCAAAGCTTTGCGACGGGAACTTGCCGCCGTCCTGCATGTAATGCCGATACCAGAACACTGGAATGATCAGCGCGGCAAAGATCAGGCCGGCCCACAAAGCGTTGGAATAGCCCCAGACCTTGGCACCCGCGCCAAGGAACAGCGCATTCACAAAGGCCAGAACGGTATTCACCCCGATCAGCCAGTTCGGCGCTTTCCACGGACGATCAATATGGGCGGAATCGATTCGGTGGATCCAGCCTGCGTTCAGGTTGAGGAAGTTGAACAGGATGTAGCCGACGTTTGAAATCGCCAGCACATAGAAATAGCCGCCAACGTCCGAAGCCAGCGCGAGCAGGAAGACGTTAAAGGCAAAGTCGGTCCACATCGCCCGCGAAGGCACGCCCTTGTCGTTCACTTCGCTCAGATACTTCGGCAGCCAGCCATCTCTGGACCCTTGGTACAGGGTCCGCGACGATCCGGCCAAAGCGGTCATGATCGCCATGAACAGGGCCGCGATCATCAGGATCACAAAGATCTGGGTCACAACCGCGCCGCCGCCAACCATGTTGCCCAAGGCCTCGCCAATGCCGGTGCCGTCAACGATACCGGTGGCCAGCATGCCTTCCATGCCCAACACGCCCTGAAAGGCGAAGGGGATGATGAAGAAGAACACGCAGCACAAAAGGCCGGAATAGAAGATGGCGCGGAAGGTGTCCGTTTTCGGGTCCTTCAACTCCCGCGTATAGCAAACCGCGGTTTCAAAGCCGTAGGTGGACCAGGCGGCGATATAAAGACCGCCCAGAAACAGGGTCCAGCCACCGATGTTCCATTCCCCGTCCACGCCCGAATAGGCGGCGGTGGGCGGCAGCAGGTTGGTGACGTTCATCGTGTCGATGGCACCGGTAAAGATCGGCACCAGACCGACCAGCAGCAGCGGCACCAGCACGATGATCGCCAGCCACTTTTGTGCATTGGCCGTGCTGGCGATGCCCCGGTGCTGGATCATCAGAATGACCAGCATCAGCGCAACGCCGACGATAAAGGTCGAGTTGAAGTGCAACACGCCAAGCCCGGGGATCGTCAGGGTAAAGGCTTCGAATACCCGAAATGCGGGGGTCAGCTCCGAAACGCCGTCTGCCGTGGCGACAGCGGTGATCGCATCCGCGGCCGCCGTACCAGCATTGGCGGCCATGTAATCGATCACGCTTTGGGTTTCAGCCGTGTAGCTGGCCAGATTGGCCGCGATCCAATCGACGACTTGCGCGCTTTCGGCAAGGGGGATCGGGAACAGCGCGTTCAGGATATAGCCCGCCGCAATGGCGCAGCCCAGCGACAGCACCGGCGACCAGGCAAACCAATTGCACCAGACCGACAGGGGCGCGATCAGCTTGGAATAGCGCAGCCAGGCGGTGGCGCCGTAAACCGAGGTGCCCCCCGCTTTATTGCCGAACATCCCGGCCATTTCGGCATAGGTAAAGCTTTGCAAAAAGCCCATGATCATAGAGATGATCCAGACCACAAAGGCCAGCTTGCCCGTGGTGCCTGCAATGCCGCCGATCGAGAAAAGCACCAAGGGCGGCACGCCTGCCGCAATCCAAAAGGCACCTTTCCAATCTAGCTCCCGAACCATCTGGCCCGAACCGTTATTGTCACTCATTTCCCTAGCTCCCGTTGGTTTTGCGGTCTTGCCCCGTACCGAAGCGCCGCTTTCTTTGAATGTTTCGGCAGATCAGGCTGGCGCCTATCCACCGTGCCCTTTGTAAACCTTTGTACCCCACGCCCCCATTGGTCAGGCAAAGGCGGCGCTGCCCCCTGCGACCTGATGCAGCAAAGTAAACACGTCAAAACCGATCTGGCGAGTGAAATTTAACTTCAGCGAAAATTTGTTTCATGCTTTTGTGCCGGCACCGCGTCAAAGCGGAGCCGCCTTTTGGTTTGCGCGCGGACTTAGCTGCGCAGGTAGCTTTCCATCGAATCTTCCAGCGCGTCTTTCCACGGCGTATGGTGCAAAGGTGCCATGGTTCCGGTGATCACTGAGCGGTAGGCATGATCCCGGAAGGTCATGATCCCCGCCTTTTTGTGGTCCTTCCAGT
>CAIYZT010000359.1 GCA_903930735.1 uncultured Paracoccaceae bacterium | reverse complement strand
ATGAATTTCGCGATCTGATTGGCCATATAGATCAGCTTGGCGTGCGGTCCATCATGCGACATGGGCAGACTCCTCGGGAGTAATTTGAGTGGGGGCAACGCGGCCCGGGTGGGTGAAAACCTCAAACTGGTCTGCCCGTGCGAGTGCGATAAGGGTGATGCCCGCTTCCTGAGCCACCGAAACGGCGGTCGCGGTGGGGGCTGAGGCAGCGATGATCATAGGGAATCCGGCCGCAGCGGCCTTTTGGACCAGATCGATCGAGGTGCGGCAGGTCAGGATCAGCGCGCCACTCGCCGCGCCATTCAGCGCACCGATCAGTTTGTCCAAGGCATTGTGGCGCCCCACATCTTCACGCACGGCCACCATGCCTTGGGTCGGGGCCCAGAAACCTGCGGCATGGGCTGCGTGGGTAATATCGTGGAGCGGCTGGTGTCGGGTCAGCGCTGCCATCGCCTGCGAGACCTGATTCTGCATCAATGTGAATGATTGATCATTAATGACGGGTGGCCTGCGGCGCGCCTCCTCCAGCGAGTCAATTCCGCACAGACCGCAGCCAACCGGGCCAGCCATCGTACGCCGTCGGGCAGCCCGGCGATCCTGCGCTTCGTTCTTGAGCCAGATCTGCAAATCGATTCCCAGATCGGTTTCAAGGATCTGGATATCCTCGATCTCATCCCGCGCCGCGATACCCTCAGTCAGAGTGAATCCATAAGCAAAATCAATCAGATCAACGGGCGTGGCCATCATCACCGCCTGCGTCGTCCCATTATAAGAAAGGGCAATCGCAACCTCTTCGGGAAGTTGGCGGAAGCCATCGCTGACACGGCCCGGCCCAAAAGCCTGCCGCGCCAAGGGACGGTGCGTTAGCATCTGCCGCTCACTCTGCCGCAGCGATTCGCCGCGACAGAGTGGCCATGCTGTTATAGTCCTGCTGCCATTCGGTGGGTCCGTTCGATGGCGCCACTTGCACCGCCGTTACCTTATACTCGGGGCAGTTGGTCGCCCAATCCGAATAATCGGTCGTAATGACATTGGCCTGGGTATCTGGGTGGTGGAACGTCGTGTAAACCACGCCGGGATTGACCCGGTCGGTCAACGTTGCCCGCAAGCTGGTCTCGCCGGCACGCGAAGCAAGCCGCACCCAGGCGCCTTCTTTGATGCCGCGATTTTCGGCGTCATGCGGGTGGATCTCCAACACATCCTGATCGTGCCAAACGACGTTTTCGGTCCGCCGCGTCTGTGCGCCGACGTTGTATTGCGACAAAATTCGCCCCGTGGTCAGCAAAAGCGGAAAACGAGGGCCGGTTCTTTCATCCGTTGCTACATATTCGGTGTTGATGAACCGCCCTTTGCCGCGGACAAACCCATCAACATGCATCAGCGGCGTCCCATCAGGCGCGGCGTCGTTGCAGGGCCATTGGACCGAGCCTTTGACTTCGAGCATTTCGTAATTGACGCCCGCAAACGAGGGAGTCGTCATCGCGATTTCATCCATGATCTGCGACGGATGGGTATAGGTCCACCCCGCGCCCATCGCATTTGCGAACATCTGTGTGACTTCCCAATCGGCAAAGCCATTACGCGGCGCCATGACCTTGCGAACACGGTTGATCCGCCGCTCGGCATTGGTAAAGGTGCCGTCTTTTTCCAGGAAAGTGGAGCCGGGCAGGAAGACATGGGCGTAGTTCGCGGTCTCGTTCAGGAAGAGATCGTGAACAATAACGCAGTCCATCGCGGCAAGACCGGCCGAGACATGTTTGGTGTCCGGATCCGATTGCAGGATGTCTTCGCCCTGGCAATAGAGCCCCTTGAACGTGCCCTCAACGGCGGCGTCCAGCATGTTGGGGATGCGCAGACCGGGTTCGTTGTCGATCTTGACGCCCCAAAGGCTTTCAAAAATCTCGCGGACATTGTCGTTTTTCACATGGCGATAGCCAGGCAATTCATGCGGGAAAGAGCCCATGTCGCAGGCGCCCTGCACGTTATTTTGACCGCGCAAGGGGTTCACGCCCACGCCCGGACGGCCCATGTTGCCGGTCAGCATCGCGAGGTTTGCAATGCCGATAACGGTGGTCGAACCCTGAGAATGTTCTGTAACACCAAGGCCATAATAAATCGCGCCATTGCCGCCGAGGGCATAGAGCCGAGCCGCCTCGCGGACTTCCTCAGGCTTTACACCGGTCAATAACTGCACTGATTCAGGCGAGTTTTCCGGGCGGCTAACAAACTCTGCATAGTCCTGAAACTCGTCCCAATCACAGCGGGTGCGGATGAATTCTTCGTTGAACAGACCCTCGGTGACAATGACATGGGCCAGCGCGGTGACGATGGCCACATTGGTGCCGGGGGTCAGGGCCAGGTGATGCCGGGCTTTGACATGCGGGCTTTCGACGATGTCGGTGCGGCGCGGATCGACGACGATCAGTTTGGCTCCGGCGCGCAGACGCTTTTTCAGACGGCTGGCGAAAACCGGGTGCCCATCTGTCGGGTTGGCGCCGATGATGATGACGACATCGGTATGCTCAACGGAGTCGAAGTCTTGGGTGCCGGCAGAGGTGCCATAGGTCTGCCCAAGGCCATAGCCAGTGGGCGAATGGCAGACGCGGGCGCAGGTATCCGTATTGTTGTTCATGAATACGGCGCGGGTCAGTTTTTGGACAAGATAGGTCTCTTCATTGGTGCAGCGTGAAGAGGTGATTACCCCAACCGACTTGCGCCCATGCTTGGCGATAATGCCCTGCATCCGGTCCGCGGCAAAGCTCATCGCTTCGGCCCAGGAAACCTCGGTCCAAGGGTCGTTGATGCTGTCGCGGATCATCGGGTTCAGGATCCGGTCCTTGTGGCTGGCGTAGCCATAGGCAAAGCGGCCCTTGACGCAGCTATGGCCGCGGTTAGCCTTGCCGTGCTTGTAGGGGGTCATGCGGACCAGCTCATCGCCGCGCATTTCCGCCTTGAAACTGCAACCAACGCCGCAATAGGCGCAGGTCGTGATCACGGAGTGTGACGGCGTGCCGATCTCGATGATCGACTTCTCCTGCAAAGTCGCGGTCGGGCAGGCGGCCACGCAGGCCCCGCAAGAGACGCAGTCCGAGGTCAGCGCGGTGTCCGTCTTTGCGCCAAAGGAGACGCGGCTGTCAAAGCCCCGGCCTTCGATGGTCAGCGCAAAGGTGCCCTGCACTTCTTCGCAAGCCCGCACGCAGCGCGAGCAAACGATGCATTTCTGCGGGTCATAGCTGAAATAGGGGTTGGAATCATCGCGGGGGATATAGTTCGGATTGGCTTCGCCCGAGGTGTTCTTGACTTTGAAATGGGTGTCGATCGCCTCGTAGCGCACATCGCGCAAGCCGACGGCGCCCGCCATGTCCTGCAATTCGCAGTCGCCATTGGCCGAGCAGGTCAGGCAATCCAGCGGGTGGTCGGAGATATAGAGCTCCATCACGCCGCGGCGAAGCTGTTTCAGTTTGGCGTTTTGAGTGTGGACCTTGAGGCCCGGCGCAACAGGCGTAGTGCAAGAAGCCGGGGTGCCATTGCGCCCCTCAATCTCTACCAGGCAGAGGCGGCAGGAGCCAAACGCCTCAACGCTGTCGGTCGCACAGAGTTTGGGCACTTGGATGCCCGCTTCGGCGGCGGCGCGCATGATCGAGGTGCCGGCAGGCACGGTCACATCGAAACCGTCTATGGTCAATGTGACCATTTGTTTGCTTTTCGCGGCGGGGGTGCCGAAATCGCGGTCAGGAATGATGAAGTCCTTCATTCAGCGGCCTCCTTGGTGCGGGAAAAGTCATCGGGAAAGTGGGTCAGGGCAGACATGACGGGGTAGGGAGTGAAGCCGCCCAGCGCGCAGAGCGAGCCGGATTTCATCGTGTTGCACAGATCGGTCAGCAGCGGGATGGCGCTGGCATCGCCGCGCGCGATCCGGTCCACGGTTTCTACGCCGCGCACCGCGCCGATGCGGCAGGGGGTGCATTTGCCGCAGGATTCAATCGCGCAGAATTCCATGGCGAAACGGGCCTGGGCCAGCATATCGGCGCTGTCGTCAAAAATGGTCAGGCCGGCATGGCCGATCAGCCCGTCCTTGCCCGCGAATTCTTCGTAGCCGAAGGGCGTGTCGAACAGGGCGCGCGGAAAATACGCGCCCAAGGGGCCGCCAACCTGAACCGCCTTTACCGGGCGGCCTGAGGCCGTGCCACCGGCGATTTTGTCAACGATTTCTCCCAAGGACAGGCCAAAAGCCACCTCGTAGAGCCCGCCAAACCGCGCGTTTCCGGCGATCTGCAGCGGGATAGTACCGCGCGAGCGACCGAGGCCGAAATTCTTGTAATGCTCGGCACCCTTTTCGAAAATCACCGGAATCGAGGCGAGCGAAATGACGTTGTTCACCACCGTCGGCTTGCCCATGAAGCCTTCGAGAGCGGGCAACGGCGGTTTGGCGCGGACGACGCCGCGCTTGCCTTCGAGGGAGTTCAAAAGGCTGGTTTCCTCGCCGCAGACATAGGCGCCGGCGCCAACGCGGATCTCCAGATCAAAGGCCGGGCCTTTGCCCATGACCATAGGGCCCAGAAGGCCTACGGCGCGGGCAATCAGGGTGGCCTGCTGCATCACATGGATGGCAATCGGGTATTCCGAACGAATGTAAACAAATCCCTTCGTCGCCCCTGTCGCAAGGCCCGCGATGATCATGCCTTCGATCAAAGTGAAGGGGTCGCCCTCCATCAGCATCCGGTCGGCAAAGGTCGCGCTGTCGCCTTCGTCGGCGTTGCAGACGATGTATTTGCGGTCTGCCTGCGCCTCAGATACTGTTTTCCACTTGATCCCGGTAGGAAAGCCGGCGCCGCCGCGGCCGCGCAGGCCCGAGGCGGTAACCTCAGCCACCAGGGCGGGCGCGTCCATTTCCAGCGCGCGGGCCAGACCCGTCAGACCGCCCTGCGCACGGTAATCGGCCAGCGACAGTGGGTCGATCACGCCCACACGGGCAAAGGTCAGCCGGGTTTGGGCGGCCATCCAAGGCAGATCGTCGGTCAGGCCAAGCGCCTTGGGATGGGCCGCCAGATCGCCAAAGAGGGCGGGCACATCGGCCAGATCCATCGGGCCAAAGGCCATCCGGCCAGCCGGGGTCTGCACCTCTGCCATGGGCTCCAGCCAGACCATGCCGCGCGAGCCGTTGCGCACGAGGTCCAAATCGATACCCTTTGCCTTTGCCTGGGCCTGAAGGGCGAGGGCAATTTCATCGGCGCCAAGGGCGATGGCGGCGCTATCCAGCGGCAGGAAAATCTTCATTTCAGGCCACCAATGATCTGGGTCAATTTTGCTTCGTCCACGCGGCCGAACAATTTGCCGTCGATGATCGCGGCCGGACCGCAGGCGCAAAGGCCAAGGCAAAAGATCGGCTCCAGCGTGACTTTTCCATCAAGGGTCGTTTCGTGCCAGTCGATGCCAAGCGCCTTTTTGGCGTGTGCCGCCACACGGTCGGCGCCGACAGCTTGACAGGCCTCGGCTCGGCAGAGTTTTACAACATGGGCACCGGCGGGCTTTTCGCGGAAATCATGGTAAAAGGTCATCACGCCATGCGCTTCGGCGCGCGAGATGTTCAGCGCCTTGGCGATGATCGGCAGGGCCTCTTGCGGGACATGACCGAACTCGGCCTGAACCGCGTGAAGGATCGGCAAGAGCGCGCCCTCCAAGGCGATATGTGCGGTCAGAATTTCTTCGACGCGCTCTTTGGTCTGCACGGAATCAAGCATGAAACGCCCTTTGTTGCTCCTAGGGACCTGATATCTGGTTTGATAGAAGAATCAATATCGATATTCCGTTGATCGATAGACAGGATCTATCGATCCGGTGCGTACGAAGTGCACTGATTGCAATTGATCAGCTGTGCAATTCGATAGGAATTTTTAATCACTCGATTGAGTAATTCTACCGATCGCGCCACAGGCTCAGCCGGCCTGCCTCGTCGATCAAAGCTTGCAAAACTGGGGTTTGCGGGTCGCGGCGAGGGGTGATCAGGCCAACAAGATGCTCAGCTTCTGGTTCGATGATCGGGAGGGCGATCAGGCTTTGCCCGACGAACATCTCGGCCAGTTTCATTGGGACGACAGAGCACCAAGTGCCTGATTTAACGTGGGAAATAAGCGCGATGGTGGAGTTCGATTCGACCATGGCGTTCACCTTGGCTCCGGCTTCGCCCAGATGTTGGTTGACGATCCGGCGGTTCTGCATATCGGCGGTCAAAAGGCACAGAGGTTCCAACGCAACCTCAGACCAAGTGACGGTCTTGCGTTGCGCCAGCTTTGAGGCATTGGTGCAAAGAAATCTATAATATTCGGTGTAAAGCGGGATTTGCGCGACGCGGCCCAGCGGCTCGTTGTCCAGATAGGTGATGCCGGCATCAAGGCCCAGGCTTTCGATCCCTTCCAGAATCTCCGCCGATGTGCGGGACAAAACGCTGACCCGCACATTGGGATGGCGGGCGGTAAAGGGGGCGGTCAGGTCGGCCACCATGGCCAGCGCGGTCGGGATAACGCCGAGGCGCAGGTTGCCCGACAGCCCGGCATGGACCGTACGCATCTCGTCCTTGAGCGCCCGCATATCGCCGACGATCCGCCGCGCCCATTCCAGCACGCGCTGCCCCTCAGGCGTCAGGCCCTGAAAGCGGGAGCCGCGAAACACCAGTTGCACGCCCAGATTATCCTCCAACTGGCGGATGGCGCTGGACAGGGTCGGCTGGGTGATGCGGCAAACCTCGGCTGCGCGGCCGAAATGGCGTTCCTGGGCGAGGGCGATGAACATTTCCAGCTTGTCGATCATGGCCGGCAGCGTGACGGGGAAAGTGTGGGCATGCAAGCCCCGCAAAACGCGGCCAAAGGCTTGCGCAAGCGGCGGGCCAAGATTACTTCTGGTGCATGATACGTCACATCCCCTTTATCAAACATCCGCCCCTCGTGCCGGTGATCCGCCTTTCCGGTGTGATCAGCACGGGATCGCGCGGGCTCAACGATGCCGGCCTTGCGCCTTTGATCGAAAAGGCATTTCGGATGAAACCGGCGGCCGTGGCGCTGGTGATCAATTCGCCGGGCGGATCGCCGGTGCAGTCGAGCCTGATTTCCGCGCGCATCCGGCGGTTGGCGGCCGAAAAGTCGATCCCGGTTCATGCCTTTGTCGAGGATGTCGCGGCGTCGGGCGGCTATTGGCTGGCCTGTTCGGGCGATCAGATCTGGGTGGATGACAGCTCGATCATCGGCTCCATCGGGGTAATCTCCGCTTCCTTCGGCTTTGCCGAGTTAATGGAGCGGCAGGGGATCGAGCGGCGGGTGGTAACCGCCGGCCGTTCCAAAAGCTTCGCCGATCCGTTTTTGCCGCAAAAGCCTGAGGATATCGAACGGATCCGGGCGATTCAGACCCCGATCCACGAGGCCTTTATCGCCCATGTCAAGGCGCGGCGCGGGGCGCGGTTGGGAGAGGGGGATCTGTTCAATGCCGATATCTGGGTGGGCGCGCAGGCGGTTGCCAATGGGCTGGCGGACGGCGTTGGCCATCTGGTGCCCAAGATGAAATCAATCTTTGGAGACAAGGTAGCGCTGGTTCCCTTGGGACAAAGACGCAATTTCCTCAGCCGTTTTGGCCTGCAATTGGCGGGCGATGCGCTGCAGGCGGTCGAGGATCGCGCGGCTTTTGCCAGGTTCGGGCTTTAGATGCTGATCAAGGCGGTGATCCTGTTTTTGCTGGTGATGGCGGCCATCGGGATGGTGGGCAAGGCCTTGTTCCCCGGCGCCCTCGGCCGCGCGGTCAAAAAGCGGGTGCCGCTTGCCAAGTCCGTCCCTTGCCCCAAATGCGGCAAGTATCAGATCGGCAAATCCGGTTGTGACTGCGGGGGCAAGTAATGCGGGCATTGGTGACGGGGGCGGGCAAGAGGCTGGGCCGCGAGATGGCGATCTATCTCGCGCAGCAGGGCTATGATGTGGCCGTGCATTACGCCTCGTCCGCGGAAGGCGCCAAAGAGACGGCGGCGCAGATCACCGCGCTGGGCCGCCGGGCGGTGACCCTTCAGGCTGATCTGTTGGACGAGGCGCAGGTTCAGGGGCTGGTTCCGGCGGCGGCGCGGGCCCTGGGCGGGCCGTTGACGGTGCTGATCAACAATGCCTCTATATTTGAATATGATACCCTGCGCAGCGCCGTGCGGAGCGGCTGGGACCGCCACATGGAATCGAACCTGCGCGCGCCTTTCGTGCTGATCCAAGCTCTTGCCGCCCAGTGCCCCGTGGCCAGCATCGACAGCGCCGGCGAGCCGCTGGCCGCCGGTTTGGTCATCAATATGATCGACCAGCGCGTGTGGAAGCCGACGCCGGAATTCATGACCTATTCGCTCGCCAAGGCCGCGCTTTGGGCCCTGACGCGGACTGCTGCGCAGGCCCTTGCGCCGCAGATCCGTGTCAATGCTATTGGCCCGGGGCCAACCCTGCAGGGCGAGCGTCAAAGCGCCAACCACTTCGCCCGGCAACGCGCCGCGACGGTGCTGAAACGTGGTGCTAACCCCTCGGATGTCACGGCGGCGCTTGGATTTTTCCTGAATTCGTCCTCGGTGACCGGGCAAATGATCGCGACCGACGGCGGCCAGCATCTGGCCTGGCAGACGCCAGACGTGCTTGGGGTTGAGTGATTTTCGCAGCCCCGCCTTCGGACTTGTCCACTTTGGCCCCTTCGTTCACAGTTCTGTCATAAATTGTCCTGCCATTTCATATGTTTGCGCGATTTGGAATTATTTTTCATTTAGAAACAGAGCCTTACTAATATGCCTAAAAAATAGGCACATTAACGAAAGGGCCAAAAAACCAAGGAAATTTCGACTACCCGAAATCTTTTCCGCTGAGTTATCCACAGAAACGGTGGACAGCTTCCCTCTTGCTTTGACATGGCTGACATTGCAGTCAACGGACAGAATCATTTCCTCAACAGCGCCGGGATTGGCATGAACGATATAGCCCGCACGGGCCACGAGATCATCGCGGATTACGTCAAGCAACTGGACACTTCGCCCGGCGTTTACCGCATGCTGAACGCTGGCTCCGAGGTCCTCTATGTCGGCAAGGCGCGGAATTTGAAGAACCGGGTGTCGAACTATGCCCGCGCTGGCGGTCATTCGGCGCGGATCGAGCGGATGATTTTTGAAACCGCCTCGATGATGTTTCTTTCCACCCGGACCGAGACCGAAGCGCTACTACTGGAGCAGAACCTGATCAAGCAGCTCAAGCCGCGCTACAACGTGCTGCTGCGCGACGATAAATCCTTTCCGAACATCCTGATCAGCACCGAACACGACTATCCCCAGCTGAAAAAACATCGCGGCAAAAAGACCGAAAAGGGCGCCTACTTCGGCCCCTTTGCCAGCGCGGGGGCGGTCAATTACACGCTGAATCAGCTGCAAAAGGTGTTCCTTCTGCGCAATTGCACCGATGCGATGTTTGAAAGCCGTACCCGGCCTTGTCTGCAGTTTCAGATCAAGCGTTGCGCGGGTCCCTGCGTGTCCAAGGTGGACCGCGCGGGTTACCTGGATCTGGTGAACGACGCCAAGCGGTTCCTGGAGGGCAAGACAACCTCGGTCCAGGCCGACCTTGCGCAGGCCATGGCGGCGGCCTCCGAGGCGATGGAGTTTGAACGCGCGGCGGCCCTGCGCGACCGGATCAAGGCGCTGACCCAGGTCCAGACCTCGCAGGGGATCAACCCGCGTTCGGTCGCCGAGGCGGATGTCGTGGCCCTGCATCTGGACCATGGTCAGGCTTGCGTGCAGGTGTTTTTCATCCGCGCCAATCAGTCCTGGGGCAATCGCGATTTCTACCCCAAGACCGGCTCCGGCGCCGAGGAACCCGAGATTCTGGAGGCATTTGTTACCCAGTTTTACGACGACAAGGACCCGCCCAAGCTGATCCTGCTGTCCCATCCGGTTGAAAACCCGGATCTGGTGGAAAGCGCTTTGACGCAGCGCGCCGGGCGGCGGGTTGAAATTGCGGTCCCGCAGCGCGGTGAAAAGGCAGAGTTGGTGGAAAATGCCGTCCGCAATGCCCGCGAAAGTCTGGCGCGGCGGATGTCGGAAAGCGCAACGCAGAACAAGCTGTTGCAGGCCCTTGCAGATGCCTTTGATCTGGACGGCCCGCCGCAACGCATTGAAGTCTATGACAATGCTCATATCCAAGGCTCGGATGCCGTGGGCGGTATGATCGTGGCCGGGGCCGATGGTTTCATCAAAAGCCAGTACCGAAAGTTCAATATCAAATCGGCCGCGGGCGCGAATAGCGACGATTTCGGCATGATGCGTGAGTTGATGACCCGGCGGTTCGAGCGGCTCTTGAAAGAGGATCCAGAGCGTAAATCGGGCGCTTGGCCGGACCTGCTGCTCATCGATGGCGGGGCGGGGCAGGTCTCGGCGGTGGCAGGGGTCATGGCGGAATTGGGGGTCGAGGATGTCGCGATGGTCGGGGTGGCCAAGGGGATCGACCGCGATGCCGGCAAAGAGGAATTTCACCGCATAGGCGCACGTCCAATGGCGCTGCAGCGCAACGATCCGGTCTTGTATTTCGTGCAGCGTCTGCGCGACGAGGCGCACCGCTGGGCCAATGGCGCCCATGTGGCCAAGCGGTCAAAATCCCTGATTGCCAATCCTTTGGACGAGGTGCCGGGCGTCGGCGCGGCCCGAAAGCGTGCGCTTTTGGCCCATTTCGGCAGCGCCAAAGCGGTAGCGCGCGCAGCCCTGCCCGATCTTTTGGCGGTCGATGGCATTTCCGCGACCATGGCGCAAAGCATCTACGATTTCTTTCACGCGCGGGGTTAGCGCGGCTCTGCACGCAACGGCAAACCGAAATGAAAAGGGCTGCGAGTTTCCTCGCGGCCCTTTCCTTGTTTGACTAAACCGCAGCGCGTTACTCTTCTTCTTCGCCGCCTTCTTCGCCACCCTCGTCGGCTTCTTCTTCACCTTCTTCTTCTTCAGCTTCTTCTTCTTCAGCTTCTTCGTCGTCAGCTTCTTCGTCGTCTGCTT
>CAIYZT010000358.1 GCA_903930735.1 uncultured Paracoccaceae bacterium | reverse complement strand
GAGATAGACCTGACCGCCGCTCTTGCCGATATTGCGCAGAGTGAGGGCTGGAGCGAACCGGTCGTCACCGATCATCGCGGCTTTATCATCAAGGGTGGGCGTCATCCGGTGGTCGAGCGGGCGCTGCGCAGGCAGGGCGCAGGGCCTTTTGTGGCCAATGATTGCGAGCTGACGCCCGGCTCGGCGCCGGCGATTTGGCTGCTGACTGGTCCCAACATGGCCGGCAAATCCACCTTTTTGCGCCAAAACGCGCTGATCGCTTTGTTGGCTCAGGCGGGGTCTTTTGTGCCGGCGAGTTTCGCCGAGATTGGTGTTGTCAGCCAGATTTTCAGCCGGGTGGGTGCGGCGGATGATTTGGCGCGAGGGCGGTCGACCTTTATGGTTGAAATGGTGGAAACCGCCGCGATCCTGACCCAGGCGGACGACCGGGCGCTGGTTATTCTGGACGAGATCGGGCGGGGCACAGCGACCTATGATGGATTGTCGATCGCCTGGGCGACGATGGAGCATCTGCACGGCGTCAACCGTTGCCGCGCCCTGTTCGCCACGCACTACCACGAGATGACGGCCTTGGCGGGGAAGCTGCCGGGAGTAGAAAACGCGACCGTGACCGTCAAAGAGTGGGAAGGCGACGTCATCTTTCTGCATGAGGTCAGAAAGGGGGCGGCGGATCGCAGTTATGGGGTGCAGGTTGCGCGACTGGCCGGGTTGCCTCAAAGCGTGGTGGACCGGGCCAAGGTGGTCTTGAAGGCGCTGGAGGCGGGCGAGCGGGACGGCGCGCCCAGAAAGGCATTGATTGATGATTTGCCGCTGTTTCGGGTGCTATCCCCGGCCCCAGCGCCGTTGATTGCCAAGGCTTCGGCGATCGAAGATCGCCTGAAATTGGTTCACCCGGACGATCTTTCGCCGAAAGAGGCGTTGCAACTGATCTATGAGCTGCGCGCGCTTTTGCATGGAGGCGGCGGATGAGCGGGGCGATGCCGATGATTTCCGTGCTTTTGGCAACGCGGAACGGGGCGGAGTTTCTGGCGGATCAGTTGGATTCGCTGGCGCGGCAAAGCTATGGGAGCTGGCGGTTGCAAGCGAGTGACGATGGGTCGAGTGATGCGACTTTGGCGATGTTAGAGACGTTTTCTGCGCAAGTTGGGACGGGGCGGGTCGCGATTTCCGCGGGCCCAGGCAGGGGGGCAACGGCCAATTTTCTGGAATTGATCCTGAAGTCAGGACCAGAAGCGGACTGGCTGGCCTTTTGTGATCAGGACGATATCTGGCTTTCGGAAAAGCTGGAGCGGGCTGTGGCGGCACTGTGCGATGCAGCGGGGCCGGCGATTTATGCTTGCCGGGTGTTTATCGCAGACCAGGGGGGGCGCGGGGATCGGATTTCGGCGATGCCGGGGCAGCCGTTGGGGCTGCGACATGCGCTGGCGGAAAACGGGATGACGGGCAATGCGATGGTGCTGAATGCCGCGGCGGCGGCACTGATGCGGCGGGCCATTGGGGGCACGAAAGATCGGGCGGCGCTGGAGGCGGGGTACCACGATTGGCTGACCTATCAGGTGATTTCGGCGGCGGGCGGGGCGATCCTTTTCGACCCGGTGCCGGGTCTGCATTATCGGCAGCACGGCGGCAATCTGGTGGGCAGTGGGCAGGCGAAGGGGCAGGCCTTGGCGCGGATTCGGCGGGTGTTGAGCGGGGATTATGGGCGGGCGGTTCGGCGACAAGCGACGGCGCTGCTGAGCCTGCCGGATTTGGGGGATGAGGGGCGGATGATTGCCTTTCAGTTGCTGTCTTTGCGCGAAGTTTCGATCTGGAAGCGGCCGGCGATTCTGCGGCGCCTTGGGATCTATCGGCAGAACCGGGCTGAGGATTGGGTGTTGAAGCTGCTGTTTTTCTGGGGGAGGGTTTGAATGGCTGGTCGGCCAAAGATCGTTTTGGTGGGCGGCGATGGGGGCCGGTCGGGCGTGCCGCGCCATATCGAGCAATTAACCGAGGTCCTGGGCCCTTGGGCAGATCTGACGATCATTTCTGACCTGGATCGGGGTGGGTTCGGCTTTGCCAAAGAGTTCCGTCATATCGAAATTCCGGGGCTCGCGACCGGCCTAAATCCGCAGAACGCCTATCGCGCCAAGGCGGCGCTGAGTGGGGCCTTGCGGGAAATTCGGCCGGATCTGGTCTGGGCCCATGCGCGGATGGCCTTGCCGCTGTCGCGCTCGGCGATGCGGGGCGGGGGTTTGGGGCGTCTGTTGGTGACATATCACGGGCTGCCGTTTGGGCCGGGGCACGGCGCGTTGCGTTCGGCGGTCTCGATCGGTCTGGAGATTGCGGGGCTGCGGACGGGGCCGGTTCAGGATCTGGTGTTTCTGACCGAGGAGGACCGCGCCGGGATGCCGGATTGGCTGGTTCGCGATAATCGCTGCCATATTCTGCCAAACAGCTCGGTTCTTGGCGGCGCGGACATGCCGGAGCCGGTGCGCAACGGGTCACGGCGCCTAGTGATGCTGACGCGGGATTCGCGGCAAAAGAACCTTGATCATGCCGCCCGGCTTTTTGCTTTTTTGCCGGGGGATTTCAGGCTGGATATGCATGGGATGGGGACCGATTCTGCGGAGTTGAAACGGCGGTTTGCGGCTGTCCTGGGTGCTAAGTCGTTGGAGCGGGTGCAGTTTGTGGGGCCGACCGAGGACGTTCCCTCGGCCCTGGCGGGGGCCGACGGGCTGCTGGTGACGTCGCGCTATGAGGGGCTGTCGATTGCGATGATCGAGGCGATGGAAATGGGCGTGCCGGTGTTTTCAACCAAGGTCGGCGGCACGCAGATGATTGGCCGGCTGCATCCGCTTTTCGGGTTGATCACCGCTGATTTGGCGCAGAGCGCCGCGATGATAGACGAAATGACAGCACAGTTTCGATCCGCCCCGATGGACTTTGCGGCGCAGATCACGGCGGCTTGGGCCCAGCACTTTGGGCCGGAAGAATGGACTTCAAAGGTGAACGGGCTGGTTCGCCAGGTTCTGGAAGGCCGCCCCTAGACCGGGCGGCCCCAAGATTTAGCCAACCATTGAAGAGACCCCAACCTGCGCCGCGCGCAGCAGCCGGTCATGCAACAAAAAGCCCGGCGCCATCACCTGAATGATCTGCCCGGCCTTGGTGCCAGGAAGCGCGGCTTCGAACATGGCCTCGTGCAAAGAGGGGTCAAAGAGGTCGCCAATCACCGGCGTGATCGGTTTGACGCCGTGTTTGGTCATCACATTGGTCAACTCGCGCAGGGTCAGCTCAACGCCTTCGATCATCGCCGAGGATTCCGCGCGCATTTCATCTGTAACGGAACCCAAGGCGCGCGAGAGGTTGTCGTAGATCGGCAAAAGATCGCGGGCGAGGCGGGTGGCGCCGTATTGCTCGGCCTCGCGGCGGTCACGCTCGGCCCGTTTGCGGACATTCTCGGATTCGGCCAGCGCCCGCATGAAACGGTCGCGCATCTCGTCCCGTTCGGCGCGCAGGGCCTCAATCTCGTCTGCCAATGCAAAGTTCTCGGTTTCCTCCGAAAGATAATCTTCGGGTTCCATTTTTTCCTGCGTCATTTCCGTATTCCGTTCCGTTCTGACTAAAGCCTGCCCCGTTCTGACAGGATTCGGCCCACAAGCTGCGCCGTGAAATCAACAATCGGGACGATACGGCCATAATTTAGCCGAGTCGGACCGATGACGCCAACCGCACCGATGATCTTTCGATCCGCGTTCATATAGGGTGAGACGACCAATGAGGAGCCCGAAAGTGAAAAGAGTTTGTTCTCAGAGCCAATAAATATTTTCACACCTTCACCGGTTTCGGCAAGATTGAGGAATTCGGCGATGTCCCGCTTGCGTTCGAGGTCGTCAAAGAGGCGGCGGATCAGGTCGATCTCGGATGATTCGGCGGCGGAATCGATCAGGTTGGACCTACCGCGGACGATCAGGCGTTCGGAATGATCCTCGGAGCTTTGCCAGAGCGCGAGCCCACTTTCGACGAGGGCGCGGGCGAGGCCGTCGATTTCCTGGCGGCGGCGGGAAATCTCTTCTGTGATCGCAAGGCGCAACTCGGCGAGGGTTTTGCCCTCGGTAAAGGAATTCAGAAAATTCGCGGCCTCGCGCAAGGACGAGGGCGTTTGACCCGGCGGCGGGGTGAAAATGCGGTTTTCGATATGGCCGTCGGTGTGGACCAGCACCACCAGGGCGCGATCGGGGGACAGGTTGACGAATTCGATATGGCGTATCTGTGCCTCAAATTTGGGCGCCATCACGACAGAGGCCGAGCCTGTGATGCCCGAAAGGGTGGAACTGACCTGATCGAGAAGCGAGCCGACATCGGGGGCGTCCAGTGCGGCGGTCGTCTCTATCATATCGCGGTCGGCATTGGAAACCGTGCCAACCTCCAGCAGGGTATCCACGAACATGCGCAGTCCCAGCTGTGTCGGGATGCGGCCGGCGGAAGTGTGGGGGCTGCCCAGCAGGCCAACATATTCCAAATCTTGCATCACGTTTCGGATCGTCGCGGCCGAGAGTTTCTCCGAAAAGGTTCGGGTCAGGGTGCGCGAGCCAACCGGATCACCCGAGGACAGATAGGCTTCGACAACGCGGCGAAACACCTCACGCGTGCGGTCATTCATATCGTTCAGAATATTCGATGCCGCTATCATTATCCTGCCTTCCCTAGGCAAAGTGTAGGGAGATACAAGCGCCCGCGTCAATCAGGGTTGCATATGGGGCGGCGGCGGTCCTATTTGGCGGGGAATATTCAAAAGGGGCAGAACATGCGGCCATCGGGGCGGAAACTGGATCAGATGCGGGATGTGTCGATCGAAACGGGCGTGATGCATCATGCTGAGGGTTCTTGCCTGATCAAGATGGGCAATACGCATGTGCTCTGCTCGGCAACGATCGAAGACAAGCCGCCGTCGTTTCTGAAGGGGACTGGGCTGGGCTGGGTTACGGCGGAGTATGGCATGTTGCCGCGCGCAACCAACAGCCGGACGCGGCGCGAGGCGGCGGTGGGCAAGCAGAGCGGAAGAACGCAGGAAATTCAACGTCTTATCGGAAGGTCGCTGCGCGCTGGGGTTGACCGGGCCGCATTGGGCGAGCGGCAGATCGTGGTTGACTGCGATGTGATTCAGGCTGATGGCGGGACGCGCTGCGCCTCGATCACCGGGGGCTGGGTGGCGCTGCGGCTGGCGGTGAACAAGCTGTTGAAGTCTGGCTTGATCGTCAGCGATCCGATTGTGGATCATATCGCCGCGGTTTCTTGCGGGGTTTATGCGGGTCAGGAAGTGCTGGATCTGGACTACCCTGAGGATTCCGAAGCCGGCGCCGATGGCAATTTTGTGATTACCGGCCGTGGGCGGTTGGTCGAAGTGCAGATGTCGGCAGAGGGCGCGACCTTTTCGCGGCAGAGCCTGAATGCGCTGATGGATCTGGCGGATTTGGGCGCCAGATCGCTGATCGATGCGCAGCGGCGGGCTATTGGGGGCTGAAAAATGCGCTTTGCCGGGGACACGTTGGTTTTGGCCACGCATAACGCTGGCAAGCTCGCCGAAATGCGCGACTTGCTGGCGCCATTTGGCGTGCGGGTGCTGAGCGCCGCCGAGTTGGGGCTTGCGGAACCGGCTGAGACTGAGGCGAGTTTTGTCGGCAATGCGCGGATTAAAGCGCATGCGGCGGCCAAGGCCACGGGGATGTCAGCGCTGGCCGACGATTCCGGCATTACGATTGATGCCTTGGGCGGCGCGCCGGGGGTCTACACCGCAGATTGGGCGGAAACTCCGAACGGTCGGGATTTTTCCCTTGCGATGGAGCGGGCTTGGAATGAACTAGAGACTTGTCAGGCGCCCTATCCGCGCCTGGCGCAGTTTCGCTGTACTCTGGTTCTGGCATATCCTAATGGCAGCGATCAGGTTTTTGAGGGCTGCATGCCCGGGCAGATTGTTTGGCCGGGGCGCGGGCTCGGTGGACATGGCTACGACCCTATTTTCCAACCAGAGGGTTATGATGTGACCTTTGGTGAGATGGACCGCTGGGAAAAGAATCGCATCAGTCACCGAGGCCGGGCCTTTTCCCGCTTCATACAGGAGTGTTTCACGTGAAACGTATCTCGACAGGTTCCGCTTTTGAAAAGAACATGGGTTACAGCCGCGCCATTGTGAAATCGGGTTGGTGTTTCATCTCCGGCGTTACCGGCTACGATTATGCCACGATGGAAATCCCGGACAGCGCGGCGCTCCAGACCAGAAACTGCTTTGCGACCATTGCCAAGGTCCTGACCGAGGCCGGTTTTGAAATGGATGACATCGTCCGGGTGCAATATACCGTCACCAACACTGGCTTTGTTGACGAAATTATCCCGGAGCTTGGCGCGGCCCTATCGGAAATACGGCCCGCCGCTACCATGGTCATCGCCGGCCTGATCCGCCCGGAAATGAAGATTGAAATCGAAGTTACGGCTTTCAAGGGCTAAATACCCATGGACCGTGACGATCTGGCGATCTATCTGCACTGGCCCTTTTGCCAATCAAAGTGCCCCTATTGCGACTTCAACAGCCATGTTGCTGAAAAGGTGGATCAGGACCAATGGGCGGAGGCCTTTGAAGTTGAGGTGAGCCGGTTCGCAGAAGAGTTGGGCCCAAAACGGATTGCCAGCATATACTTTGGGGGCGGAACACCGTCTTTGATGCATCCCGAAACCGTTGACCGGATTCTTTCGGCGGTTAGGCGCAATTGGTCGCTGCGAAACGATGTGGAAATAACGCTCGAGGCGAACCCCTCATCGGTCGAAGTTGCCCGATTTGAGGGCTACAAGCGTGCGGGCGTGAACCGGGTTTCAATGGGGTTTCAGTCGCTGGTTGATGCAGATTTGCGCGCCCTTGGGCGGCTGCATAGCGTCGATACCGCGCTAAAAGCGCTTGAATCGGCCCGGTCGGTCTTTGATCGGGTTAGCTTTGACCTAATCTACGCCCGGCAGGACCAGTCCCTTGGTGCGTGGCGGGCCGAGTTGACGCGGGCGTTGGACTTGCTGCCAACGCATATGTCCCTCTATCAGCTGACTGTCGAGGATGGGACAGCCTTTGCGCAGCGCCTTGCGGCAGGCGCCTTGCGCGGGCTTCCGAACGAGGATCTGTCGGTGGATCTCTACGAGTTGACACAGGAGCTTTGCAACACGCGCGGCCTTTATGCCTACGAAGTCTCTAACCATGCGATTCCTGGCTATGAATCCCGGCACAATCAAATCTATTGGCAGGGTGGCGACTATGTGGGTATAGGTCCGGGGGCACATGGGCGGCTGACGCTGCAGGGTCACCGATACGCGACGGTGGCGCCTAAGGCTCCCGGTGCCTGGCTGGCGCAGGTAAGGGCTGGCAAGGCCGGCGAGGAGCCCCGCGATACGCTTTCGTCGCAGGCTTGGGCCGAAGAATTGATACTGATGGGACTGCGGACCCGAGATGGGATCGATTTATCAAGGATCGAGCGGCTGACCGGGAGGCGGGTCACGGAAAAGGCACTGCAGGGCCTGCTCGAACTGGCGATGATCGCGCAAACCGGAAGCCAGGTAAACGCGACGGCGCAGGGCCGCTTGGTTCTAAATGCCGTTATACGGGCGCTTGCGGATAGAATTTAGGGGTCGAACGCCCCTACTAGTCCCGAATATCATCCCGCCGAGCGATCGAAAGCGCCCTGCAGAGCATATCGAGATCCTCGAGATTGTAGTAGCGGACCGAGAGGGTGCCGCTGCCGTCAATCGTGTGCGCAATCGACACCGGCAGTTTAAGACCCGCGCTCAGATCCTGTTCGATCGCCCGCGTGTCGGCGTCTTTGACGTTACCCGTTCTAGGCGCGGCCTTTTGAGCCTTGGTATTCTTGGCCAACTTTTCCACATCCCGCACCGACAGACCGCGCTGGACCGCAAGTTGCGCAAGCCTTGACGGCTCTGCGCTGGTGATGACTGCCCGCGCATGACCAGCAGACAGCTTTCCCTCGCGGACGAGAATCTGGACATCCTCCGGCAAGGAGAGCAGACGCAACAGATTCGCAATATGACTGCGACTGCGGGAGAGTGCTTCAGCTATTTTTTCTTGCGTATGGCCAAACCGATCCATCAGCTGCCGATAGCCAAGCGCCTCTTCAATAGCATTCAAATCAGCGCGCTGAATGTTTTCGATGATTGCGATTTCAATCACTTCAACATCGTCAAGATCTCGGATC
Organism: uncultured Paracoccaceae bacterium; assembly: GCA_903930735.1. Lineage (GTDB taxonomy): Bacteria > Pseudomonadota > Alphaproteobacteria > Rhodobacterales > Rhodobacteraceae > CAIYZT01. The sequence goes on along the minus strand of CAIYZT010000358.1, from coordinate 47,430 downwards.
ACCACCGGAATTTCATGCAGATTCGCGAGTTGCGATGCGCGCCAACGCCGCTCACCCGCGACGATTTCAAAGTCTCCCTCTGCAGCCGGGCGCGGCCGAACGATGAGGGGCTGGAGGACACCCTTTTGCCGAATTGAGTTCGCGAGGGATTCCAGCGGCTCTTGGTCGAAATCACGACGGGGTTGATTGGGGTTTGGAAAAATCCGCTCGATTGGCAGGCGAAGCTCTGGACGACGCTGCGAATCCGACGCGGGCCCATCAGCGGAAAGGTTGATATCGGACATCAGGGCGGACAGGCCGCGCCCTAAACCGCGCCGTTCTTGTTTCTTGTCCATGACTACTCCTTGGATCCGGCGATCGGGTTTCTTGTTAGAATTTCCGCGGCCAGGGCACGATAGGCCTCTGCGCCTTTCGAGGTGGGATCATATTGCAGCACTGACATCGCAAAGGACGGTGCCTCGCTGACCCGAACGTTTCGCGGAATGACGGTGTTGTAGACCACGTCGCCAAGATTGTTGCGAGCGTCGGCTTCGACTTGATGGCAAAGACGGTTGCGGCTGTCGAACATGGTCAAAAGTACACCCTCGATCCGCAAGCTCGGATTGCCGGTTTGCCGGATCTCGCGGATGGTTAACAGCAACTGCGACAGACCCTCGAGAGCAAAAAATTCAGCCTGAAGCGGCACGATCACCGCATTGGCTGCAATCATCGCATTGACAGTCAGCAGATTCAGCGACGGCGGGCAGTCAATAAGAACGAAATCAAAGCGGAAACGGTCCATGTCCGGCTGGCGTAGTGCGTCTTGGAGCAAAAAAATCCGCTTTTCGTTCGAAACCAACTCAACATCGGCCGAGGAAAGATCTGCATTGGCGGGGCAGATATAGAGATTGGCGATCGACGTTTCCATGATCGCTTCCGAAATCGGAGCCTCATCCAGCAAGACATCATAGGAAGTAATGCGGCGACGTTCCGGAGAAATACCGAGGCCAGTAGAGGCGTTCCCCTGCGGATCGACGTCAACGATCAGAACTCGGGCTCCGGCTTCGGCCAACCCATGCGCTAGATTGATCGTTGTCGTGGTCTTTCCAACCCCGCCCTTCTGGTTGGAGACCGCGAAAACTTTCGGCAAAGCGGGCCTGGTTGGATCAGCGCGGGTCAATGTTTTTCACCTCAAGTATTGCAGATTGCGGGTCTGTCCGGCTCACATGCGCGATTTCTTCAAACTGCCACTTTATCCGCGCCGCCTCAACCTCTTGCCGATAGGTCGCACCCTTGGGAAAGTAGGCTTTGCCTCCAGTCCGCAGGTGCCGATGCGCGAAACCCAGCAAAACCTCAAGTGGAGCAAGCGCTCGGGCAGTGACGGAATGGGCGGAAAGCGGCGACAGAGCCTCCACACGTTGGACAAGGATGGTCACGTTTAGGCCCAGCGTCTTGTTTGCTTGCGCTAGAAAGGCCGCTTTCCTTGCATCTGATTCGACGAGCGTGAACCGGCGCTGCGGCCAGATCTCTCTGCCTATAACTGCCAGAACGAGGCCAGGAAAACCGCCGCCGCTGCCAAGATCAGCCCAGTCAGAGCCTTTGGCCGTGACCAATTTTGCAATTTGGGCAGAGTCCAGCATGTGCCGGCCCCAGATATCCAAGGCTGAGGTCTTCGAAATCAGATTCACTGTTGTGGTCCACTTCAACACCAGCGCCTCAAGCTCTACCAGCGCGGCTAGTGTTTCACGTGAAACATCTAGCCAATCCGGAACATAGCGATCAGCAGTGTTCATCCCGCTGCTGCCCGGCTCTTCTCGCCCTTTTTTAGATGCGCGAGAATCAGCGTCAATGCCGCCGGGGTCATCCCCTCGACCCTGCCTGCTATATCCAATGTCGTTGGCCGCAAACGCTTGAGCTTGCTGGTCAGTTCAGACGAAAGACCCGACAGCACGTCATAGTCGAATTCCTCCGGGATATGCCGCCCCATCGCCTGCGAAAGGCCGAATGCTTCTGATTGTTGCCGGATAATGTAATGAGAATAGAGCGCGTCACAGGCAATTTGCTGCTTTATCTCGGCAGCGGTCTGCGCCCATTCCGGAACCAGCGCATCAATTCCAGCCAGATCAACACCCGCTTGCGACAGAACCTGCAGCGCCGTCCGCCGCTGGCCATCACCACACGTCGCAACGCCCGCCGCCACCAACTCCTTGGGACTAAAACTCTTTCCCTCTAGCAAGCCGCGGGCCGCGCTCAGCGCAGCGCTCTTTTCCACAAAGGCTGCGCGTCGACCGGGACCGACCAGGCCATGTTCAATTCCAAAAGCCGTCAGGCGCTGATCAGCATTGTCGGCCCGCAAGGAAAGCCGGAACTCGGCCCGCGAGGTAAACATACGGTAGGGTTCGCTGACACCGCGGGTGATCAAATCATCCAGCAACACACCGATATAGCTGCTCGAACGTTCAAACCGTAGCATTGGCAAGCCCTTCGCCACCGCCGCCGCATTGGCCCCCGCAACCAGTCCCTGCGCTGCGGCCTCTTCATAACCGGTCGTGCCGTTGATCTGCCCAGCTAAATACAGGCCTGGACAGGCCACCAGCTCCAAAGTTGGCTTCAGTCCCATCGGATCAAAAAAGTCGTACTCGATCGCATAGGCCGGCTGCAAAATCGTAACCGCCTCCAACCCGGCGATCGAACGCACATAATCGTGCTGCACCGAAACGGGCAAAGACGACGAAATGCCGTTCGGGTAGATCGTGTGGTCGTCCAAACCCTCCGGCTCCAGATAGACCTGATGCGAGGCCTTGTCCGCAAAGCGCACCACCTTGTCCTCGATTGACGGGCAGTAGCGGGGGCCGACACCGTCAATATGGCCGCCATACATGGCCGAGCGGGCCAGATTTGCGCGGACAATGTCATGGGTCCGCTCATTGGTATGAGTGATACCGCAGCTGACCTGACGGACAAAGGGCGCCTTGTTTAGAAAGGAAAACATCGACGCAACATCATCACCGGGCTGCAATTCCAGCCGCGACCAATCGATTGTGCGACCATCCAGCCGCGGCGGCGTGCCCGTTTTGAGACGCCCGCGCGCCAGCTTCATGTCCGCCAAGCGGTTCGCCAGTCGTACCGAGGCCGCATCTCCGACCCGCCCGCCCGTCTTTCGCTCGCCGCCGATATGCATCAGTCCATTCAGAAAAGTGCCCGCCGTAAGAACAATCGCGCTGGCTGACAACTCAGTCCCATCCGCCAAAACGCAGCCCCTGACCCCGCCGCCCACCTGCATCTGCAGATCAACAACCTCGCCCTCCACAATCGTCAATCCCTGCGTTTCCGCCAAAAGCCGCTGGATCGCCTGCCGATAGATCTTGCGGTCGGCCTGCACCCGCGGCCCCTGCACGGCGGGCCCCTTGCGCTTGTTCAAAAGCCGAAACTGAATCCCCGCCTCATCCGCCGCCCGCCCCATGATTCCGTCCAAGGCGTCGATTTCGCGAACCAAATGCCCCTTACCGAGGCCGCCGATGGCAGGATTGCAGGACATCACCCCCACATTCGCCGCCGACATCGTCACCAACGCCGTCCGCGCGCCCATCCGCGCCGACGCTGCAGCAGCCTCCGCCCCAGCATGCCCACCGCCAATAACTACGACATCAAAATGTTTCACGTGAAACGCCCTCACTTACCGATGCAAAAGCTTGCAAAGATCTCGCCCAGGAAATCCTCAACGCCCAGCTTGCCGACCAGAATATCCATCGCCGATATCGCCCGCCGCACCTCTGCCGCCGCGAGCTCTGCCAGCACAAGCCCGCTTGATACCTCAATCCGCGCCCGTTCTAAAGCCTCGATTGCGCCGCGCATGGCAACAAGATGCCGATGCCGCGTCGCCACCCCATCCAAAGCCAGCCGTCCCGCCAATTCCCCCGAGATTGCCGCCAAGAGCCGGTCAATCCCAAGCCCGGTCTGCCCCGAAACCGCCAATCCTTCGACCAATCCCTGCTGATCCGACTTCGCGAGCACCACCAGATCGCCGGATTGCAGCGCTATTGGCAAGCCTTCCCCGATCGACGCGATCAAGAACAGCCGCAAATCCGCCGCCTCTGACCGCCTCAACGCCAGATCGATCCCCTTTTGCTCCACCGGATCCGCCGTTTCCCGGATTCCCGCCGTGTCCAACAAGGTCACCGGCAACCCATCAAGATCCATCCGAACCTCGATCACATCCCGCGTCGTCCCCGCAAACTCCGAGGTTATCGCAGCATCCCGACCCGCCAACTTATTGAGAAGAGTAGACTTTCCGACATTCGGCTGCCCAATGATCGCAACCTCAAACCCCGCACGCACCCGCTCCGCCACCCGGCCCGCAGCCACCTCACGGCTCAACTGCCCGATCAAATCGTCGATCAAACCCAAAACCTCGGGGCTGACGTCAACCGGAACATCCTCATCGGCAAAATCAATCGTTGCCTCGATCAGCGCCGCCACCCGCACCAGTATCTTGCGCCATCCCGCCGCCCGCGCCCCAATCGCCCCCGACAGCACCCGCTGCGCCTGACGCCGCTGCGCCTCGGTCTCGGCGTCGATCAGATCCGACAGGCCCTCGACCTGCGTCAGATCCAGCTTGCCGTTCTCTAGTGCCCGCCGCGTAAACTCCCCTGGTTCCGCCATCCGCAGGCCCGTCATCGCGCTCAGGGCGTCCAGCACAGCCTTCACAACGGCCTGAGAGCCATGCAGATGCAACTCTACCACATCCTCACCGGTAAAGGATTGGCCCCCGCCAAAAACCAAAACCAGCGCCTGATCCAGAATCATGCCCTGCGCGCGCAAAACCCGCAGCCCCGCGCGCCTCGGCTCCGGCACATCGCCGCACAGGTCCCGGGCCGCGACAAAAGCCCCCGGTCCCGAAACCCGGACCAGCGCGACCCCCGCCTTACCCTTCGCACTCGCCAAGGCAAAGATCGTGTCCATCGCCGGCCCCGTCCACCAAAAGGATCAAGAGTTCATCGACTCAAAGAACTCCGCATTGGTCTTCGTCTGCTTCAGCTTGGTCAGCAGGAATTCGATCGCATCGGTGGTGCCCATCGGGTTCAGGATCCGGCGCAGCACATAGGCCTTGGCCAGATCAACCTTGTTCACCAGCAATTCCTCTTTCCGCGTGCCCGACTTCTGAATGTCGATAGCCGGGAACACGCGCTTGTCCGCAACCTTGCGGTCCAGAACGATCTCGCTGTTGCCGGTGCCTTTGAATTCCTCAAAGATCACCTCGTCCATCCGGCTGCCGGTATCAATCAGCGCCGTGGCGATGATGGTCAGCGATCCGCCCTCTTCAATATTCCGCGCCGCACCAAAGAACCGCTTTGGCCGTTGCAAGGCATTCGCATCCACACCGCCGGTCAGAACCTTGCCCGATGATGGGACCACGGTGTTAAAAGCCCGGCCCAGCCGCGTGATGCTGTCCAACAGGATCACCACATCGCGCTTGTGCTCCACCAACCGCTTGGCCTTCTCCGCCACCATCTCGGCCACAGCCACGTGCCGCGTCGCCGGCTCGTCAAAGGTTGATGAGACAACCTCCCCCTTCACCGAACGCTGCATATCGGTGACTTCTTCCGGCCGCTCGTCGATCAAAAGTACGATCAGGTAGCATTCTGGGTGATTGACCGCGATAGAATTGGCGATGTTCTGCAACAGCACCGTCTTACCCGTCCGCGGCGGCGCAACAATCAACGCACGCTGGCCTTTGCCGATGGGGCACACCAGGTCAATGATCCGCGCCGAGCGATCCTTGATCGTCGGATCCTCAACTTCCATCTTCAGCCGCTCATCGGGATAGAGCGGCGTCAGATTGTCGAAATGCACCTTGTGACGCGCCTTTTCAGGGTCATCAAAGTTGATCTTCGTGGCCTTGGTCAGGCAAAAATAGCGTTCATTTTCACGCGGGGCCTGAATGATCCCCTCAATCGTGTCCCCAGTCCGCAGGCTGAACTGGCGGATCATCTCGGGCGAGACATAGATATCATCCGGGCCCGACAGGTAATTCGCCGAGGGCGAGCGCAGAAAGCCAAAGCCGTCCTGCAGCACTTCCAGCACCCCGTCGCCGCCAATCTCCCAGCCCTCTTCGGCATGCTCCTTCAGGATCGAGAACATCATCTCGCCCTTGCGCATGTTCGGGGCGTTCTCAATATCCCACTCTTCCGCCATAGCCAGCAGTTCGGCCGGCGTCTTGGCCTTAAGATCGGCAAGGTTCAATTGTTCAATGGTCATGGGGGTACCTCGGTGGCCCTCAGGGGCCGGCAGCAACTGCTATGGATCGGAAAGCGCGGGAACAGCCGAACGGCCTCGCACAAGGCCCCAACTAAGCAGACCCATCCCCCAAGTCAACCGTCAGAACTTTACCACCACCGAGAAAACGATGATAATCAGCAGCAAAGTCGGCACTTCATTGGCAATCCGGTAGTTTCGCCCCGTGATCCGGTTCTGCCCCGCCGCAAAATCCTGCACCCGAGCCGCCAGCCATTCGTGAAACCCGGTCATGGCAATAACGCTGGCCGCCTTGACCCAAGGCCAGACCTGCCCCCAGTCCACGATCCCCGGAGTAAATACCAGCGACAGACCAAAGACCCAGGTCGCGATCATCGCCGGCCCCATGATCGCCCTCAAGAGCCGCCGTTCCATCTGCTGAAACATCGCCTCGGTGGCCGAGCCCTTTTCGACCTGCTCGGCGTGATAGACCATCAGCCTCGGCAGATAGAAAAGCCCAGCCATCCAGGCAACCACCGAAATGATATGCAAAGATTTCGACCAAAGATACCAATCCGCCAGAAACTCGCCCATCATGTTCCTCCCGTGCCCCTTCTTAAAGAAGAAAAGATATATAAGGAAAGATGTTGTAGTAGGCCCTGCGGATATGGGAATGGCTGTTTTCATCCGCAGCTCTATCCACAGCGCACAAGCCTGTGGAAAGACTGGGAAAATCTCCAAAACCACCTATTTTATCTTATAGAATCAATAAGTTTTGATTGCCGCACTTGTGTACGAAAGCCGGGATCATTTTCGGTCAGCCGCCTCTCCCCTTCACGCCCCAACCCCCCATCCCCCTGTGAGCAAACGGCACCGGAGCATTGACAATCGCCCTGGAACCACGGCTCCATCGTCTCCGGGGCCATCTCGCCCCAAATACTCCCCCAGAACATAAAGTGTTTATCCACAGCCCAAATGTCCGACCTCCGCCCCCTGATCCTCGCCTCCGGCTCCGAGATCCGCGCCAATCTGTTGCGCGCGGCCGGCCTCCATGTCACCGCCGTCCCCCCCCGCATCGACGAAGAAATGATCCGCGCCTCGCTTTTGGCCGAGGATGCAAAGCCGAATGACGTCGCCGACGCCCTGGCGGAAATGAAGGCCCAGCGCATCGCCGACAAAAACCCCTCCGCCCTCGTGCTCGGCTGCGATCAGATCCTCGATTTTGCGGGACAAATCCTGTCCAAGCCCGAAACCATCGATGAGGCCCGCGCCCAGATCACTGCACTACGCGGCAACACCCACCGCCTGCTCTCGGCTGCCGTGCTTTATGACGCGGGCAAGCCGATCTGGCGCCATACCGGCACCGCGCAGCTGACCATGCGCCCGGTCTCGGACGCCTATCTTGACGCCTATCTCGCCCGCAACTGGCCCGAAATCGCCAGCTCGGTCGGCGGTTATAAGCTGGAACAAGAGGGGGTTCGGCTTTTCACCGAGATTTCGGGCGATTACTTTACCGTTCTGGGCCTGCCCCTTTTGCCCCTGCTGTCCTATCTTGCTCTGCGAGGCTTCATCCCCAAATGACCGACCTTCCCCGCATCCCCCTCGCAGGCGTCATCGGCCACCCGATTGCCCATAGCAAATCCCCGGCCCTGCACGGATTTTGGCTGAAACGCCTCGGCATCAAGGGCCATTACATCCCCCTCGACATCGCGCCGGGCGATCTGCGCGAGGCGCTGCATATGCTGCCGCGTCTTGGTTTCGTCGGCGTCAACGTCACCATTCCCTACAAGGAAGAGGTGCTGAAGCTGGCTGATGTCGTCACCGACCGCGCCGCCCTGATCGGCGCCGCCAACACGCTGATTTTCCGCAAAAACGGCAAGATTTATGCCGATAACAGCGATGGCTCCGGCTTTATCGCCAATCTGCGCCAGCATGTCCCCACTTGGAACCCTGCTGCCGGCCCCGCCGCCGTCCTCGGTGCCGGTGGCGCCTCACGCGCAGTCATCGCCGCCCTGATCGAGGTCGGCGTCCCCGAGATCCGCGTCGGCAACCGAACCCGCCTCCGCGCCGATGCCCTGCGTTCCGATTTCGGCGCAAAGGTTCAGGTCCATGAATGGGTACAGGCCGGAAACATGATCGAAGGCTGCGCCATGCTGGTCAACACGACCTCGCTCGGCATGGTCGGCAAGCCTGATCTGCGCGTGCCCCTCGATGCCCTGCGCCGCGGGATGCTGGTCACTGACCTCGTCTATGCCCCCCTGAAAACCCAATTGCTGATCGAGGCTGAGGCCGCAGGTTGCACCGTGGTCGATGGCCTCGGAATGCTCCTCCATCAGGCCGCTCCGGGGTTCGAGCGTTGGTTCGGTCAGCGCCCCGAGGTAGACGACGCCACCCGCAACGCCTTGCTTTCGCTGTGAAAACCTACCGCCTCGGGCTGACCGGTTCTATCGGCATGGGCAAATCCACCACCGCAGCGATGTTCGCCGTCGAAGGCGTGCCGGTCTGGGATGCGGATGCCGCCGTTCAGCGCCTTTACGCCTCAAACGGCGCTGGTTCTGCCGCGCTCGCGCAGGTTTTCCCAGAAGTGATCATCGATGGCACCGTCTCGCGCCCCAATCTACGCGCCATGATCGCCGCCAATCCGGCGACCCTCGACCAGATCAACGCGCTTATCCATCCCCTCGTCGCCGCCGACCGCACCGCTTTTCTCGCTGGCGCAAGCGCCCCCGTGATCCTTTTCGATATCCCGCTCCTCTTCGAATCCGGCTCGGATGTGCTCTGTGACGGGATCATCGTCGTCACCGTCCCCGTCGATGTCCAGCGCCGCCGTGTCCTGGACCGCGGCACCATGACCGACGCCGCGCTCGATCTGATCCTCGCCCGGCAGATGCCCGATGCGCAAAAACGGGCCCGTGCCGCCTGGGTCATCGAAACCATGGATCTGGACTCTGCCCGCGCCGCCGTGAAAATGGTGCTGCAGGACATATCCAAAAGGCGCCAAGATGCGTGAGATAGTACTGGACACCGAAACCACCGGCTTTGAGCCCGCCGAAGGCCACCGCATCGTCGAGATTGGCGCGGTAGAGCTGATCGGCCACATGCCCAGCGGCCGCACCTATCACCAATATCTGAACCCCGAGCGCCTGATGCCCAAAGAGGCTTTCGAGGTGCATGGCCTCGGCGATGATTTCCTGCGCGGAAAACCGCTGTTTTCCGCCTGTGCCGCCGATTTTCTGGCCTTTATCGGCGATGCCCGGCTCGTCATCCACAACGCCGGCTTTGACATGAAATTCCTAAACGCCGAGTTGACCCGAGCGGGCCGCCCCGCTCTGCCCATGGCCCGCGCCCTTGATACCGTCGCGCTGGCCCGCGCCAAGTACCCGGGCTCGCCCGCCTCACTCGACGCTTTGTGCCGCCGCTTTGGTGTCGATAACTCCAAACGCGAAAAGCACGGCGCGCTCTTGGACAGCGAGATTCTGGCCGAGGTTTACCTCGAACTCATCGGCGGCCGCCAACCCGATCTGGTGCTGTCCGGCCCCACTGGCCAAAACCGCGCCGCCTCTGGGGTTGATGCCGAACCAGATTGGCGCCCATCGCCGCGCCCGAACACCCTGCCCGAAAGAACAAGCACCGAAGAGTTGGCCGCCCATGAAAAGCTTGTGGAAAAAATGGGCGCCACAGCTGTTTGGAACCGGTTCATCGGCTAGACCTTGCGCCCGGCTTGATCTGGCCCATGTTTCCCTGTAGTGAAAATCAGGCAGGTATATGGGGGACCACTTGGCAATTATTCCGACAGAGGTGGCTTCGTCCCTGCCGCGCGGCAAACCGGCATTCGATCAGGACCCCCACCGCGTCCGCGAAATCACCGAGCGCAATCTGGAGGCCGCCATTGGCCGCGAAGTGCGGATTTTTCGCCGTCAGCAGGGCATGACCGTTGCCGATTTGGCGCAGATCACCGGTCTGTCGATCGGCATGTTGTCCAAGATTGAGAACGGCAATACCTCGCCCTCTCTGACAACGCTTCAGGTGCTGAGCCACGCCTTTTCGGTGCCCGTCACCTCATTTTTCAAAAGCTACGAAGAGCGCCGCGAGGCGCATCACGTCAAATCTGGCGCCCACCTGGAGATTGAACGCCGGGGCACCCGCGCTGGCCATCAGTACAACCTTTTGGGCCATATAGGTTCTAATTCTTCGGGCGTCGTGGTCGAGCCCTACCTGATCACCCTGACCGCCGAGAGCGACATTTTCCCCGCCTTTCAGCATGAGGGGCTGGAGCTGCTCTATATGCTCGAAGGTGAGGTGGACTATCGCCACGGCGATCAGGTCTACGCACTGAAACCCGGCGACAGCCTGTTTTTTGACGCCGACGCGCCGCACGGACCCGAGGTTCTGGTCAAGCTGCCCGCGAAATACCTGTCGGTAATTTCCTACCCGCAGGGATAAGCGCGACCAAAGCCCTATTTCGGCCCATGTTCCCAAACCGCCGCCCGGATTCGCGCGGTTTTATAGGCGTCAAAGATCGCCATCGCCCAGACAAAAAGCCCGCCCGACATCTTGCCCACAAAAGAAACCTCCGGTGCGGCGGTTTTCAGGGTGAAGGCGCCCAAGAGGACTATGAAGAACACAAAGATCAGCCCCCGCAGAGGCTGGCGGTTCAAGACCTGCCCCATGCCCGGCAAGAGCACGGCGGTGATCAGGATCAAGATGGGGTTCAATGGCTTTTTCATTCAGGCCTCTTTTGTCCGAAATATCTCGGCCCGCAAGGCCAAAAGCGTCTCTAAAATGGCGGAAATCCGGGTAGCAGCCAAAGGCTCGCCCCCGACCTCCGCGTCGCGGAACAAAAGAAACATCCCCCGGTCCGCCTCTTCGGCAAGGATCACCAGCCGCAACCCTTTGGGCGAGATCACCAGCTCTTTGACCTTTGGATCGGCAAACAGCGCGCTCGGGCTTTGCAGAAAACCAGCATCAACCAGCGCCGCATCATCGCTGCGCACCGCCGTCCCCTCGGGCAGGTAATCGGGGCAGGGCAGGCTATGGGACAGCGCTGCGAAATGCGAAAACGGCTCGCCGCCGGTCGGCCGAGCCATCACGTTCAGCGTGGCTTGCAGGGGCAAGGGCTCGGGCAGGGTGACCATCACCCAAAGCGCGGGTAGCTTGCGGAACGTCAGGCTGTCGGGCACGGCTTGCAGATCAAAGGCATGAGCGCCGAGGTGCCCGGTCATCCGCGCAAAGCCGTTGGGCTGTATTCGGGTGACTACCCGGTCAAACAGCCCGGCGACATCGGCGAAATAGCCTGCCCGCGCCGCCTTGCGCCGTGCCGCCGCCAGCCACTGCGCGCGAGCGAGCCAAACCAGCAGGACGGCGGCCAGAACGGCAAAGACCATTTTGATGGACATGAGGGCTTTCACAAAAGGAAAGGGCCCGCCAGTGCGGCGGGCCCCTTGGTCGGATCAATAGCCCTTGGGTTTTGGCCAAGGCATCGTGAACTGCGCGCCTCGGCTGACGAACCGGTAGCGCCAGAAGTGGAACCACAGCGACACCACGATATAGAACCCGATCATCGCCACCAATTGCGTGCCGTACCCGAGGAACACCGCAAAGAATGTGATGGCGCAGAGCGATAGCAGCACGATGGCGGGCACCGGATGGAAGGGATGCTCGTAGCCGCGCTTGATGCTGTTCAGGGGCCATTTGCGGCGGAACATGATGATGTTCAGCGGCATGAAGGTATAGCCCAGCAGCCCCGAGAGGATCGAGAAGGTGATCACCTGATCCAACGGCGCGCCCAGCGCAAAGATCAGCGCGATCGGCACCAGAAAGATGATCGCGCGGTAGGGCGTGCGGTAGGTCGGATGCACCGCGCCGAACCAGCCCGGCAGATACTTGTCGCGCCCCATCGAAAACCAGGCGCGGCTTGCGTCATTGATACAGCCATTGGCGCTGGCGAGGGTGGCAAAGAGCGTGCCGATCCCCAAAAGCCAGACCAGCCCGGTCGATCCCGAAAGCCGCGCGGTATCGAACAAAGGCGCTACCGAGCCATTCACGCCGTCACCCAGAAACTCCCACGGCAGCACGCCCACGCAGACATACCATGTCAGCGTCGCCGCGATCAGCAGGGTCATGATCCCGGCCAGCGTGCCGAAAGGCAGCGCGCGCGCGGGCGAGCGGACCTCTTCGGCGGCTTGGGTCGTGCCCTCGATGCCGAGATAGAACCACAGGCCAAAGTGCATGGCGGCGAGAATGCCGATCCAGCCGTAGGGCAGGGCCGCCGCCCCCTCCATCAGGGCCCCGTGCTGCATGATCGAGGCGCCCACGATACCCGTGGTCGCAACGAACAGCACCAGAATGGCGACAAAGGCGATGGCGGTGATGATCAGGTTAAAGGTAAGCGTGGCGAGAACGCCGCGATAGTTCAGCCAGGCCAGCGACATGATGACCAGAATGATGAACGGCCGCTGGTCCAGTGCCCCCTCATGTCCCGACATGCCCGCGACGACCGAGACCAGATAACCGGCGGTAATCGCATTGCCCGCCTCCAGCATCGTATAGGCGAACACAAGGTAAAGCCCGACGTTGAACGCCATCAGCGGGCCGACGATATGTTTGGCCTGAGTATATTGCCCGCCCGCCGCCGCGACGGTCGAGGTGACCTCACTGTCGATCATCGCCACGCAGGTATAGAGGATCCCCGCGAACCAGCAGGCGATCAGCGCCGCATAGGCCCCGCCCTTGCCGACCGCAAAATTCCAGCCCATGTATTCGCCGACCAGAACGATCCCGACGCCCAGCGCCCATACATGCGCCGGTCCCAGGACGCGTAGCAGGCCGACCTTGGTGCCCTTCGGCCCCATGCCGTCCATCGTTTTTGACCCGATATTGGTTTGTGCCATTGTCCTATACCTTGTGCTCTTCGGTCATGGCCTCAAGCTCGCCTTCGCGAGAAGAGGTCAGGACATCTTCGGAATAGGTGGTGTCGGTGCGAAACCAATCCACCAGCATGGCGAGGCCGAAGAGGGCCGATAGCCCCCAGGCCGCATATTCCAGGTAATTCCAGGTTTGCATCTCGGCCCCCTATTTGCTGTCGAATTTTTCCGCGATCACGTCGCGGTATTCGGATTCGGAAAACTTGAGCATCAGCGCGTAGTAGACCACGATCACCACGACCATGATCAGCACGGCCGAGACCGAAAAGCTGTAGTCGAACCGCGCCAGGATCAGGTCGTGCGCACCCGCTGGATCATACCCCAGCGCCTCATATTGCGCGGCCTGTACCGGGTTTTGGCCCAGTGTTTCCCAGGTCGGGTTTTCAACCGGCGTCGCCACGGTTTTCGACGATCCGGCCAGCCCCATCCAGAGTGGCACGAACAGCGCCCCGACCGTCAGGACCACCAGAACGATCACGTCGATCAGCTGGCCCATTTTGCCCTGCACGGGCGGAGTATAATGCGCCATGGCTCAACCCCTCCCGCTGTTGGCTTCATCCAGAAAGCGGATGTCGAGCCCATAGATGAAGTCGCGGTCTTCGCGGTAATGCTTTAGCATCGCCAGGATGGCCGCCGTGTTGAACAGCAAAACCACCGCGCCGCCGATCAGCAGCATGATCCGCGCGCCGCCGTTTGGTGCAAGATCCCACGTCGCCACAGCGACAAAAATCATCGCAACCCACAGACCAATCACAAACGTCCAGGCCACCTGGACATCCCGTTTGTGCATGGCCTCAATCCTTTGATCAAGGTCCGCCATCTAGCCCTCCCATTCGGTCCTCTGCTTGCCAGACCTCACGCGACCGCTGCGCCACTTCCCTATCCGGCAAATTTTTTCTCAAAGGAAATCGATCCTGCGGCATTCTGTCAAGCAAAACTGCCCGAAAAACAGGCTCGGCGAAAAGATTTTCCCGACAGGTGAAAAATGTTTCTTATCAGTTGAACCCGGATTTCAATCTTGCTAGCCTGATACACGGATAAAAAGGAGACGACGCCATGTGCGGAATCGTTGGGCTCTTCCTGAAAGACCCAAAGCTTGAATCTCAACTCGGCACCCTCTTGGCCGATATGTTGATCACCATGACCGACCGCGGCCCGGATTCGGCCGGCATCGCGATCTATTCCGCCCCGCAAAAGGGCCGCGCCAAGATCACCGTGCAGTCCTCGCACCCAGAGGTGGATTTCAAAACCCTTGATGAGGATTTGAAAAACGCCATCGGCACCCCGGTGCGGATGCTGATCAAGTCCACCCATGCCGTTCTTGAGGTTCCGGTCGCCCAGATGGAGGCCGCCCGTTCGGCCCTTACCCATCTGCGCCCGAACGTAAAGGTGATGAGTGCGGGCGAATCCATCGAGATATTCAAAGAGGTTGGCCTGCCGCGCGATGTTGCGCGCCGCTTTGACGTGGCCAAGATGACCGGCACCCATGGCATCGGCCATACCCGCATGGCCACCGAATCCGCCGTGACCACGATGGGCGCGCATCCGTTTTCGACTGGCTCCGATCAGTGCCTTGTCCACAACGGATCCTTGTCAAACCACAATGGCGTGCGGCGCGAGCTGAAACGTCTGGGAATGACCTTTGAGACCGAGAATGACACCGAGGTCGGCGCCGCCTTCATCAGCCACAAGCTGCAAACCGGCGAGAGCCTTGGTAATGCGCTAGAGGCGACGCTGACCGATCTGGATGGGTTTTTTACCTTTGTCGTCGGCACCAAGAACGGCTTTGGCGTGGTTCGCGATCCAATCGCGTGCAAGCCCGCCGTCATGGCCGAAACCGATGATTACGTCGCCTTTGGGTCCGAATATCGCGCCCTTGTCGGCCTTCCGGGTATTGAGAATGCCCGCGTGTGGGAGCCCGAACCCGCAACCGTCTATTTCTGGGAGCGCTGACAATGCAGACCTTTGACCTTGGCGCGCAGGGCTTGCGCGCGCTCAATTCCGCGCTGCATGCGCTGAAGGGCCAGACCAATATGACCGAATGGGAGGTGATCAATCCCAAGGGCTCGCACGCCATCGCGGCCGGCGTGGATGCCGCTTTGGACATCACCGTGCGCGGTTCTACCGGCTATTATTGCGCCGGAATGAACAAGCTGGCGACGATTCGAATCAAGGGCTCGGCTGGCCCCGGTGTTGCCGAAAACATGATGTCGGGCAGCGTGATCATCGACGGCGACGCCAGCCAATATGCGGGCGCTACCGGGCGCGGCGGGCTTTTGGTGATCAAGGGCAACGCCAGCAGCCGCTGCGGTATCTCAATGAAGGGCATCGAGATTGTCGTGCATGGCAACATCGGCCATATGTCGGCCTTCATGGCGCAATCGGGCACCATGGTCGTCCTGGGCGACGCGGGCGATGCGCTGGGTGACAGCCTGTACGAGGCGCGACTTTTTGTGCGCGGCTCGGTCAAATCGCTGGGCGCCGATTGCATCGAAAAAGAAATGCGCCCCGAACATCTGGCGCTTTTGGCCGATCTGCTAAAGCGCGGCGAGGCAGATACCAAGGCCAAGCCTTCCGAATTCCGCCGCTATGGTTCGGCGCGGACGCTCTATTCTTTCAACATCGACAACGCGTCCTCCTACTGAGGCAATAGGCAATATGTCAGATTTTCCACGTACCCCGCCCCGCTTTTCCGCCACCTTCACCCCGGCCATCAACGCGGAAATTCGCCGCGCTGCCGCTACCGGCATCTACGATATTCGCGGCGGCGGCACCAAACGCGCCCTGCCGCATTTCGATGACCTCTTGTTCCTCGGCGCGTCGATCAGCCGCTATCCGCTGGAAGGCTACCGCGAGAAATGCGCCACTGATGTCTGGCTCGGCACCCGTTTTGCCAAAAAGCCGATCCATCTGGATATTCCGGTCACCATCGCCGGCATGTCCTTTGGCGCGCTTTCCGGCCCGGCCAAAGAGGCCCTGGGCCGCGGGGCAAGCGCCGCCGGCACCTCGACCACCACGGGCGACGGCGGCATGACCGAAGAAGAGCGCGGACATTCCCGCACTTTGGTCTATCAATACCTGCCCTCGCGCTACGGCATGAACCCCGACGATCTGCGCCGCGCGGATGCGATCGAAATCGTCGTGGGCCAGGGTGCGAAACCGGGCGGCGGCGGCATGCTGCTGGGCCAGAAAATCTCGGACCGCGTGGCTGCCATGCGCAACCTGCCCAAAGGCATCGACCAACGCTCGGCCTGCCGCCACCCCGACTGGACCGGCCCCGATGATCTGGAAATCAAGATCATGGAACTGCGCGAGATCACCGATTGGGAAAAGCCGATCTACGTGAAAATCGGCGGCGCGCGCCCCTATTACGATACCGCTTTGGCGGTGAAGGCTGGCGCCGATGTTGTGGTTCTGGACGGTATGCAAGGCGGCACGGCGGCGACGCAGGATGTGTTCATTGAACATGTCGGCATGCCCATTCTGGCCTGTATCCCCCTAGCGGTGAAGGCGCTGCAAGACCTCGGCATGCACCGCAAGGTTCAGCTGATCGTCTCGGGCGGTATCCGCAGCGGGGCCGATGTGGCCAAGGCGATGGCGCTGGGCGCCGACGCTGTGGCTATTGGTACGGCTGCCCTGATTGCGCTGGGCGATAATGACCCGAAATGGGAAAGCGAATACCAAAAGCTGGGCACCACCGCCGATGCCTATGACGATTGGCACGAGGGCCGCGATCCGGCCGGCATCACCACGCAGGACCCGGCCCTTTCAGCGCGCTTCGATCCGATCCTGGGCGGGCGCCGCTTGAAAAACTATCTCAAAGTGATGACGCTAGAGGCGCAAACCATCGCGCGGGCCTGCGGCAAGAATCACCTGCACAACCTCGAACCCGAAGACCTTTGCGCCCTGACCATCGAAGCCGCCGCCATGGCTGGTGTTCCGATCGCAGGAACTAACTGGATTCCCGGCCGTAATAGCGGCGGGCTATAAAAACAAAGACGACAGGGAGTTACCAAAATGCCGAAGGACCTCGCCAAATGGGCCAAGGAAAAGGGCGTCAAGTATTTCATGATCTCCTACACCGACTTGTTCGGAGGTCAGCGGGCCAAACTGGTGCCCACGCAAGCCATCAATGATATGGCCGTTGACGGCGCCGGTTTTGCCGGCTTTGCCACCTGGTTGGATCTGACGCCTGCCCACCCCGACATGATGGCGGTCCCGGATTCTGATTCCGCCATTCAGCTGCCTTGGAAGAAAGAGGTTGCCTGGCTCGCCTCCAACTGCGTGATGGAGGAAAAGCCGGTCAAACAGGCGCCGCGCAACGTGCTGCGGAACCTGATTGACGAGGCCGCCAAAGAGGGTCTGCGCGTCAAGACCGGCGTCGAACCCGAATTTTTTCTGCTGACCCCCGAGGGCGACCGGATCGCCGACCCCTACGACAACGCCGAAAAGCCTTGCTACGACCAGCAGGCGATGATGCGCCAGTATGACGTGATCTCGGAAGTTTGCGACTATATGCTGGAGCTGGGCTGGGAGGCTTACCAGAACGACCACGAAGACGCGACTGGCCAGTATGAAATGAACTGGAAGTACGACGACGTGCTGCAAACCGCTGACAAGCACAGCTTTTTCAAATTCATGATGAAGTCGGTGGCCGAAAAGCACGGCCTGCGCGCCACCTTCATGCCAAAGCCGTTCAAGGGCCTGACGGGTTCGGGCTGTCACGCGCATATCTCGGTCTGGTCGCTGGATGGCAAGAAGAACGCCTTCGCCGATCCGTCCAAAGAGCTGGGCCTGTCGGATCAGGGCCGCCACTTCCTTGGCGGGATCATGAAACACGCCAGCGCCCTGGCGGCGATATGCAATCCTACGGTGAACAGCTATAAACGCATCAACGCGCCGCGCACCTCGTCTGGCGCGACCTGGGCGCCCAATACCGTAACCTGGACCGGCAACAACCGTACCCATATGGTCCGCGTCCCAGGTCCCGGCCGGTTCGAGCTGCGCCTGCCCGACGGCGCCGCCAACCCTTATCTGATGCAGGCCGTGATCCTTGCGGCCGGTATCGACGGCGTGCGGACCAAGGCGGATCCGGGGCCGCGTCACGACATCGACATGTATCAGATGGGCCATACGATCACGGACGCGCCGAAACTGCCGCTGAACATGCTGGATGCCTTGCGCGACTACGACAAAGACACGACGCTGAAATCCATGATGGGCGCCGAGTTTTCCTCTGCCTACCTGAAGCTGAAGCATAAGGAATGGGACAGCTACGCATCGCATTTCTCCAAGTGGGAAAACGAGAATACGTTGGATATTTAATGTGAAACGCCCGGAGCATCAACTCCGGGCTTTTGACAAAGATGGTGTCCGCGGCGGGATTTGAACCCACGGCCCCAGGATTCGTACCACTTCGGCTTTCGCCGCCCTAGTCTTTGCATCCCGCAAAGACGTCGGTTCGTGGTCTGGACTGTCCCTTGGCCATAGATGCTGCGCACCCCCAGGCCCTGCCCGTCCAGTCTCTACACCTTCCCTTTGGGTTTCCCCTCGGGCTTGGCTCGGGATCGGCACGGCGCAAGCACGCCTCAGCTTTCCCCGACTTTGAGCAGATCCGCCCCGCCGTTTCCAAACGAGGCGCCCAATTCTTTCGTTTTAGGAATCCTGTGCTCTATCCAGCTGAGCTACGCAGACCACATCTTCGCCACCCTGTCTAAACGGCTTCTAAGCGGGCAGCAAGTTCTGCGGGACTTAGAAATGAAATGGGGAAGCAGCTTTTGGCCCACCGCTTCCCCATCGGTCCGCCACCTTCACGCTGAGAGCATAACGAAGGCACCGGATATCAACAGCAAAGGAAGATTTCTCCCGCTGTTAGCGCTCACATACCGCTCTTTTGCGGCACCGGACAAGACCCTTTTGCCAAAACAGCCCCGATTGGCCGGGTTTCAGCGCCGCCCAAACCGTCCCAACCAGATTTCAAACCCTTTCGCCTGAATTGTGATTCCCTTAGGGTCGGAACCGATCTAACAAGGTCCCTACCGCCCAAGCGTGAGCCTCATGCCCAGCTACCAGCCCAAACGCCCCTTGACCCTGCGCGACGTCTCCGAAGCCTGCGGCGTCAGCGAAATGACCGTCAGCCGGGTGCTTCGAAACCGCGGCGATGTCTCGGCCCCAACCCGCGAAAAGGTGCTCAAGGCGGCGCGATCCTTGGGATATGTGCCGAACAAGATCGCCGGGGCGCTGGCCAGTCAGCGCGTCAATCTGGTCGGCGTGATCATCCCCTCGCTGTCCAACATGGTCTTTCCCGAAGTGATGACCGGCATTTCCGAGGTCCTGGATGGCACCGATCTGCAACCCGTCGTCGGCGTCACCAATTACTCGCCCGACCGTGAGGAATCGGTTCTGTATGAGATGCTGTCCTGGCGCCCCTCGGGCCTGATCATTGCCGGACTGGAGCATACCGATGCCTCCCGCGCCATGCTGGCCCAGTCGAATGTCCCGGTGGTCGAGATCATGGATATCGACGGAACGCCCCTGGATTCCGCTGTCGGCATCTCGCACCGCCGCGCTGGCCGCCAGATGGCCGAGGCGATCGTCGCCGCCGGCTATCGCAATATCGCCTTTCTCGGCACCCAAATGCCGAACGATCACCGGGCCCGCAAGCGCCTCGAAGGCTTCGAAGAAGAACTTGCCCGCCACGGCCTCTCCCTCGTTGACCGCGAGTTTTATTCCGGCGGCTCCGCTCTGCTCAAGGGCCGCGAGATGACCCAAGCCATCCTTCAGCGCAGCCCCGAAACCGATTTCCTCTATTATTCTAACGACATGATCGGCGCCGGGGGCCTGCTGTACTGCCTCGACGCCGGCCTGGATGTGCCCGGCAAGATCGGCCTCGCCGGATTCAACGGGACCGAACTGCTGGACGGCATCTCGCGCAAACTGGCCACAATGGATGCCTGCCGCCTCGAAATCGGCCGCCGCGCCGCCGAGATCATCAGCGGCAAGCACAGCACCGGCACGGCAGGCGGCGCGTTCATCGAGCTGTTCCCAACCCTGCAGCCCGGCGATACGATCCGAAAGATCTAGGTGTATAGTCCCGAGGGCAACTTGCCTTCAATCTGATTCAGATTGAAGGCAATCCAAGACCCGCACTGGCCGGGAAAGGTGCGGTTGCGCTCAATCTGTTGAGCGCAAGACGCTCTAAGCCTTTAATCCCTTCCAGATCAGCCTTCAATGTGGTCAAAATATCCGCCAGGGGTCTGGGGGTGGCAAACCCCCAGCTCATCGCCCTCAAACCTCAGCGGCCCTCAGGTCAATACACGCAAAGCCGCCCATCCGCCTGCCCAGCAATCACCGCCGCCACGATCTGCCCTTCGGGCTGGTCGGCGTCAAAGTTCACTTCGGTAAACTGCTCGGTCCGCCCCATCCGCGGGCTTTCCATCAACACGCGGTGCGCAAAACCGATCTGTGCGTTCAGATGCCGCTCCAGTGCCTCATCACCAGCCCGGCGCAGGCGGGCAGCGCGCTCTTTGATCTCGGGCCCGCGAACCTGCGGCATCCGCGCAGCGGGGGTGCCTTTACGCGGGCTGAAGGGGAAGACATGCAGAAAGGTTAGACCGCAATCCGCGACCAGCTGCATTGATTGTTCAAACATCGCCTCGGTCTCGGTCGGAAACCCGGCGATGATATCAGCGCCAAACACCATATCGGGCCGCAGACGCCGCGCCTCATCGCAAAACGCAATCGCGTCGCCGCGCAAATGCCGCCGCTTCATCCGCTTCAGGATCATGTCATCGCCCGCCTGCAAGGACAGGTGCAGATGCGGCATCAAACGCGGCTCGGTCGCGATGGCCAGCATCAGATTATCATCCGCCTCGATGCTGTCGATCGACGAGATCCGCAGCCGCGCCAGATCGGGCGCCAGCCGCAGGATTCGCATCACCAGATCGCCCAGACGCGGCAATCCCGGCAGATCGCCGCCCCAAGAGGTCAGATCGACCCCGGTCAGCACTACCTCAAGAAAGCCTTTGTCCACCAGGCGCTTGATCTGCTCCACGACAACGCCGGCCGGAACTGATCGTGAATTGCCACGACCAAAGGGAATGATGCAAAAGGTGCAGCGGTGATCGCAACCGTTTTGCACCTGCACATAGGCTCTGTGCCGGCCAAAACCGTCTATCAGGTGCCCGGCGGTTTCGCGCACCGACATGATGTCGTCGACCTGCACCTTTTCCGTGACGCCAATCAGATCGGGCGCTTGCAGGCCCACCCAGGTTTCAGCCTGCATCTTTTCATGATTGCCGATTACCCGGGTAACCTCTGGCATGGCGGCAAAGGTTTCGGGTTCGGTCTGGGCCGCGCAGCCGGTCACGATCAGCGCCGCACCGGGGTTTTCGCGCGCCAGACGGCGGATCTCCTGCTTGGCCTTGCGCACCGCCTCGGCGG
This sequence comes from uncultured Paracoccaceae bacterium, assembly GCA_903930735.1. Classification (GTDB taxonomy): domain Bacteria; phylum Pseudomonadota; class Alphaproteobacteria; order Rhodobacterales; family Rhodobacteraceae; genus CAIYZT01. Next base: position 25,852 of record CAIYZT010000358.1, on the reverse strand, counting down.
TCACCGCGCAGGTATTCACGATGACCGCGCCCTGCAGACCCGCCGCCGCCGCCAGTTCCTTCATCGCCTCGGTTTCATAGGCGTTCAGGCGGCAGCCAAGGGTTGCGAAAATCGGGGCGTTCATGAATGCACCGCCACGAATTCCGGCGATAGCCAGCCGTCAAACACATGCGCTACCGGCCCGCTCAACCAGACCCCATCCTCGCGCCAATCCACCTGCAACATGCCGCCGTCCATCTGCAGCCCAACCTGCCGCCCGGTCAGCCCGCGCAAATGCGCCGCCACGGCCGTCGCACAGGCCCCCGACCCACAGGCGAGCGTAATGCCCGCACCCCGCTCCCAAACCCGCATACGCAACAGGTCGGGCCCGGCCAGGCTGGCAAATTCCACATTCGTCCGCTCGGGGAAAAGTGCGTCATGCTCCAGCCCCGGCCCAACCCGGGCCAAATCCACCGCATCGGCATCGGGTACGAAGTACACGCAATGCGGATTGCCCATGCCGACCCCCGCCGGATCGCCCGGAATTGGCAAATGCAGCAGATCCACCTGCCGTGCCAAAGGCACCTCGGCCCAGCTCAGCTGCGGCTGGCCCATATTCACCCAAACCTGCCCATCCCCGCGCCGTTCAGCCCGCAAACCGCCCCGCGCGGTAACCAAGGCAACCGCCTCGCGCCCCAGCCCCGTCATCACATAATCACTGACGCAGCGCGTGGCATTGCCGCAAGCGCCCGCCCGGCTGCCATCGTTGTTCCAGAAATTCAGCCCAAATTCTGCGCCCGCCGCATCGGTGATTTCGGCCAGCTGGTCAAACCCGACCCCGCGATTCCGGTCCCCCAGCGCCCGCGCCAGCGCAGCCGTCATCGTCGCCCCGCGCCCGCGCGAATCGATCACCACAAAGTCATTGCCCGCGCCATGCATCTTCATGAATCGCAGGCCCAAAGCGGCATTTTTCTGGTCCATCGCAGCCATATACGCCGCACCGCCGCTTTTTGCCAGAGCCGCACCGATTGGCCCTTGACCCTGATCCGCCAAGCCCCTAATCAGCGGCTCGTTGTGGGCCGGTAGCTCAGTTGGTAGAGCAACTGACTTTTAATCAGTAGGTCTCGGGTTCGAGCCCCGACCGGCTCACCACTTCACCCTTTTCGATTGATCGCGCCGAGGCTTTCGGCTTTTTTCGGCCTCGTGCCCATGTCAATCGGCACTGCCCTCGTCACGCAAAGGTTCCGCCATGTGGCTCTTCGCCGTCTTCATCATGGTTCCGCTGATCGAGATCGCTCTGTTCATTCAGATTGGTGGCTGGCTGACGCTTTGGCCCACGCTTGGCATCGTTCTGGGCACCGCTGTCGTCGGCAGTTGGCTGTTGCGTTGGCAAGGCTCCCAAGTCTTGCGCGATCTGCAGCAGGAAATGCAGAGCCTCGGCAACCCGCTCTCGCCGCTGGCGCATGGGGCACTGGTTCTGGTCGGCGGCGTCATGATGATCCTGCCCGGATTCTTTACCGACTGCCTCGGCATCCTGTTGATGCTGCCCCCGGTGCGCCACGTCGTGATCCGCCTGATACTGGCGCGCGTTTCGGCCAAAACTCTTGGCGGATTTTCCTATGGGCCGGGCAAAACCCGCGATCCCGGAGTCATTGACGGCGATTTCTCGGAAATTCCGCCCGGTGGTCGCCCCCAACCTTGAGGCTGCCCGCGCAACCTGATAGAAACCGGCTCAACAATTTTGCCGGCAGGGAGACTGGGAATGGCTGAGGAAAACGGCGGGGCACCGCAAGTTCGCATGCAAGTCTTGGCGCAATTCATCAAGGATATGTCCTTTGAGAATCTGGTCGCGCAAAAGGGTCTGAGCACCGCAGACGTTCAGCCCGATATCAACGTCGGCGTCTCCTTGGACGCGCGCAAGCGGGCGCAAGAAAACCACTATGAAGTGACGACGAAATTCAAGATCAGCAACAAGAACAAAGCAAACGGCGAGATGCTGTTCTTGATGGAAGTGGAATATGGCGGCGTGTTTCTGATCGAACACGTGCCAGAAGAGCAGCTGCATCCGTTTTTGATGATCGAATGCCCCCGGATGCTGTTTCCCTATATCCGCCGCATCATTTCCGATGTGACGCGCGACGGCGGCTTCCCGCCTTTGAACGTGGATACCGTCGATTTTCTGGCGCTGTACCGCCAAGAGGTCGCCCGCCGCGCCCAGGCGCAAAGCCATGCCGCCGCCCCTCTGGCGAACTAAGCCCTAAGGGGCGATGCGCGGCCGCGTGCATCGCCCTTCAGGCGCGAACCGTCTCGATCATCAAGGCCACATTGTCCGGATCCGCATCCGGCGTGATCCCGTGTCCGAGGTTAAAGATATGTGGCCCGCCCGCAAAGGCCCGCACCACCCGCTGGGCCGCCTCAACCAATTCCTGACCCCCGCTGACCATGTGCCCCGGCGCCAGATTGCCCTGCACGCAGCCAGACTTTTGCACCTCTGCCGCTGCCCATTCGGGCGACACCGAATTATCCACCGCCACGCAATCCGCCCCGGTCTTGGCGGCAAAACCGATATAGCCTGCCCCCGCCTCACGCGGGAAGGCGATGATCGGCACGCCCGGATGGCGGGCCTTCAGCGCGGTGATGATTCTTTTGACCGGCGCAACGGCAAAATCATCGAAATCCGCGCCCTTCAGGCTGCCCGCCCAGGAATCAAACAGCTTTACCACCTCGGCCCCGGCGCTGATCTGCATCGAGAGGTATTCGATCGTCGCCTCAGCAACCCGGTCAATCAGGGCCGAAAATGTCTCTCGGTCCGCGTTTTTCAGCAGATGCGCCGGGCCTTGATCGGGCGTGCCGCGCCCGGCGATCATATAGGTGGCCACGGTCCAGGGCGCGCCGGCAAAGCCGATCAGAGCGGTATCAGCAGGCAATTCGCGCGCCAGAATCCGCACGGTTTCATAGATCGGCGCCAGTCTGTCGTGGATGTCATCCTGCCCCTTCAGCGCCCGCAGACCCTCCGGCCCGGTGATCGTCGATAGACGCGGCCCTTCGCCATTTTCAAACCACAGATCCGCGCCCAGCGCCTGCGGAACCAAAAGGATATCGGCAAAAAGAATCGCCGCATCAAAGCCGAAGCGCCGGATCGGCTGCAAAGTCACCTCGGCGGCAAGTTCGGGATTATAGCACAGCTTCAGAAAATCCCCGGCCTGCGCCCGCGTTGCGCGGTATTCGGGCAGATACCTTCCCGCTTGCCGCATCATCCAGATCGGCGGAACCCGAAGGACCTCTCCGGCCAGCGCGCGCATCAAAAGCTTGGTCATGGTGATCTCCGATTTGAGGCCCGCAAGGGGCCGCTTTGGCCCCGCGCTGTCAAGGACGATTCGTGCCCGGTTGTCACCTACGTCCGGTAGAGTTATGCCTGTGCCATGACATTTCCAGCCCCAAACCCCGCCGCGCCGTTTAAAATTGGCACCCGAGGCTCGCCCCTGGCCCTGTGGCAGGCGCATGAGGTGCGGCGCGTCCTGATGCAGGCGCATGCGCTGCCCGAGGAAGCGTTTGAGATCGTTGTGATCAAGGTCACCGGCGATCAGATTCAGGACCGCGCGCTGAAAGATATCGGCGGCAAGGGCCTGTTCACCCGCGAGATCGAAGAGGCGCTGCTCGAGGCCGCCATCGACATCGCCGTGCATTCCATGAAGGACATGCCAACCCGGCAGCCGGACGGATTGATGCTGGATTGCTATTTGCCGCGCGAGGATGTGCGCGATGCGTTTGTCTCGCCGCTATTCATGGATTTGATGGATCTGCTGCCGGGCGCGACATTGGGCTCCAGCAGCTTGCGGCGGCGCGCGCAGATCGCCCACCGCCGGCCCGATCTGCGGCTGGTCGAGTTTCGCGGCAATGTGCAGACCCGGATGAAAAAGCTGGACGAGGGCGTGGCGCAGGCGACCCTGTTGGCGATGGCGGGGTTAAACCGGCTGGGGCTGACACATATGGCGCGCAGGCCGATCGAGGTGACGCAGATGCTGCCCGCCATCGCCCAAGGCGCGATTGGCGTGGAGCGGCGGCAGGCAGACGCCCGCGCCCAAGAGATGCTGGATGCCATCCATCACGGCCCCACCGGCCTGCAGCTTGCCGCCGAGCGGGCGCTTTTGGCGCGGTTGGACGGATCTTGCCAGACGCCCATCGCGGGACTGGCGGTGCTGCAAGACGGCCAGATCTGGCTGCGTGGCGAGATTTTGCGCCGCGACGGCAGCCAGGTGATCGCGCGGGATATTCGCGGGGCGCAAGCAGATGGCAAGGCACTGGGCGAGGCGCTTGCTGATCAGCTTTTGGGCCTTGCAGGGCCTGATTTCTTTGGCTGAGATGATCCCGGCCTGGGTGAACGGGCGGCTGGAACCAACCGAAAAGCTAAGCGTGCATCAGCGCGGCCTTCGGCATATGGCGGTTTCGGTTTTCGTGATGCAGGGCGAACGGACGCTGCTGCAGCGCCGGGCCTTGGGCAAATACCACACGCCCGGCCTTTGGGCGAATACCTGCTGTACTCATCCTTTCTGGGACGAGCCGCCGCTGGTCTGTGCCATCAGGCGCTTGCAAGACGAGCTGGGCATCACCGGATTGAACCTGCGGCACACCGGTCGCATGGAATACCGCGCCGAGGTGGGGCAGGGGATGATCGAACATGAGGTGGTCGAAATTTTCGCCGCCGAAGCGCCGGCGGATTTCACCATCTTCCCCAATCCCGCCGAGGTGATGGAAACCCAGTGGATCACCCTGCCCGATCTCGACCTTCAACTCCACGCCGATCCCGCACGTTTCACCCCATGGCTGCGAATCTATCTTGAGGCCGGTTGGGGCCGCGCCGCGATCCATCAGGGCGGCTAATGCCCCTGACGGTTCAGCACGATAGAGTAAAGGCTGGTCGTCGCCGTGATGAAGAGCCGGTTACGCGCCCGGCCCCCGAAACAAAGGTTCGATACCACCTCGGGCACCAGAATCTTGCCCAGCACTGTCCCATCCGGCGCGATGCAATGCACGCCGTCCCCGGCCGAGGTCCACAGATTCCCCTCGCTATCCATCCGCATCCCGTCCGACCAGCCCGCATCCACCTTGTGAAACAGCCGCCCACCCTGAGGGCGGCCCTGAACCATGTCAAAGACCAGAATATGCTGGGGGTCATCGGTAAACTGCCGGCCTGTATCAGCGACATACAGCCTTGTGCCATCGGGCGAGAAACACAGCCCATTCGGGCAGGCCATGTCGGTGATCACCGCCTCAAGGCTGCCCGACGGGTCCAGACGATAGACCGAACAGGGGAGCTTTTGCGGCGCCATGAAACCCTCATAATCGGTCTTGATCCCGTAATGCGGATCGGTGAACCAAACCGCTCCATCGGGACTGACGACCACATCATTGGGCGAATTCAGCGGCTTACCCTGATAGCTATCGGCCAAAACCGTGACCGTGCCGTCCCATTCCGTCCGGGTCACCCGGCGCAACCCATGCTCGCAGGAAATCAAACGCCCCCAAAGATCGCGGGTATGGCCATTGGCATAGTTTGAGGGCGCGCGATGCGTCGTCAGGCCCCCCTCGCTCCACCTCATGATGCGATCATTGGGGATGTCGGAAAACAAAAGGGCCTGATGATCGCCAAACCATACCGGACCCTCGGCCCAGTCAAACCCGCTCGCCAACCGTTTGATCGGCGCGTTATGCAGGATAAAGGCGTTGAACCGGGGGTCCAGGATCTGAAAGTCGGGCATGGTGCTTCCCTTTGCTTTTCAACATTCTGGCCAGAGCGGTCGTATCTTGCAAGGGGCGGGTATTTACCCTCGTATGGCGGGCAACATTAGGGGAGGCCAGCCGCGCCATGAAACTATTCGATCTGACGGGCAAACGGGCGCTGATTACCGGGTCGTCGCAGGGCATCGGCCTGTCGCTGGCGCAGGGATTGGCGGCGGCGGGGGCGCAAGTGGTGCTGAACGGGCGCGATCAGAGCAAGCTGGAGGCGGCAGCGGCGCAGATCGCCGGTGCCCAGGTTCTGGCCTTTGACGTCACCGGCCATGACGCCGTGCGCGCGGCGGTTGACGGCTTTGAATCCGAAGTCGGCCCGATCGACATTCTGGTCAACAATGCCGGGATGCAGCACCGAGGCCCGCTCGAAGATTTCCCTGCCGACGCCTTTGAGCGCCTTCTTCAAACCAATATCGCCAGCGTCTTTCATGTCGGGCAAGCCGTCGCCCGGCACATGATCGCGCGGCGGCAGGGCAAGATCATCAACATCGCCTCAGTTCAATCGGCGCTGGCCCGGGCCACCATCGCGCCCTACACGGCGACCAAGGGCGCGGTTGCGAACCTGACCAAGGGCATGGCCGCCGACTGGGCCCGCCATGGATTGCAATGCAATGCGATTGCGCCGGGCTATTTTGAAACGCCGCTGAACGCCGCGCTGCTGTCGGATGCGGCCTTTACGGCTTGGCTGGAAAAGCGGGTTCCGGCGGGGCGGTGGGGCCAAACGGACGAACTGCAAGGCGCCTGCATCTTCCTCGCCTCCGATGCTTCCAGCTTTGTGAACGGGCATATCCTTTACGTCGACGGCGGGATCACGGCGACGCTTTGAGCGCATCGTTACATTAACCACAAACCCCGCCCATTGCGTCAAAACTGCGGCTGGACCGCGGCTTTGCAGCGCTGGATAGCCCCCTCCGTTGGAAACATTCCCCAAATTCGCCACGCCCGCGCCGCTTTTATCCCGCACCCTGTCGTTGAAATATGCCGACGGAGGCGATGATGAAATTTGCGTTGAACCTGCCCAAGCTGCCCACGCGAAAGGCCAAAGAGGCCACTGCGGACGACCGCTATCGCAGCCCGATGGATGCTCCCAAGAGCGCCTTCGATCGCAAGTGGCTGCTGCGTGTGGCCGCCTTGCTGGTGGTTGCCGGCGTGGCAGGACAGCTGGTCAATTCCAGGAACGGCGATCATGCGCCCAGATTGATGGCGACCGTTGCGCCCGCTGAACTGCCGGCCGAACCGACGCAGATCGAAACGGTTTCCAGTGCCAAAGCGGCGCCACTTGCAGAGGTGGTGCCAGAACCGGCTTTTGAGGGGGAACTGGCCGCCGCCGTCCTGCTGGAACCCCTAACCGAGGCGGCTCCGGCCGAGTTGCCCGCCGCGCCTGCCTTGGCCGCGACGGTGATCGTGCCTCTGGCCAAGGAAACCGTCATCCTTGCCGCCGCAGAGGCACTGCCCCTTGCAACGCCCCCGCTGGTCCAGGCCCAAAATACCGCCTGCCCGGTCAATCTGGATCTGGCCGTGGTTCCGGGCGCAATGATCAGCGTGACCCTGATCGCCCCCTGCGCCCCCAACGCCCGGGTGGTTTTGCTGCACGAAGGCCTTACCATCACCGGAATGACCACCGCCACCGGCGCGCTGTTTACCGCCCTTCCGGCGCTGAACACCGCCGCCCGGATCCAAGCGATCTTGGCTGATGGCACGGAAATCGAGGCCGCACTTGAGGTTCCCGAGGCCGCCGATTTCCGCCGTTTCGGCGTGCAATGGCAGGGCGAGGATGCGTTTCAGGTGAATGCCTATCAGAACGATGCCAGTTTCGGCGCGGTGGGTCATATCTATGGCGTGCAGCCTGGCCTGGCCGACGATGCGGGTGGTTTCCTGCAAATCCTCGGCGATCCAGCCGCCCCGATGCCGCTATTGGCCGAGATCTATACCTATCCCGTGCGGCAAACCCTCGTTGAAATAGTGGTCGAGGCGGCCGTGACCCCTCAGACCTGTGGCCGTGAGATGCTGGGTGAGACCATCATGGCGGAGGCCGGGCAGGTCTTGCTGACCGAGTTGACGGTTTTCATGCCCGATTGCTCTGCCGTTGGTGACTTTCTGGTGTTGAATAATCTCGCTCTGGACGCGACACTCGCCGCCAACTGAGATTGTTCGGCGGACCCCATGCGATTGACCAATTGGGGCGCGGCGGTGATCGTCGCGCTCCTTGCCTTTTCCGCCGCGCCTTTGCGGGCGCAAGACGTGGCGCTGACCTCGCGCGATGGCAGCCTCACGCTTTCGGGCAGCCTTCAGGGGTTTGACGGCCTCTATTACCGGATCGAAACCCGCTTTGGCCTGCTGACGGTCGATGCCGAGGGGGTGATTTGCGACGGTCCGGCCTGCCCCGACCTGATCGCGCCCAAGGCTGTCATCCGAATCGTGGGCGAAGGCCGGGCAGGCGCGTCGCTGCTGACCCCGCTGCTAAAGGCCTTTGCTGATAGCCGGGGGGTTGGCTTTGAGCCGGGCCAGCCGGCCATCCTGCGCGATCTGAAAACCGGTAGCGTTCTAGCCGAAATCAGCTTTGCCGCCACGTCCGGGGCCGATGCCGTTTTGGCGCTGGAATCGGGGCGAGCTGATCTGATGCTCGGCGCGGCGCAGCAAAAGGGCCTGGCGGCGCGCGAGGTTGCGCTGGACGCGCTGGTACCAATCATGGCCCCCGGTAACCCCACGCCTTTTGTCACCACCACCGATCTGGCGCGGGCCTTGTCGGGCGACGTGGACAATTGGTCCCAGATCGGCGGGCCGGACATGCCTTTGGTCCTGCACGGCCTCGATGCCGACAGCGATCTGGCACAGGCCCTTTCCGCCCGCCTTGGTCGCGATCTGGCGGCTAGCGTGCGACACGCCGATATGGACGCCTTGGCCGTCGCCGTCGCCCGCGACCCTTGGGCGCTGGCTGTGACCGGGCGCACCGGCGCGGTTCCAGCGCAGGTTCTGGCCCTGCGCGACAGCTGCGGCTTTCCCCTGCTGCCCGATCCGATGGCCGTGAAATCCGAAGACTACCCGCTATCGATGCCGATCTTCTTTCAAATCCCGCGCCGCCATGTCGGCCTTGTGCTGCGCGAGTTTCTGGATTTCCTTTCCACCCCGGCCGCCGATGCCGCGATCGCCAAGGCGGGCTACGTCGACCGCGCAGTTACCTCGCAGCCCCTGACCGCCGATGGGTTGCGCCTGATCAACGCGATCAACGGGGCGGGGACGGAAACGACGCTGGAGGATCTAAAACGGCTGACCGCGCTGATGGACGGCCGCGCGCGCCTGTCGCTGACTTTTCGGTTTGAGGGTGGGTCGAGCAAGTTGGACGCCCATTCGCAGGGCGGTCTCGCCGATCTGGCCCTTATGCTGGAGGCGGGCCTGTTAAGGGATCAGGACCTGATTTTTGCAGGGTTTTCAGACGGTTCAGGCGCAGCTGCCGCCAATCTGGACCTGTCGCGCAGCCGGGCTGAGGCGGTGCTTGCGGCGCTGAAACTGCTCGCCCCCAGCGTTCCGGAGGCGCAATTGCCCGGCGTCGAGCCCTTGGGCGAGATGCTGCCGATCGCCTGTGACGAGACTGGGGCGGGCCGGCGGCTGAACCGGCGGGTGGAGTTGTGGGTCCGCCCCAAGGTTTCGGGCGACTGACCGCTCAGGCCAGATAGCCCTGCGAGCGAAAGCTCAGCTCGCGCGATTTGCCGATGATCAGATGGTCATGCAGGATAATCCCCAGCACCTGCGCCGCATCCTGCACCTGGAGGGTCATCGCGATATCCGTTTCCGAAGGCGTCGGATCGCCCGACGGGTGATTGTGGACCAGAATGATCGCGCTGGCATTCAGCTCCAGTGCTCGCTTGACCACCTCGCGCGGATAAACTGGAACATGATCGACGGTGCCCTTAGCCTGCTGTTCGTCGGCGATCAGCACGTTTTTGCGGTCGAGGTAGAGGATGCGGAACTGCTCGGTTTCGCCGTGGGCCATGGCGGTGTGGCAGTAGTCGATCAGCGCGTCCCAAGACGACAAGACCGGCCGGTTCATCACGCGCGAGCGCATCAGGCGCTGCGCCGCCGCCTCGACTATTTTCAGCTCGGTGATCACCGCCTCGCCCACGCCCTTGACCATCGACAGCCGGGCTGGGGCGGCGCTGATCACGCGGTTGAAATCGCCGAAAGTTTCCAGCAGCAGCCGGGCCAGTGGTTTGACATCCTGCCGGGGGATCGCGCGGAACAGGACCAACTCCAGCATTTCGTAATCGGGCAGGGCGGCGGCCCCCCCTTCCCGAAAACGCTCGCGCAGACGCGTGCGGTGGTCGGCGATGTAAGAGGGCAGGATGCCCGACGTCAGCGGCGCAGACGCAGCCTCATCCCCTTCGCCGGGCCCGTCAAAGGCAGCGAAAAGCGGAAACTGACCGTCGTGAAAACCCTGCTGTGCCATGGGCAAAGCCTGCCACGGGGAAGGTTGAGGATTGGTTAACGAACTTAAGAAGATGAGAGCCGTTTAGCCCTTCATCCCGTCCCAGAACCCTTTGACCTTGGCAAAAAACGAATTACCCTCGGGGTGGTTTTCCTCGGACAGAGCCTCGAACTCGCGCAGCAGTTCTTTTTGACGCGCGGTCAGATTGACCGGGGTTTCCACCGCCAACTCGATCAACATATCGCCGGACCCGCCGCCGCGCAGGGCCGGCATGCCCTTGGCGCGCAGGCGCATCTGCTTGCCGGTTTGCGCGCCGGCCGGAATCCGCACCTTGGAGCGGCCGCCTTCGATGGTCGGCACCTCTACCTCGCCGCCCAGCGAGGCGGTGGTAAAGGTAACCGGCACCCGGCAAAACAGATGAATGCCGTCGCGCTGGAACAGGCTGTGCTCGCGCACTTCGATAAAGATATAAAGATCGCCCGAGGGGCCGCCGCGCATCCCGGCCTCGCCTTCGCCAGCCAGACGGATCCGGGTGCCGGTTTCGACCCCGGCGGGAATATTGACCGAAAGCGAGCGGTCGCGTTCGATCCGGCCCGCGCCTTGGCAGGATTTGCAGGGGTTCTTGACGATCTGGCCAGCGCCGTTGCAGGTCGGGCAGGTGCGCTCGACGGTGAAAAAGCCCTGCTGCGCGCGGACTTTGCCCATGCCGGAGCAGGTCGGGCAGGTGACGGGTTCGGCGCCGCCTTCGGCCCCAGAGCCACGACAGGACTCGCAGGCGGTGGAGCCGGGCACATTGATGGTTTTCTGAACGCCGGAAAACGCTTCTTCGAGGGTGACGCGCAGATTGTAGCGCAGATCAGAGCCGCGCGCGGCCCGAGGCCGGCCGCCGCCGCCGCGCTGGCCGCCCGTGAAATCGCCAAACAGGTCTTCGAAAACATCGGAAAAGGCCGAGGCGAAATCGCCCTGACCGGCGCCCGCGCCGCCGCGCGAGGCCCCCATGCCGCCTTCGAAAGCCGCGTGACCATAGCGGTCATAGGCGGCCTTTTTATCGGCGTCTTTCATCACCTCATAGGCCTCGTTCACCTCTTTGAACTGGGCTTCTGCATTGGGATTATCCGAGTTGCGGTCGGGGTGCAGCTCTTTGGCCTTGGTGCGATAGGCCTTTTTCAGCTCCTCGGCCGATGCGCCGCGGGCTGCCCCGAGAATTTCGTAATAATCCCGCTTTGCCATGGAAAAACCCCTTAGGGGAACGCGGAAGGCGGCCACTTGGGCCGCCTCTCGTTGGTTCCCAAGCGCGTTACTTACGCTTGTTGTTGCCCATGTCTTCGAAATCGGCGTCGATGATGTCGTCATCCACTGAGCGCGGACCCTCATCATCATTGCCGTTTTCTTTGTCGGCCGAGGCCTTGTAGATCGCCTCGCCCAGACGCATCGCGGCGTCGGTCAGGTTCTGGATGCCGCCTTTGATCTTGCCGACCTCTTCGGTCTTCAGCGACTCTTCCAAAGCCCCCATCGCCAACTCGATCGCCTCCACCGTCGAAGGATCGACCTTGTCGGCGTGCTCGCTCAGCGACTTTTTGGTGGAATGCAGCAGGCTTTCGGCCTGATTGCGGGTTTCCACCATCTCGCGGCGCTCTTTGTCGGCGTCGGCATTGGCCTCGGCTTCCTTGACCATCTTTTCGATCTCGTCATCGGACAGACCGCCCGAAGCCTGGATCGTGATCTGCTGTTCCTTGTTGGTGCCCTTATCCTTGGCTTTCACCGACACGATGCCGTTGGCGTCAATGTCAAAGGTCACCTCGATCTGCGGCAGGCCGCGCGGGGCAGGGGGGATCGATTCAAGGTTGAACTGGCCCAGCATCTTGTTGTCGGCTGCCATCTCGCGCTCGCCCTGGAAGCAGCGGATGGTAACCGCGTTCTGGTTGTCTTCGGCGGTCGAGAACACCTGCGACTTTTTGGTCGGGATCGTGGTGTTGCGGTCGATCAGGCGGGTAAAGACGCCACCGAGGGTTTCGATGCCCAGCGACAGAGGCGTCACATCCAGCAGAACCACGTCCTTGACATCGCCCTGCAGAACGCCGGCCTGAATGGCGGCGCCGGCGGCGACGACTTCATCGGGGTTCACGCCCTTGTGCGGCTCTTTGCCAAAGAATTTGGTCACTTCTTCGATGACGCGCGGCATGCGGGTCATACCGCCAACCAGCACAACCTCGTCGATGTCGGACATCGAGATGCCAGCGTCTTTCAACGCGGCCTGGCAGGGCTTGATCGACTTTTTGATCAGGTCATCCACAAGGGATTCCAGCTTGGCGCGGGTCAGTTTGACCACGAGGTGCAAAGGCTGGCCAGTGTTGCGGTCCATCGAGATAAAGGGCTGGTTGATCTCGGTCTGCGAGGCGGATGACAGTTCGATCTTGGCTTTTTCAGCGGCTTCCTTCAGGCGCTGAAGGGCCATCTTGTCGAGCGACAAATCGACGCCGTGCTCTTTTTTGAACTCGTCCGCAAGATAGTTGACGATCCGCATGTCAAAGTCTTCGCCGCCAAGGAAGGTATCGCCATTGGTGGATTTTACCTCGAACAGGCCATCGTCGATCTCCAGAATGGTGATGTCGAACGTCCCGCCGCCAAGGTCATAGACCGCGATGGTGCGGGCTTCTTTCTTGTCCAGACCGTAGGCAAGCGCGGCTGCCGTCGGCTCGTTGATGATGCGCAACACTTCCAAACCAGCGATTTTGCCGGCGTCTTTGGTGGCCTGACGCTGGGCGTCGTTGAAATAGGCGGGCACGGTTATGACCGCCTGAGTGACGGTTTCGCCCAGATAAGCCTCAGCGGTTTCTTTCATCTTTTGCAGGATAAAGGCCGAGACCTGCGAAGGCGAATACTTCTCGCCGCGCGCTTCGACCCAAGCGTCGCCATTGCCGCCATTGGCGATCTTGTACGGCATGTTCTTTTGATCCTTCAGGATCACCGGATCGTCAAAGCGGCGGCCAATCAGACGCTTGACCGCGAAAATGGTGTTGGTGGCGTTGGTGACGGCCTGCCGCTTGGCAGCCTGCCCGACCAGACGCTCATTGTCGGTGAAGCCGACGATCGACGGCGTGGTGCGCGCGCCTTCAGAGTTTTCGATGATCCGGGGCTGCGAGCCATCCATGATGGCAACGCAAGAGTTGGTCGTCCCGAGGTCAATACCAATAATTTTGGCCATGAGTGGTCCCTTTCCTTCGGCGATGTTGTGAGGCGGAACCCAAGTTGGCATTCCGGCTCGATCCCATATTCGACCCGTCGCAGGTCGCAACCTGTCTGGGCTTGAGGGCGTATATAGGGGGGCTCTTCCCCCCCTGCAAGCGGGCCTTGGGGAAATTCAAACCTGAAATTGCCTCGAAATTCTGCTGAATTTACACTTTTCAGGCGTGCCGCAGCAGAATCGTCACCCAGCCCCGTCTGCTGGCTATTTCGCTCCCCAAGAGGCGCTTGCATAGCGTTGGGTATAGTTTTCCATCATCAGCCCGATCATGAACAGCGCGATCGTCACTTTGACCGGGTAGGCGATGGTGGAATAATGCGGCTCATAGTTCAAAAAGATAAAGCCGCGCGCCTGATCGATGGTGTGAAAAAGGGGGTTCCACCAGAACCAGGCCAGGATCCAGGTTGGCGTGGCATTGGCGACAAACATCTTGCCCGAGGCGATCATGTTGATCCGGGAATAGAGATTGGTGGCGATCCCGAAAAAGTCTGGCGCCCAAGGCGTGGCCGCCTTGAAGATCATTCCGATGGCGATGCCGCTGGTCCAGGCCAGAAGCAACATCATGAAGGCCCCGACCGGCTGATCAATGGTAATCGGCGTAAAGATCGCGTGGTAGAAGAACAGGATCACGACGATGGACAGGATCTGCTGGTACAAGGTCGACAGCGCAGCCGCCGCGATGGCCACAATTGGGTTCATCGGCGAATGCTTCATCATCGCCGAGGTCGGGCCGTCAGATTTGGCGACCGAGGAAATCGTCTTGGTATGCGTCATGAACAGGAACACGCCCGACATGACATAAAGCAGCTTATCGCCCCGGATGCCCGGGTTGCCGCCGCCGAGGTAGGTCATCATGAACAAAAAGACGACGACCATCAGAACCGATTGCACGATCGTAATCACCAGCCCCAGCACCGCATTGCCGTTCGATTTGCGGATGTTACGCACGGCGGAGTGAAAGATCAGTTCCAGCATGGCAAAGGCGCCAGCTCTTTTCGTGCGATGTGTGTCCTGACGGAACATGGGGCCTCACTGCGTGCTCAAGCTGCTTTAGCGCGGGAAATCTTGATGTTCCCTTAGCAAGCCATGATAAAGGTCAGGTAAAAAAGTGCAACATCGCCTTCGATAGGGGGGCGGCAGGAGTTTTGATGGATTTTCAGGTATTGATTCCCGTGATGCGGCAGTTGGCCCTCGAGGCCGGCGCAAAGATTATGCAGGTCTATGACGGCCCCGATTTTGAGGTGAAATCGAAAAGCGATGCTAGCCCGGTGACCGAAGCGGACGAGGCGGCGGATGCGATCATCTCGGCGGGGCTGAGGGCGGCGTTTCCGGAAATGGTGCTGATCACCGAAGAGCAGGCCGATAGCCATGCCCTGCGCGCGGCGACTTTTCTGATCGTCGATCCCTTGGATGGCACCAAGGAATTCGTACAGCGGCGCGGCGATTTTACCGTCAATATCGCCTATGTGGAAAACGGCGTGCCCCTGCGCGGTGTGGTCTACGCGCCCGCGCAAGGCCGGCTCTTTTACACACGCGAGGATGGTGTTTCGGTCGAAGAGGTTGCGGGCGAGCAGCGGGTGATCGCCGTGACCGCGCCCGACAATGGCGCATTGATGGTGGTGGCCTCAAAATCGCACCGCGATGCGGCAACCGATGATTACATTGCCAAATACAAGGTCAAAGACATGAAATCAGCTGGCAGCAGCCTGAAATTCTGTCTGGTGGCCACCGGCGAGGCCGATCTTTATCCCCGTCTGGGGCGCACGATGGAATGGGACACGGCGGCGGGCGATGCGGTGCTGCGCGGCGCGGGCGGACAAGTGGTGCGCTTTGATGATCACCAGCCCCTCGCCTATGGCAAAGAGGGTTGGGACAACCCTTTCTTCATCGCCTATGCGCCCGGAGTGGTCTTGCACAAATGAGCGTGCTGATCGCCATCCCCGCCCGCTATGCCAGCACCCGCTATCCGGGCAAACCCTTGGTCGTCCTCAAGGGGCCGGACGGGGAAAAGACCCTTATCCGCCGCTCCTGGGAGGCGGCGATGGCGGTGCGGGGGGTGGATAGGGTCGTGGTGGCGACCGATGACGCGCGGATCGCGGATCATGCCAGCGGCTTTGGGGCGGAAGTGGTAATGACCTCTTCCGCCGCGCAAAACGGGACTGAACGCTGCGCCGAGGTGGCTGCGCTTTTGCCCGGCCATGACGTGATTGTGAACCTGCAAGGCGACGCGCCCTTGACCCCCGCCTGGTTTGTCGAGGATCTGGTGGCGGGCCTGCGCGCCGATCCAGGTGCCGATATCGCCACTCCGGTGCTGCGCTGCGACGGGCGGGCGCTGAACGGCTTTCTGGCCGACCGGCGCGCGGGACGGGTCGGCGGCACCACGGCGGTCTTTGGCGCGGGCGGGCGCGGGATCTATTTCAGCAAAGAGGTGATCCCCTATACTGCCAAGACCTACGCCGAGGCCGACCCGACCCCCGTGTTTCACCATGTCGGCGTCTATGCCTACCGCCCCTCTGCCCTGATGGCCTATCCGCATTGGCCGGTGGGGCCGTTGGAGGTGCTCGAGGGGCTGGAGCAGTTGCGGTTTCTCGAACAGGGCCGCCCGGTTCTCTGTGTCGAGGTTCAGGCCAGAGGACGGCAGTTCTGGGAGCTGAACAACCCTTCGGACGTGGCCGTGATCGAGGCGATGATGGCGCAGGTGGGATGACCTCGCTGCCCTCCCTCACGGTGGTGATTGTCGCCTGGCAAAGGCCCCAGACCCTGCGCCGCTGCCTGATCGGCCTGCAACAACAAGATCACCCGGCGATGGAGATTTGCCTGATCGTGGACGGGCCAACCGGCGAGCAAGTCTTTGACGCGATGCGGCAGGCGGGGTGGAATGCCGTTTTTGCGGGCAATCCGGGCGGCAATATCTCGGCCGCGCGCAATATCGGGATCGATTTGGCGCGCGGTGATCTGGTGGCCTTTATCGATGACGATGCCGTGCCAGAGCCGACCTGGGCCAGCCGCCTTGCCGCGGCCTTCGCGGACCCGCAGGTGGTTGCGGCGACGGGCTATACCAGGGGGCGCAACGGAATTTCCTGGCAATGGACCTCGTCCGAGGTTGATGCGTTGGGCCAGGACCACGCCATGCCAGTCTTCAGCGAAAATACCATAGTGCCGGGCACCGCCGCGCGGGCAGTCAAACCCGTCGGCACAAACTGCGCCTTTCGCCGCTCGGCCCTGATGGCGGTGGGCGGGTTTGATCCGGCCTATGAGTTTTATCTCGAAGATGCCGATATCGGGCTGCGGCTGGCCGTCCAAGGCAGCACTGCCGTGGTGCCCGGTGCGGTGGTTCACCACGCCTTTGCCGCCTCAGAACGCCGCCGCGCCGACCGGGTGCCGACCGATCTGCGCCAGATCGGCGCCTCGGCGCAGGTGTTTTTGCGTCGCCACGCCACGCCTGACCTCTGGCCGCAGGCGATCGAAGCGCTCAAGTCCGACCAAAAGGCGCGTATCGCCAGGCATCTGAGCGCGCGGCGCATCGACCGCCGGGATGCCGCGCGCCTGAACGGGACTCTTCTGGCGGGCCTCGCTGAGGGCCAAGAGCGCGCCCTACCGTTCCTCTCGCCCTTAAGCCGTGCCACCAATCCACGCGAGTTTGAACGCCTTGTCGGCACCGGCCCGCGCACGGGCCTCGTGATCGCGGGGCGTATCTGGCAAGCGCGGCGGTTGCGCGCGCAGGCCGCCGCCGCCGCCAGATCCGGCCTGATCACAACGCTGATCCTGCTCTCTCCCGACTTTCGCGCCCATCGCCACCATTTTCATCCCGAGGGATACTGGGAGCAGGTCGGCGGGCTTTTCGGCCCGTCTGACTGCTCTCAGCCCCGCTTTGCATTTTGGCGCTTTGGCGCACGGATCGCCGCCGAGACCCTGCGCTGGGCCGATTTTCGCCCTATGGGAAAAAACTGAAACTTTAGATAGCTACTCATAAAAAAAGACATTTAATTTATTCCTTGATGAAAAAAGTGTGTCCTAAACGTAACTTGCCTAACTAAAGTTGCAAATCTTCTGTTCCTAAATTTGTGATATTGTGTAAGTTGGTTCAAGGGCCCCGGGGCAACGGTGTGTGGGTGATGAGAATAAAAAAAGTTACCAAGGCGATCTTCCCGGTCGCGGGGATGGGTACGCGATTTCTGCCGGCGACAAAGTCGATCCCCAAGGAGATCATGACTTTGGTGGACCGCCCGTTGATCCAATACGCGATTGACGAAGCGCGGGCGGCGGGCATCAAAGAGTTTATTTTCGTCACCGCGCGCGGAAAATCTGCGCTGGAGGACTATTTCGACCACGCGCCAGAGCTTGAAAGCGCCCTGCGTAAGGCCGGCAAGGAAGAATTGCTGGAAGCGCTGAAAGATACCAATATGGATTCGGGCGCGATTGCCTATGTCCGGCAGAACCGGGCGATGGGTCTTGGCCATGCGGTCTGGTGCGCGCGGCGGCTGATTGGGAATGAACCCTTTGCGGTCCTGTTGCCCGATGACGTGATTGCGGCGGAAAAGCCCTGTTTGCAGCAAATGATCGAAGCTTATGCGCAGACCGGCGGCAATATGGTCGCCGCCATGGAAGTGGCGCCGTCAAAGACCAGCTCTTATGGCGTGCTGGATGTGGCCGACGACATGGGCTCAATCGTCAAAGTCAAAGGAATGGTCGAAAAGCCCAAGATGGAGGATGCGCCTTCGAACCTGGCCGTGATCGGCCGCTATATTCTGACGCCCAAGGTCATGACCAATCTGAACAAGATGAAGCAGGGCGCGGGTGGCGAGATTCAACTGACCGATGCCATCGCCGAAGAAGCGTTGACGCCCGGTAAGGTCTTTGGCTTCCGCTTTCGGGGGCAGCGCTTTGACTGCGGTTCCAAGGCGGGGTTCTTGCAGGCGACGGTGGCGTTTGCCCTGTCGCGCCCCGATCTGCGCGACGAATTTGGCAGCTATCTGCATGACCTGATCGCGCTGCAAACGGCGGCGCAATAGGTGTGGCAGAGACCCGGCTGATCGATCTGACGCGGCTTGCCTCGCGTGTGGGGCAGGGCGCGTTGACTGGGATCGACCGGGTAGAGCTGGCTTGGGCCGAACATCTTTTAACGCTGAAAGACCCATTTTTCGCTTTGGTTCGGATGCGGCTGGGCTTTGCGCTGTTGGATCTTTCCGGCATCGCGGCGCTGCTGGACCGGGTTTTGGGCGGCCAAGCGCTTGGCAAGACCGATGTTCTGGGCCGGATCCTGTGGCGCGGCGCCCCACACCGGGCCCGAGTAGAGGCGGATTTGCGCCGGTTCGCGGTCAAACGCGCCAGCCGGTTTGGTCTGCGCCGGATGCTGAGGCGGCTAGGGCCTGGCTTTGAGTATTTTAACCTCGGCCACGCCAATCTGACCCCCGCTACGCTGAGGGCGATCAAGGGGGCGGGCGGGCGCATCACCGTCCTGATCCACGACACGATCCCGCTGGACTATCCGGAGTTTACCCGTGCCGGCATCCCCGCCGTTTTCGCACGCAAACTGGCGGCAGTCTCGGCCCATGCCGACCGGGTGATCCATACGACCCATGCCGCAAGGCAGGACAGCGAGGGGCATTTTGCGCGGGCCGGGCGGATTCCGCCGGGGGTCGTGGCCAATCTGGGCATCACGTCCGTCGCCGCCGATGCCGCGCAACTGCCCAAAGATTTCGATCTGAACCAGCCCTTCGTCCTCGCGCTGGGCACCATCGAGCCGCGCAAGAATCTCGGTCTGCTCTGCGATGTCTGGTCGCAGGAAAAAGCCTTGCCGCACCTCTTCGTGGTCGGAAACCGGGGCTGGGCCGCGCCAGAATTCTTCGACCGGTTGGCCAAAGCGCCCGGAGTAACCCTCCTCGGCGCGCTTCCCGACGCTGCCGTTGCCGCCTTGATGGACCGCGCTCAGGCCCTGATTTTCCCGACCCTTGCCGAAGGATTTGGCCTGCCCCCGCTAGAGGCCGCCGCCCGCGGTCTGCCGGTCCTATGTTCCGATCTACCCGTGCTTCGTGAACTGCTGCACGACTTCCCCGTTTACCTTAAGCCCACAGATGTTTATGCTTGGACAAAAGCAATTCACGCGCTGGACAAAACCGGAGCAGGGCAGAGGAAAGCAGATCACGATTTGACCGGGAAAGCGGGTGCAATTCCAACTTGGGAAGCGCATTTCAACGCGATCTTAACCCGCCAGGCCACAGAGTTATCAGCTGAAACCAAGGCGAATCAAGGAATGTCGCGGTGAGCTTGATCTCTCGTTACAAGCTTCGGCTGGCGCGCAAGCGCTGGCTGATACGGGCATTTCGAAAGCGTCATGAATTGCGTCCCGTGGTCCTGCGCACGGGCCAAATCGCGCCCTCAGATATGCTCATTTTCACCACCATGCGAAACGAACGAGTTCGCCTGCCATTTTTCCTGAAATATTACAGGGACTTGGGGGTTAATCATTTCCTGATCGTCGATAACGACAGCGACGATGGCAGCCGCGAATATCTGGCCGAGCAGGACGATGTCTCACTCTGGACCACCAAGCACAGCTATAAACGCTCGCGCTTTGGCGTCGATTGGCTGAACTGGCTGCAGCGCAAATATGCCGACGGCCATTGGACTTTGGTCGTTGATCCAGATGAGTTTTTTGTCTACCCCTTTTGCGATACGCGGCCCCTACGGGCGCTGACCGATTGGCTGGATGCCTCGTCGATAAAATCGTTTTCAGCGATGCTTTTGGATATGTATCCCAAAGGCCCGTTCGACGTGATGCCCTACCACGAGGGTCAAAACCCGTTCGAAATCGTCCAATATTTCGACAGTGGCAATTATTCTTTTATCCGAAACAGCAAATTCGGCAATTTGTGGATCCAAGGCGGGCCGCGCGCGCGGATGTTTTTCGCCAATAATCCCGAACGCGCTCCGGCGCTGAACAAGATCCCGCTGGTGAAATGGAGCCGGAAATACGCCTATGTCTCCTCGACCCATATGCTGCTGCCGCGCGGTCTGAATCAGGTTTTCGATGTATGGGGCGGCGAAAAGGCCAGCGGCTGTTTGCTGCATGCCAAGTTTCTGGATACTTTTGCCGCCAAGGCCGAAGAGGAAATGCGGCGCCATCAGCACTATGCCAACAGCCACGAATACCGCGCCTACCGCGAGGCTTTGGCGGTTGAACCAGACTTGTGGTGCAAGTTTAGCGAAAAATACATCAACTGGCGTCAGCTAGAGATTCTGGGTCTGATGTCGAAAGGAAACTGGGCGTGAGCGTCGGCATCGTCCTTTTGTGTCATACCGCGCTGGACCGCGCCGCGCAGGTCGCCCGCCATTGGGCCGAGCGCAATTGCCCCGTTGTCATTCACGTCGATATTCGGGTCACCAAACCGGCCTATCAGCGCCTGTTCGACGCGCTTTCCGATCTCGGAAATGTCCAGTTTTCCGCCCGCCATGCCTGCGAATGGGGTACCTGGGGGATCGTTGCGGCCACGCAGGATGCCTGCGCGCTGATGCTGTCGACCTTTCGCGAGGTCCGGCACGTCTTTCTGGCCTCCGGCTCTTGTCTGCCGCTGCGCCCGGTCGAGGAAATGGTCGCCTATCTCGACCAGCGCCCGCGCACCGATTTCATCGAAAGCGTGACCACCGAGGATGTCGGCTGGACCATCGGCGGCCTTGATTTCGAACGCTTTACCCTGCGCTTTCCCTTTAGCTGGCGCAAACAGCGCTGGTTTTTTGACCGCTATGTAAAATTGCAGCGGAGGGTCGGGTTCCGGCGCAAGATCCCGACCGGAACCGTTCCGCATATGGGCAGCCAGTGGTGGTGCCTGACGCGCCAAACCCTGTCGGCCATTCTGGAAAGCCCGGATCGCCCCGAGATCGATCGGTACTTCCGCAAGGTCTGGATCCCGGACGAAAGCTATTTCCAAACCCTCGTGCGGCAGGTTTCGACCAATGTGGAAAGCCGGTCGCTGACCCTGTCCAAATTCGACTTTCAGGGCAAACCGCATATCTTTTACGACGACCACCTGCAGCTTCTGCGCCGCTCAGACTGCTTTGTGGCGCGCAAGATTTGGCCCCATGCCGATTTGCTTTACGACGCCTTTTTGACCCGTGCCGGCCAAGGGCAAGCAGCGGCGGAGCCCAATCCCGGCAAGATCAACCGTCTCTTCACCAAAGCGGTCGAGCGGCGGACCAAAGGCCGTGCTGGTCTGATCATGCAAAGCCGCTATCCCAACGAAAACTGGGAAAATGGCCGCACCTTGGCCCCCTATTCGGTGTTTCAGGGCTTTTCTGATATCTTTGAAAACTTTGAACCCTGGCTCGGCAAAGTGGCCGGCACGCGCGCGCACGGCCATCTGTTTGCCCCCGACAAGGTGCATTTCGCCGGCGAGGAAGATGAATATAACGGCGCACTGCCGAACTCCTCCGCGCTGCGCAACTATAACCCCCGGTCGTTCCTGACCAATCTGATCTGGAACACCCGCGGAGAGCGTCAGTGTTTTCAGTTTGGCCCCGGCGATGATCAGACCATCTGCTGGTTCATGGCCTGCGACCCCAATGCCCAGATATCAGTGATCACCGGCGCTTGGGCCGTGCCCCTGTTCAAATCAAACGCCAATTTCGGCGACATCCGACGCCAAGCGGCCCTGCTGCAAAAGATCGAACTGGAGCATTTGTCGATCCTGCGCTCGCCCTATGCCAAGGCACGCGTGCAGATCTGGCCCCTCGCGGATTTCGTGGAAAACCCGATGGCCCCTCTGCAATCGGTGATTGACGAGATCAGCCCGCGCGCCATGCACCGTTTGACCGAGGCGCCGCGCCTGACCGATCTGACCGGCTTTGGCCAATTCCTTCAGAACCTGCGCAATCAGGGCATGCAGCCGGTTTTGATGGGCGATTTTCCGGCGGATTTTGGGGCGCCGACCAGCACCGGTCGGCGCGGCCGCCCCTATCTGGTAAAATAAGGTCATGGCCCCCAGCCCGTTCAAAAGCTTTGTCATTTTCGCCGAAATGCGCACCGGCTCGAACTTTCTGGAGGCCAATCTGAACGCCATCCCCGGCATCAAATGCCACGGCGAGGCGTTCAATCCGTTTTTCATCGGCGGCGAGGGCAAACAGGAATATCTCGGCGTCGATATCGCGGCCCGCAACGCGGATCCCGCCGCTCTTTTGGCCGCGATGCGCGCGCAGACCAAGGGCATGGCTGGCTTTCGCTATTTCCACGACCATGATCCACGAGTCTTTGATCTGGTCATGAACGACAAGTCCTGTGCCAAGATCGTGCTGACCCGCAACCAGCTAGAAAGCTACATCTCGTGGAAGATCGCCAAGGAAAGCGATCAGTGGTGGATGGCCAACACCAAACACCTGAAAACCGTGCGCCCAAAGTTCGAGGGCGAAGAGTTTCTAGAGCGGGTGACCGAGTTGCAGGCCTATCAAAAGACCCTGCTGAACCGGTTGCAGAAAAGCGGGCAAACTGCCTTTTACATCGACTATGACGACATCCTTGATCTTGAGGTTCTGAACGGTCTGGCGGCCTTTCTGGGCGCCGAGGGGCGGCTGAAGGATCTGGATTTCCGGTTCAAAAAGCAAAACCCCGAAGCGCTGGAGGAAAAGGTTTCGAACCCGGCCGAAATGGGCAAGGCGTTGGCGAAAATCGATTGGTTCAGCCTGTCGCATACCCCGAATTTCGAGCCCCGCCGCGCCCCTGGCGTGCCGCAATACATGGCCTCATCGGGCGCGCCCTTGCTGTTCTTGCCGATCCGTTCGGCCCCCGATGTGCGGATCAAAAAGTGGCTGGCAGGCTTTGGTCCGATGCTGCCCAATTTTGATCGGCACAGCCTGCGCGCATGGCGGGCGGCGCAGGTCTCGCATCGTAGTTTCACCGTGCTCCGCCACCCGCTCGCCCGCGCACACGCCGCCTATGACGAGTTTTTGCGCAAGGAATGGATGCCGGAATTGCGGCCCTATCTAAAGCGGGTGCACAAGCTTATCCTGCCGCCAAAGGGCGCCGGTTTTGCCGATCCGGCGGAATATCGGGCCGGTTTGGCGGTGTTTCTGGAGCTGATCCGTCACATCATGGCGGGCCGAACTGAACTGCGCACCCCCTCGCAATTTGCCAGCCAGTTGATGACCCTGCAGGGCTTTGGCCAGTTGCAAAGCCCGGATCATCTGCTCCGCGAGGATCAGCTGGATATGGGGCTGGCCTATCTTTTGTCCGATCTGGGCATCGAGGCGCATGAATTGCCGCCCGAACAGGATATCGCTCAGCATCCCCTCGCGGCGTTATATGGGCCTGATCTGGAGGTGGCCGCGCGAGGCGCCTATGGACGCGATTATGAGGCCTTTGGGTTTTCTGACTGGAAGCCGTCCCAGGTTCAGGACTCATTGATTATATCCAGAAGGTGACGTTGGCTGCGATGGCGATGGCGGACATGAAGGTGTGCGCGCAGCGGGCGTAGCGCGTGTGGATGCGCCGCCAATCCTTCAGCTTGCCGAACATGTTCTCGATGTCGTGGCGCTTACGGTAGAGCATCTTGTCATGGGGTCTGTGGATTTTCCTGTTTGATTTCGATGGAATGCAGGCTTCTTAGTCGCGATCCTCCAGAACTTCCCGGAACCAGTCGGCGTCGTAGCCCTTGTCGGCCAGGAGCGCCTTCGCGGCAGGCAACGACGACAGCAAAGCCGCCGCTCCGGTAGGCGCCGAAAATAAATCAGTGGAATGCCGGACCGACAAGTAATTTAAGGGATCCACAGGGCTCTGTAGCACAAACCCTGTGAGGGATTCATCTCGTGAAATTAGCGTGATAGCTGGGGTGGATGAGCAGACCGAACAGACCGACCTGCCAGACCCTGAACTGACCCTGAACTGACCCGGATATAGTGAGTCACTGATGCGCCATTGGTTCGAGCACAATGGCGTAGCGCTCAAGCGGCATGGTTCGCTGTCTATCCATTGGCCGATAGGCGATTGCCTGAAATCGCCGTAAGGCTGGTTTGATCCCGACATGGCGTGGGCGGCGAAGCCGACCGGGAAGCTTGGGCTACCGCTCGTCTACAGCGCGGCCGCCGTCCAGACCTGACAGGCGATGAAGGTCTTGTTGAACCTGTTACGGTTCGGTTCCGGTAAGTTGCTCATGTTATACCAACAGACTGAACTTCTGATACCAACAGACTGAACTTCTGACTCGCGATCTGGGATTCCCAAGGTCTGGTCTATGTGATTCACTTCTGCCGAGTTTGGGGAGGGAGCACGCTGTTGGCAGTGACGTTGGAACGGGTGGATTTGTCGGTATCGGAGCTGCGGCAGGTGGCTCGTCGGGTTGCTGATCCGACGCAAGCGCGGCTTCTGCTGGCGATTGCTCTGATGTTGGATGGTTGGAGCCGGACGGATGCGGCGCGGGCTGCGGGTATGGACCGGCAGACTCTGCGCGACTGGGTGCATCGTTACAATGCCGAAGGCGTGGACGGGCTCAGGGATCGTCCGCGGTCCGGGCGGCCACCGCAGCTCAGGCCCGAGCACTTTGTCGAGCTTGAACAATGGGTGGAAGCCGGACCGGATGTTGCCGCCGACGGCGTGGTGCGCTGGCGTTGCGTCGATCTGCGCGACAGGCTGGCCGAGCGCTTCGCGGTCGCCCTTTCGGAGCGGTCGGTCTCGCGTATCCTCAACACGCGCGGCTTTCGTCGCCTTTCCCCGCGCCCCCGGCATCCAAAGGCCGATGAGGAAGCTCAGGATGCGTTCAAAAAAACTTCGCCGAAACGGTGAAAAAGGCCATCCCGGACGCGGCCCGCGACAAGCCGATCGAGATATGGTTCCAGGATGAAGCGCGCGTCGGCCAGCAGGGGACCCTGACCCGGCTCTGGGCACGGTGTGGCACCAGGCCCCGCGTGGTGCGCGATACCCGCTACGAATGGGCCTATCTCTTTGGTGCCGTCTGTCCGGCACGGGCCGTCGGAGCCGCCTTGGTCATGCCCTATGCCAATACCGAGGCGATGAACCTCCACCTGCAGGAAATCGCCGCTGCCGTGGCACCGTTCGTCGGGGAAATGATCCCCCGGATCATTTCCTGACCCTCCTCACCCCATGCCGTATTGGTTGTGGATGGCGCGGGTGGGCACGGCGCAACCGCCCTCGCCCTGCCAGCCAACCTCTCCATCGTTACCCTGCCGCCATACTCACCAGAACTGAACCCGCCTGACGGCGATTGCAGACAATCGCCTGACGGCCAGCGGGTCGAAAACGTCTGGGAATACCTCCGCAAGAACAAACTCGCAAACCGCCTGTACGAAAACCACCACCAGATCGTCGATGCCTGCTGCCAGGCATGGAACGACCTCATGAAGGCCCCGGGAACAATCACATCCATAACCCGAAGAGACTGGGCCTATGTGTCATGAGTTTTGGCGGTTGGTAT
>CAIYZT010000357.1 GCA_903930735.1 uncultured Paracoccaceae bacterium | reverse complement strand
GCAGAAGGGCGTCAAGGTTGGACAGGGGTTCATCAAACAGGAATACTTGCGGGTCGCGGACCAAGGCACGGCCGATGGCGACGCGCTGA
The DNA here is from genome assembly GCA_903930735.1 of uncultured Paracoccaceae bacterium. Lineage (GTDB taxonomy): Bacteria > Pseudomonadota > Alphaproteobacteria > Rhodobacterales > Rhodobacteraceae > CAIYZT01. Next base: position 4,435 of record CAIYZT010000357.1, on the reverse strand, counting down.
CGCTGGCCGCCCGAAAGCTGGGCCGGGCGGCGGTCCATCAGCGGTTCCAGTTGCAGCATCTTGGCCACGGCATCGGCGCGGCTGTTCTGTTCAGCTTTGGGCAGGCCCGCAAGCGACAGCGAGAAGGCCACGTTCTGCCGCACCGTCAGATGGGGATAAAGCGCGTAGTTCTGGAACACCATGGCGACCTTGCGCTTGGCCGGCTCTTCAAAGGTGATGTCACGCTCCCCTATGTGGATTGAGCCGCCCGACACCTCCTCCAGTCCTGCGATCATCCGCAGAAGGGTGGATTTTCCGCAGCCCGAGGGGCCAAGCAGGGCGCAAAAGCTGCCGTCATCCACCGAAAGGGACAGATCCCCGATCACCTGAACCGCGCCAAAGCTTTTCTTGATATTCTTGATGTCTACCGATGCCATGATAGCTCCTTCGGGTTTGCGGGCAGGGCGTGTGGGCAGGATGTGCGGTGCGCGTGGAACGCGGAGCGCATCAGCCCTTGATCCCTGCCGAAAGTGTGATTGCCTGCGTCACGCGACGCTGGAACAGAAGATAGGCCAGCGCCACCGGCAGACCCGCCATGACGGCCCCGGCCAGCACGCGGGCATAGGCGACGCCATAAGCATCCTGCACCTGCGAGATACCGACGGTCACGGTCATCATCTCTTCGGTGCTGGCAGCCAGAAACGGCCACAGGAACGCATTCCAGGCCCCGATGAAGGTGATGATCGCCAAGGCCGCCGTCACGCCCCAGTTCATCGGGATGAAGACGCGGAAAAGCAGTTGAAACTCGGTCGCGCCATCCATCAGCGCCGCCTCGCGGTATTCGCGCGGCAGGCCGTCGAAGAATTGCTTGTAAACGATCACGGTCACCGGATGCAGCAGCATTGGCAGGATGATGCCGGAATAGGTGTTCAGCAAGTTCACGTTCGCCATGATGACGTAATGGTTCACGATCAGCGCCTGCACCGGCACCATGAAGCTGGCCAGGATGGTCCACCACAGCACGGTGCGGCCGGGAAAGCGCAGTTGCGAGATGGCATAGCCGCAGCAGGCCGCCATGAAGACGGTGATCACGGTGATCAGCACCGAGGTGATGGTGGAATTCAGATACCAGCGCCCGATGTTGGAATTCTGGATCACGTAGATAAAGCTGGACAGGGTCGGGTTGGCCGGGATCAGCGAAAAACCGGCCGAGACCGCCTCGTCATCGGTGCGCAAAGAGGTGACCATGGCCCAATAGATCGGGAAAAACCAGATCAGGGCGCAGATCAGCGTCAGCAGGGTCAAAAGCGCCGCGCCAAGGTTGAATTTGCGGCGGGAGGGATTGGGTATCGCAGTCATTTTGGCCCCCGGATGCGCAGGATCTGGTATTGAAAGACCGAAAATGCCACGACAATGACAAACAGTGCCACGGCGATGGCGGCGGCATATCCGCCGTCATTGTGCACGAAGGCCTGATCAAAGATGTATTGCACCAGAACCATGGTCGACTGGGTGCGTCCGCCGCTGGCGAACAGATAGACCTGATCGAATATCTTGAGTTGCAGGATCAACTGGATCGTCAGGCACAGAACGGTGACCGGCCAGATCAACGGCCATGTGATCCGGGAAAACGCCTGCCAGCGGGTGGCACCGTCAAGGGAGGCGGCCTCGTACAACTCTTTCGGAATGTTGCGCAGACCGGCGAGGAACAGCAGGATGGAAAAGCCGTTGGTCCACCAGATCGTCAGCAGGGCCACGGTGGGCATGAAGAACGGCAGGCGGCGCCAGACGTTGACGGTCTGGCCATAGATCGGCTCCAGCACGGCTTGCATGATGCCGAACTGAATGTCGAACATCCATTGCCACAGCAGATAGACCACGGTGACGGGCAAGACGAAGGGCAGAAAGAAGGCCGACAGAACCAAGCTTTGCAGCCAGCCCTTCAGGCGGGACACCATCAGAGCGATGGCCAGGGCGGCAGCGGTGCCAGGGATCACGGTCAGCAGCACGAAATACGCGGTGTTCCAGATCGCCTTGCCAAAGGTCTTGTCCTGGATCAGCCGTTCATAATTGGCCAGTCCGATGTATTTCCCCTCGCCGATCAGGGGGGCGTCGGTCAGGGAAAGTTGCACCATCTGCACGGTGGGCCACAGAAACATCCAAGAATAGATCGCGACAAAGGGGGCGACCAGAACCGCCGCAACGAGGGTTTGGTTTCGAAGACTGTTCATGGCGCTGATGCTGTCCTTGACGCAGGTGCCGCGGGATCAGGGGTGGCACGGCCCGGCCCGCAAAAGCGGACCGGACCGAGACAGACTGTGCAGGACTTATTGCAGCGCGTCGAGTGAGGCTTTCATCTCGGCCACGGCGTCCGTGGGCGAAACCTCGCCATTCATCGCCGCGGTAAAGGCATTGCCGGCTGCATCAAACAGGGGCGATGCGACACCGGCAAACACCGATTTCGGATCGAACACCTGATTGGGGATCAGCGTCGCATAGGTCGCCTGCGGCTGCATCGCCAGATATTCCGGCAGTTCCTGAACCGATTTGTTGGCCGGGATATGGCCAGCCGAGGCCCAGAACAACGAATGCTCGGACATCCATTTGATCACTTCGAGAACGGCGGCGTGCTTTTCCGGGGTGGCCGGTTTGCCCGCGTTGTTCGGGATCGCGAAAGCGTGGCTGTCGGCATAGGTGCAAGGCTTGTCGAACATGACGGGCAGTTCGATGGCACCCCAGTTGAACAGTTTTCCGTTCTTTTCAAGGTCAACCATGGTGGGGACTTCCCAGACACCGTTGATCATGAACGCCGCCTCGCCCGAGGTGAACAAAGCCACAGCGGCCGGATATTCGGTGTAGGACGGCGCATAGCCATTCGACACCCAGTCCGCGATGACCTGAACCGAATTGGCCAGCTTTTCAGCGTTGTCATCCACCAGCCAGGCGCCGTCGTTGCCGATGGAGCCGTTCTGTTGGCACAGATAGGAATAGATCGTGCGGAAGGCAAAGCCGCCATCTGCCGTGGTGATGGCCATGCCCCATTTGGTGCCGCCCTCTTGCATTTTCGCCATGGCAGCCGAGAAGTTGTCGATACCATTCAGGCCGGTGGGCAGACCATCAGCGCCCAGCAGACCGGCGGCTTCAAGCTTGTCCTTGTTATAGTACAGCACGATCGGATGGGTGTCGAAGGGCACGGCGTATTGCTTGCCATCGACATTCACAGCGTCCCAGGTGGCGGGCGCAAAGGTGTCGGGCGTCATGCCCATGACCGCCATGTCATCGGGCGTCAGCTCGGACAGGGTACTTTGGCTGACGGCCAGCGGCAAGCGCGACGCGTGGTAGGTCATCACATCGGGGCCTTCGCCGACGGCAGCCGAGGTTTGCACCTTGGTGTAAAAGGGCACGCCCCAATCCAGGGTGGTAGCCTGAATTTCGATGCTGTCGGCATGTTCGGCGTTGAACTCCTCCAGCAGGGTTTTCATACGCGCGCCGTCGCCACCGCCCAGAAAATCCCACCAGACCACGGTTTCCTTGGCTTGGGCCGCCGAGGCCGCCAAAAGAGCCATCAAGCCAGCGGCCCCTAATAGATTTTTCATCATTGCAGTTCCTCCCTGCGTTACGGGACCCGTTTGCCCCCGCGCCATCTGATCCTCCTGCGGTCCGCCGGCGCGTGCGTTCCGAATCGGTGGAAGTCCAAACCGCGGGCTCTTCAACCCGTTTTAGCGATCCGGTCCTCTGTGTTCGAGTATGAGGCGCCTGTCACGTTTGTCAACCGTAATTTCCGATACATATCGGTAAGTGGGATACTCTTTAGGATCACGGGCTTTCATGGCTCAGACGAATCAGGGCCTGCAGCAGCGCGCTGGCTACCGGGTCGCTGTACGGCGCATCGCCGGTCAGCCTGAAGGTGTTGGCAACCAGATGGCCCTGCCCGATCCGGCGCTGCGCGATGAAGGCGGCGGGTTTGTGCGCCCAGCCGACGACGATGCCGGAATGGACCGGGCCGCCAAACTCCCAGGCGCGGAACCCGGTCAGGACATGGTGCGGGATGACACGGTCAAAGGACAGATCGACCAGCGGCCCACCGGGGATATCGGCAAAGACGCCCGCACGGCGGATCCAGGAAAAACCCGCGATCCAGTCGCCGCGCCACATGGAGCCGTGACGGGGATACAGCACCATATTGGGCAACTGCCCCTCGGCCCCGCCGGGAAGGCCGGGGATATCGTCAACGATGGGCATGAAAGGCTGTTCGCGGCGCGGCGCGTCGGTGCGGATTTGCTGTTTTGTTTCAGAGCCTTCTCCCAGAAGTAGCAGATACTTCGCGCCCGATTGCAAACGCGCCAGATCCTGCGGTGTCAGGGCGCGGGCCAGCGTGATGTCCGCGGTCGCGGCGTCGGTGATGGGATAGCCCAGCGCCTGCACATAAGAAAGCAGGGCCGGATCGGTGCTGGCG
>CAIYZT010000356.1 GCA_903930735.1 uncultured Paracoccaceae bacterium | reverse complement strand
GCCCTCAAAAAGCCTCCGGAAGCGGTCTCGAATATCGGCAGACAAGGGTTTGGGCATCGCGTGATCCTCCTGAACAGGATGAATCACAAACCAAGCCCCGTGGGAATCCCTGTCGATTCAACAAAAGCTGGAACCGCTTTAAAGGCCAGCCGTCGCCCCGCAATTTGCGCCCAAGCGCGCGTATCGAGAGCGCCTGCGTGCGCTCCAGCGCCAGGGTCTCACTCAGGAATTCGCCCACTATACCCGTGATTTCGAACCGAATTTCATCTCCCGCTCGCGTACCGTAAAGATAGGCCCAAGCAACCAACCCCGGCGCTTGTTGGGGCAAGGAATCAAGGCTCATCCCCGCCTTGACCCCGTCGAACTCTGGCACCCGGTCCGCAAAGCCGACCTGCAGGATGCCGCCTGCCGCATAAGGAATGTTCTGCGCCCAAATCTCATCCGCCCGCTCTCCGCAGCGCGGCGCGCCGATGGCGAAAGGGTCCACCTCTACGCCATTGTGCCGCACGGACAGGTGCATATGCGGAAACTCTGCCATGCCGGATTGCCCGATCAGCCCAAGCGGCTGACCCAAGGCCACGCTTTGGCCTGGTTGCACCAGAACCGAGCCCTTCCGCAGGTGGCAATACTGCGTTTGCCAGCCTTCCGCATGGTCGATCGCCACGCCGTTGCCTCATTCGCGGCCCTCGGCCGGCGGCACGAAATCCGCCACCCCGTCGCGCACTCCGCGTACAACGCCCGGGGCGGCGGCTAAAACCGAGACGCCCGCGGCCATGGCCTGCCGCGTTTTCACAGCGAAATCGGTGCCATCATGGCCAACATAACTGAGGCTGCCGCAGGTGAAATCCTGGACCTGCGGGCCCGCATCGTGATCAAAGTACTGCTGTATATAGCAGTCTTCGCCAAGGGAGCAGGCCACGGGCAGGCCCAGATCAAAAGCATTGGCCACCGCCGGGGCGAGGGCCAATGTCAGGATCAGCGATAGCCTCACTCGGCGGTCAGGAGCCGGGTCTTGGTGCCGGTAATCCGCGCCTTGGCCGGCTCTTCATAGGTCAGATCTATCTTGTCATCTTTCAGCCCGACATGGACCGTGCCGCCCTTGGTCAGCTTGCCGAACAGCAATTCCTCGGCCAGCGGTTTCTTGATGTACTCCTGGATCACGCGCCCCAAAGGCCGCGCGCCCATCTTGTCGTCATACCCCTTGTCGCCCAGCCAGATCGCGGCCTCTTCGGTCAGATCGATATGTACATTGCGGTCCAAAAGCTGGGCCTCTAGCTGCAGAACAAACTTGGTAACCACCTGTTGAATGGTCGATTTGCCCAAGGAGGCAAAGGAGATCACCGCGTCCAGACGGTTGCGGAATTCGGGCGTAAAGATGCGCTCGATCGCCGCCTTGTCGTCGCCGGTACGTTTTTCGCGGTTAAAGCCAATCGATTCCTTTTGCATATCCGAAGCGCCGGCATTGGTCGTCAGGATCAAGATCACGTTTCGGAAATCCACCGAGCGGCCGTTGTGATCGGTCAGCTTTCCGTGATCCATGACCTGCAGCAGGATGTTATAGACGTCCGGATGCGCCTTTTCGATCTCGTCCAAGAGCAGCACGCAATGCGGATGCTGGTCCACGCCGTCGGTCAGCATGCCGCCCTGATCAAAGCCCACATAGCCTGGAGGCGCCCCGATCAGCCGCGAAATTGCGTGCTTTTCCATGTATTCCGACATATCGAACCGCAGCAATTCCAGCCCCAGCGACAGGGCCAACTGCTTGGCCACCTCTGTTTTGCCCACGCCCGTCGGCCCGGAGAACAGATAATTGCCGATCGGCTTTTCTGGCTCGCGCAGACCGGCGCGGGCCAGTTTGATCGCGCTCGACAGGGCCTCGATGGCGAGATCCTGGCCGAAAACCACGCGTTTGAGCGTCTTTTCCAGATCGCGCAACACTTCAGCATCGTCTTTGGAGACGTTGCGCGCCGGGATGCGGGCGATTTTGGCCACGACAGCCTCGATCTCTTTGAGGCCCAAAACCTTGCGCCGTTTGGAATCCGTCAACAGATGCTGCGCGGCGCCCGCCTCGTCGATGACGTCGATGGCGCTGTCGGGCAGTTTGCGGTCGTTGATGTAGCGCGCCGCAAGCTCCACCGCCGCCTTGATCGCCTCGGCGGTATAGCGCAGGTCGTGATGCTCTTCGAAATGCGGCTTTAGTCCCATCAGGATCTTGATCGCGTCAGGCACCGAAGGCTCGTTCACGTCGATTTTCTGGAACCGGCGCGACAGGGCGCGGTCCTTTTCAAAATGCTGGCGGAATTCCTTGTAGGTGGTCGAACCCATGCAGCGCAGTTTGCCGCCCTGCAGCGCCGGTTTCAGCAGGTTTGAGGCGTCCATCGCCCCGCCCGAGGTCGCGCCAGCGCCGATCACGGTATGAATTTCGTCGATAAAAAGGATCGCGTCGGGGTGATCCTCCAGCTCTTTTACGACCTGTTTCAGTCGCTCTTCGAAATCACCGCGATAGCGGGTTCCGGCCAAGAGCGAGCCCATGTCGAGCGAAAAGATCGTGGCATGTGCCAGAATTTCCGGCGTCTGCCCGTCGACGATTTTCTTGGCCAGGCCTTCGGCAATCGCCGTTTTGCCCACGCCGGGATCGCCGACCAGCAGCGGGTTGTTCTTGCGGCGGCGGCACAGGACCTGAATGGCACGCTCCACCTCAGCCTCGCGGCCAATCAGCGGGTCCACCTCGCCCTTGCGGGCCTTCACGTTGAGATCGACGCAATATTTCGACAGCGCCGATTCCTTGGCCTCGCCAGCCTCGCCTTTGGGGGTCTCATGGTGCGGCTCTTCGGAGCCGGTCACCGGGCGCGCCTCGCCAAAGCTGGGGTCCTTGGCCACGCCATGCGCGATGAAATTCACCGCGTCATAGCGGGTCATGTC
>CAIYZT010000355.1 GCA_903930735.1 uncultured Paracoccaceae bacterium | reverse complement strand
GCCCCCGGAGCCTTGCCCCATTCTGCGGTCACCTTGGCACCGGCGAGCAGACGCTGCGCCTTTTTGGCCTCTGCCGGCGGCACGATCAAAGCCGAGACGCCCTTGCGTCCAGCGCGGCCCGTGCGGCCCGAACGGTGCAGCAGGGTTTCGGAGTTGGAGGGCAGATCGAAGTGTACGACCAGCTCCAGCCCCGGCAAATCGATGCCGCGCGCGGCCACATCGGTCGCGATACAGACGCGTGCCCGGCCATCGCGCAGGGCTTGCAAGGCATGGGTCCGCTCGGCCTGACTTAGCTCGCCCGAGATCGAGACAACCTGAAATCCGCGGTTCGCCATGCGCGCATAAAGATGGCTGACATTGGCGCGGGTTTTGCAGAAAACGATCGCCGCCCGCGCTTCGTAAAAGCGCAGCAGGTTGAAAATCGCATGTTCCTTGTCACGCGATGCGACCGACAGCGCCCGGTATTCGATATCGACATGCTGGCGCGCCTCGCCCTGCGCCATGATGCGCAAAGCATCGCGCTGGAAGGTGCCGGCCAGCTTTTCAATCTCACGCGGGACGGTGGCCGAGAACATCAGGGTGCGGCGCTCTTGCGGGGCGGCGCCCAGAATGAATTCCAGATCTTCGGCAAAACCGAGGTCGAGCATCTCGTCCGCCTCATCAAGGATCGCGGCCTTCAGTCCCGACAGATCCAGCGATTTGCGCTCGATATGGTCACGCAAACGGCCGGGCGTCCCGACAACTATATGCGCGCCGCGGTCCAAGGCCCGCTTTTCATTGCGATAATCCATACCGCCGACGCAAGAGGCGACCTGCGCCCCCGCCGGACCATAGAGCCATTCCAGCTCACGCTTGACCTGCAAGGCCAGCTCGCGCGTCGGTGCCACGACCAACGCCATCGGGCGGTCTGCAAAAAGCAGGCGGTCCGAGCCGTTCAGAATTTCTGGCGCAATCGCCAGACCAAAGGCCACGGTCTTGCCTGAGCCGGTCTGCGCCGAGACCAAAAGATCCCGACCCGCAACGCCTTCTGCAAGAACAGCCTGTTGCACTGCGGTCAGGGTATCATAGCCCTTATCCGCCAATGCCAACGCCAATGGCGCGGCAATTGCCAAATCCATCATCTCATTTTTTCCCAAAGGGGGGTGCTTAAGGCACCCGAGGTTACCAAACGGCACCATCACCCTTTGCTTGCGTCTGGTCTCCCTGCCAGTGCGCAACCCGGATGTTTCGGGCCGATCCGGGGGCCATATAGAGATTGGGTGGCCCTGTATAGGGCCTAAATCCGAAACTCTTTTACGGCCCATTTGGCCGCGCCGGGTTCATTTTGGCCCAGCGATCGCAGTACAACTGGCGCTTTTTCTGTAGTTTAGCAGGCTTTTGCGTGCCCGCCCCCGAACGGCCATCAGTCGCGCAGCAGCTCGTTAATGCTGGTTTTCGACCGCGTCTGCGCATCGACTTTTTTCACGATTACCGCGCAATATAGGTTAATCCCGCCCTTGGACGGTATCGAGCCTGCCACCACGACCGAGCCGCTGGGCACCTCGCCATACATCACTTCGCCGGTCTCGCGGTCCACGATCTTGGTCGATTTTCCGATGAAAACCCCCATGCCCAGAACCGAGCCTTCGCGAATGATGCAGCCCTCGACCACCTCCGAGCGCGCGCCGATAAAGCAATTGTCCTCGATGATCGTCGGCCCCGCCTGCATCGGCTCCAGAACGCCACCGATCCCGACCCCGCCCGACAGATGCACATTCTTGCCGATCTGCGCGCAAGATCCGACCGTCGCCCAGCCGTCCACCATGGAGCCTTCGTCCACAAAGGCGCCGATATTCACGAAAGACGGCATCAGCACCACGCCCTTGCCGATAAAGGCCGAGCGCCGCACGATCGATCCAGGCACCGCGCGAAATCCTGCCTTGCGCCACTGTGCCTCGTCCCAGCCCTGCCATTTCGACGGCACCTTGTCCCACCATTTCGCGCCGCCGTTGCTGCCCTCGATCAGGTGCATGTCGGTCAGCCGGAAGGACAGCAGCACCGCCTTCTTGGCCCATTGGTTCACATGCCAGTCATTCCCCCGCTTTTCCGCAACCCGCAGCGCACCGGTATCAAGGGCGCTCAGCGTCTGCTCAATGGCGTCGCGGGTCTGGCCTTTGGTGGCCGGGCTGATCGCATCGCGTTCCTCCCAGGCGGCATCGATTGCGGTTTCCAAAGCGGCGTAGGACATCGGGGCCTCCTGCGGGGAATATTGCGTAATCTGGGGCGCATATAGGGCCAAGCCCGAGGTGGCGCAAGCTGATGCGGGAGTGTCAAGGCGGCCGCGGCATTTCATACCCTATGCGGCTGCGTGCTTGGCTTGTCCGGCGAATTGTGGATAGCCTTGTGGTGAGCGGACCCTGCCCCCGCGCATTGGTTTCGGATCCGGATCCGAAGCGGTTCTTGAACAAGGATGACCCCATGCCCCCCGAAACAGCGCCCGCCCTTCTTGATCTGCGTGGCCGATTTGTTGAAGGCATGGCGCGGGCCGCGACTTTCGTGTCGGTGATCACCACGACAGGTGCGGCCGGACGGGCAGGGGTGACGGTGTCGTCGATGACCTCGGTTTCAGCCGATGGGACCGAACCTTCGCTGCTGTTTTGCCTGCATCACCGCAGCCAATCCACGCTGACCCTTCTGGCCAATCGCGGGTTCTGCGCCAACCTTTTGCATGAAAATCAACAGGGCGCGGCGGATCTGTTTTCGGGGCGGAAAAACATCGATGGGGCCGAGCGTTTTGATCAGATCGACTGGGCGGCGGGGCAAAACGGCCAGCCGATTCTAGGCGGCGCCACGGCCAGTTTTGAATGCGACCTCGGCACGGCGGTGCTGTGGGAGACGCATTACATCATCGTCGGCAAGGTGACCAAGGTGCATTTGTCCGATGATCCCGCCGCGCTGCTCTATGGCCAGCGCGCCTATCGGCGGGCGGTTTCGATGCCCAAGACCTGATATACAATCACACTCAATCAAATTTGTGCTTGAGTGTGATTGAAATTGGAGAGATAAGGCATCATCCCACAGGCCTCCCATGTCCCGCAGCGCCGAGATCACCGCCTACCTGTTCCAGAACGGCCAAACGCCGGTCACCGATCTGGCGCGCGTTCTTGGCGCCTCGCAGGCCAGCATCCGCCGCGATCTGGCGCTGCTCGAAGATCAGGGCCTGATCGACAGGCTCCACGGCTCCGCCCGGCTGGCGAGCGCGGCGCGCAGCGAGGTCGGCCACAAGGCGCGTGAGGACCAGAACCTGCCCGCCAAGCGCGTCATTGCGGCGCGGGCTTACGGGTTGCTGCGCCCCGGCATGACCCTGCTTCTGGACGCCGGCACCACGGTTTTGCAACTGGCCCGGCAGATCAAACTGGCCCCGATGCCGCTGACCATCATCACCAACGGCCTCGCGGTCGCGCAGGAATTGGCCGAGGTTCCGCAAATCCAGCTTTGCATACTGGGCGGGTGGCTGCGCCCCGGCCACCAATCGCTCGTCGGTCCCTTGGCCGAGGAGATGCTGGCCGGGCTCTGGCTGGATCAGGCCATCTTGGGGGCCTCCGCGCTGGATGGCGATCTCTG
>CAIYZT010000354.1 GCA_903930735.1 uncultured Paracoccaceae bacterium | reverse complement strand
ATGTCGGCACCGTCAATGTCAAAGACGTCACCGATGACGATATTCTGGGCATGATCATAATGGGCAAAAAGCCTGCAAATGCTGCCTGAATCCCTTCTCCGTCAGCCCCCATGGGGACGGCGCCACATCCTGCCAAAAGGGCCGCAACCATGACTGATTACTTCAGGGGAATTCCCGCCATTGCCTACGAGGGCCCGAATTCCACAAATGAATTCGCCTTTCGCCACTATAATCCCGACGAGGTGATCCTCGGCAAACGGATGGAAGACCATTTGCGCTTTGCCGTCGCCTATTGGCATTCCTTTGCCTATCAGGGCGGCGATCCCTTTGGCGGGCAGACCTTTGAGCGGCCGTGGTTTGGCGAGACCATGGCGCTGGCCAGGCAAAAGGCCGATGTGGCCTTTGAGATGTTCGATATTCTGAACGTGCCCTTCTACTGTTTCCACGACGCCGATATGCGCCCCGAGGGCAAGACCTTTGCGGAATCAAAACGTAACCTCGACGAGATCGTCGATTACCTTGCCGACAAGCAGACCCGCCACAAGGCGCGGCTGCTTTGGGGCACCTCGAACCTGTTCAGCCATCGGCGCTGGATGTCGGGCGCGGCCACCAACCCCGATCCCGATGTCTATGCCTATGCCGCAGCGACGGTAAAGGCGAACCTTGACGCGACGGTCAAACTTGGCGGGCAGAACTATGTGCTTTGGGGCGGGCGCGAGGGCTATGAGACGCTTTTGAACACCGATCTTGCGATCGAGCGCTCCAATGCGGGCCGGTTCCTGACCCAGGTTGTGGAGTACAAACACAAGATCGGCTTCAAAGGCGCGATCCTGATCGAGCCAAAGCCGCAGGAACCGTCCAAGCATCAGTATGATTACGACGTTTCCACGGTCTACGGATTTCTCAAGGACTTCGGTCTGGAGAAAGAGGTACAGGTGAACATCGAACAGGGCCATGCCATTTTAGCCGGCCATTCGTTCGAGCACGAGATTGCCACGGCAGCAGCCTTGGGCATCTTCGGGTCCATCGACATGAACCGCAATGATTACCAGTCCGGCTGGGATACTGACCAGTTTCCGAACAATCATGTGGAAAAGGCCGTGGCCTTCTACGAAATCCTGCGCGCGGGTGGCTACACGACCGGCGGCACCAATTTTGATGCCAAAGTCCGCCGTCAATCGCTGGATCCGGCGGACCTTATCCTGTCGCATGTCGGCGGTATGGATACCTGCGCGCGGGCGCTGAAAAGCGCTGCTGCCCTGCTGAATTCCGGCGAGCTGGAGGCGCACCGCGCCGAACGCTACGCCGGCTGGGCCGCGCCGGTCGCCAAGGCGATGCTGGCTGGCTCTTTGGAGCAGGCTGCCGCGCGCGTCACTGCCGAAGGCATCGAGCCGCAGCCGAAATCGGGCAAGCAAGAACGATTGGAGAATCTATGGAACCGCTTCGTTTAACAGGCGCAAAAAGAGCAGGGCCAAGCCGCCGGGCGCTGCTTTTGGGTGCGGCCTCAATGGCTCTGCTTGCAGGGGCTCCGGCCCTCGCGCTGTCCGATACAAGGTCCACCGAGGTCCTGGGCACTTGGTACAAGCTCTTGCTTGAACTGATCCGCCACACCGCCACCTATTCGCCGCCCGTCGCAAGCCGCGCCTTTGCCTATCTGGGCGTGGCGGTTTTCGAGGCCGTTGCCTCGGGCGATCCGGCCCTGCGCAGCCTTGCCGGTCAGGTGAATGGTCTAACGGCAGGCCCTGTCCGCGAAAATGCCGCCTATGACGAGGCTTGCGTTCTGCACGGCGCTTTGGTCCATGCCTTGAATGCTCATTTCGGCAATACCGGCCCCACGGGGCAGCGCGCGATGGCAGCGATGACCGAACGTTTGGGCGCGGTAGCCGGCGCAGGTGTGGCCCCTGACGTTATGGCTCGCAGCCTTGGGTTTGGCACCGCCATCTCCGAGCATATCCTTAAATGGTCGGCCACTGACGGCGGCGCGGTCATTGAAAACATGGGCTTTCCCTATGAATACACCCTTGGCGCGCAGCCCTCTTCCTGGGCCCCCACATCGACCGTCGCAGTGCAACAGCGCCCGCTTTTGCCAAACTGGGGCAATAATCGCGCCTTTACCCTGCCGGCCGATGATCCCTGCGGCCTGCCCTTGCCGACCGCCTATAGCGAAGAGCCGACGTCGGCATTCTACGCCGAAGCGATGGAGGTCTACGAGGTCTCCAAGACGCTGACCGACGAGCAAAAATCCATCGCCCGCTTCTGGTCGGACGATCCGATGCTGTCCCCCACGCCGCCCGGCCATTGGATTTCGATCGCTTTGCAAATCTTCGAGCGTGACGCCGTGCCGCTGGCCCTGCGGGCCGAGACGATGGCGCTTCTGGGCATGGCGATTGCTGACGGCTTCATTGCCTGCTGGCGGTCCAAATTCGAGGTCGATTTGCTGCGCCCGATCACCTATATCCGCCGTCTGATCGACAAGAAATGGGAGCCCTTGTTGAACACGCCGCCTTTCCCCGAATTCCCCTCGGGCCATTCGACCCAGTCCGGCGCGGCGGCGGGGGTTCTGGCCGCGCTCTATGGCACGAATTTCGCCTTTACCGATGCCACCCATGAAGATGACGGCATCGCCCCGCGCGACTTTGCCAGCTTTCAGGCGGCCGCCGAAGAGGCCGCGATCTCGCGGCTTTTTGGCGGTATCCACTTTCGTCCCGGCATCGAGATGGGGCTGGTCCAAGGTGCCTGCGTCGCGGGCCATGTTCTAAAGGTGAATACTCGTGCGTAAATTCCTGGCGGCCTTGCTGGCGCTCGCTCCGATGGTCGCGGCCGCACAGGATCCTGCGGTTCCGATCTTTACCGAACAGTCGGCAGCCTCGGGTTTGACCACGGCCTATTTGGGTGATTGGCAATACATGGTGGGCGGCGGCGCGGCGGTGTTTGACTGCGACGCCGACGGGCGGCTCGATGTGTTTCTTGCCGGCGGCGAAGGGCCAGCGGGTCTGTACCGGAACCGGTCGGAAGCGGGCGGCGATCTGCGCTTTGAACCCGTTGCGGGCATGAACCTGACGGCGGTGGCTGGCGGCTATCCTTTGGATGTGGACAGCGACGGCGTGACGGATCTGATGGTGCTGCGCGTGGGCGAGAACCATCTGATGCGGGGTCTGGGTGATTGCCAGTTTGAGAACGCCAATTCACAATGGGGATTTGACGGCGGAGATGCTTGGTCTACCGCCTTTTCCGCCACATGGGAGCCGGGCGCGACCTGGCCGACCTTGGCCGTCGGCAACTATGTAAACCGGTTCGAAGAAGCCTTTCCTTGGGGCTCTTGCACGGACAATTGGCTGCACCGTCCGAACGCCGAAGGCACCGGTTTTGCCGCGCCTCTACCGCTTACCCCCAGCTTTTGCGCGCTGTCGATCCTGTTTTCGGACTGGAACGGCTCTGGCATTCGCGACCTGCGGGTCTCTAATGACCGCGAGTATTACAAGGGCGGCACCGAGCAGATGTGGCACGTCGCCCCCGGCGCGGAGCCGCGGCTTTATATTGAAAAAGAGGGTTGGAAACGGCTCCGGATCTGGGGCATGGGCATTGCCAGCCGCGATCTGGACGCGGATGGATTTACGGAGCTTTACCTGACCGCGATGGCCGATAACAAGCTGCAGGTATTGAATAAACCGGCCGAGGGGGCGCCCCTGTTGCCGCAGTATTCTGATCAAGCCTTCAAGCGCGGCGCAACGGCGCACCGGCCCTACACGGGGGGCGATCTGCGGCCCTCGACCGCGTGGCATGCGCAGTTTGAGGATGTGAACAACGACGGTCTGGCCGATCTTTTCGTGGTCAAAGGCAATGTCGCCAAGATGCCAGATTTCGCCGCCGATGACCCAAACAACCTGATGCTGCAGCGCCCGGACGGCAGCTTTTTCGAAGCGGGCGCTTTGGCGGGTGTGGCCAGTATGAAGGTTGGGCGTGGCGGGGCGCTGGCGGATTTCAACAATGACGGCTGGTTGGATATGCTGGTGACCAACCGCTGGGAGGCGCCGCAGGTTTGGCGCAACGATGGCACTGGCGTGGACGCACGTTGGATCGCGGTTGACCTGCAGCAAGCGGGCTCAAACCGCAATGCCATCGGCGCGGTGGTTGAACTGCGCACCGACCCGCCCCAGCGGCGCGAGGTCACGGTCGGCGGCGGACATGCGGGTGGGCAATTGGGGCCGCTGCATTTCGGCATCGACGCGGCTGAGGCTGCGGATGTGCGGGTGATCTGGCCCGATGGTACAGTGGGCGTATGGGCTGAGGTGCGCGCGGGCGAAACAGCGGTGCTGGCGAATTAGGCCGGCCAGATCAGCTTTGCTTGCCGCGCGGGGCAGGTCTGATTAAGATGGCCCATGATCACGCAAAAAATGAAATATGCGCTGAAGGCGCTGATGGTTTTGGGCGACGAGCGCGCCACCAGCGACCTGCCCTTGCGGATCGAAGAGATCGCGAAACGCTCGGGGGCGCCGAAACGGTTTTTGGAGCATATCCTGCTGGATGTCCGCAATTCCGGCACCATCGCCTCGACGCGTGGGCGCTCGGGCGGCTACCGGTTGGTCAAGGATCCGGCGCAGGTTTCGGTGCCCGACCTGCTGCGGATGATCGACGGGCCGATGGCGCCGCTGCAATGCCTGTCGCGCAATTCCTATCAACGCTGCGATGATTGCGCGGATGAGGCCGCCTGCCGCATCCGCCGCGTTTTTTCCAAGGTTTTCTGGTCCTACCTCATCATGATCGAGAGCCTGACCTTGGCCGATATTCTGGCCCAGGGCGGCCCAGAGGCCCAGCAAGGTGCCGAGCGGCCGGACTGATCCGCGGCCCCAGCCTTTGCCGATGGTGCCTGAAACCGTGCCTTTTCAGGACATTACCCTCTTGCCCATTTCGGGCTTTCCCAACCCCTTTCTTTGGGAATCCGCGGCGCGCATATCTTCGACGCCGCGAACCTTCATCCGCGCAGCGCCCTCCCAATCGCGGGTCTTGACCTTGGGGGGGGCCAGCCGCTTTTTAGCCGCAGGGATCGCGTCCGCATATTGCGGCAACCATAGCGTCTGCGCGACGAGCATCTCGTCCACCATCTGCCAGACCTCTTCAGGGGTGCAAATGGCGCCCACCATGGGATCATGCAGCACCACTTGCTTCAAAAGCTCCACATCCCCCGAGATTGCCGCCTTCATTCCCATCCGCTGCACGTTGATCGAGGCTATGTGACCTGCCCCCCGGTCGTCCCTCGTTCATAATGAGTTCGCCCTGAACACCCTGCATCTCATTGATTTTACGTGAGATCACTTCGGTTTTGCTCGCTGTTTGCTGCAAGGTTTCGTATGATTTCCTTCAGAACCCTGCAATTTCGGTTTGCCAATGAAGCACCGCACTCGCCCGCCTGAACAGGAT
>CAIYZT010000353.1 GCA_903930735.1 uncultured Paracoccaceae bacterium | reverse complement strand
TCAGGCTCTTGCGCGCATACTTGCTCTCGCCAGCGAGCCACATGCGGAAGTGCCAATACTCACCACGCTTGTAGATGATGGCATCGTCGAAGATGCTGATTTCATCTTCGCTGAAGCTCTGCTTTTTCAGCGCCATTTAAGCCTCTGAGTGACTATGGTTGGCTCTTCGCTGAATCGTGTGGGTAGAGGTTTCAACCACAAGTTGAATATTTTGGTTTCCGCTGGCTCCTCGTATTTTCTGATGCATGCGTGACACGGATCTTTTTCAGGCGGCGCTCGGGCTTTCCGCGCCTTGGTTTATCAGCCGGTCGGAGTTCGACGGCGATCTGAAACAGCTTGATCTTCATATCGACTTTTTGCCGGGCAGCCGGTTTGCCTGCTCATCCTGCGGGGGGGCGGGATGTCCAGTCCACGACGCCAAGGAAAAGCAATGGCGGCATCTAAATTTCTTTCAGCACAAAACGGTTTTGCACGCGCGCGTTCCGCGCGCTGCCTGCGACAAATGCGGCGTGAAACAGGTTTCTCTTCCGTGGGGGCGGCCGGGTTCGGGGTTCACGCTTTTATTCGAGGCATTCTTGTTGACGATGGCCAAGGCCATGCCGGTCGCCAATGTCGGGCAAATCGTCGATGAGCATGACACGCGCATTTGGCGCGTGCTCGATCATTACATTTCGAAAGCCGTCGACGCGCTCGATCTCGCCCATGTGACGCAAATCGCGGCGGATGAAACCTCCGCGCGACGCGGCCACGATTACATCAGTTTGTTCGTGGACATCGCCCGTCGCAAGGTGATCTTCGTCACCGATGGCAAGGACGCTGCGACGGTTGCGGCCTTCGCGACGTTTCTGGAAAAGCACGGCGGCAAGAAGGACAACATCACCGACGCCTCGATCGACATGGGCGCGGCCTTCATCGCCGGCGTCAAATCGAATTTCCCCAACGCCAAAATCACCTTCGACAAGTTCCATGTCGTCAAGTTGGTCAATGACGCTGTTGACGAGGTCCGGCGCGGCGAGGCCAGGACCAGCGACTGGATCAAGGGCACGCGATACCTGTGGCTGAAGAACCTACAAAACCTAACCGACGAAGAGAGGGCTTCGCTCGTCAAGCTGGAAGCCGCCAATCTCGACACGATGCAGGCCTGGCAAATGCGCCTGAACTTGCAGGACCTGTTCAAAAGCCCAAGCGTCACGAGCGCACGCAAGTTCCTCAACAGATGGAATGCGTGGGTCGAGACTTCCGACCTCAAGCCCATGATCAAGGCCGCGCGAACAATCATGGGCAAAGCCGATGAAATCTTGCGGTCCATCGCGAGCGGAATCTCAAACGGACTTCTGGAGGCCATCAACGGAAACGTCCAGGCCGCCAAACGCAAGGCAAAAGGCTATCGCAGCAAGCACAACCTCAAGTTGATCGTCTACCTCATCGCCGGAGGGGTGCTGGACACGCTACCCACATGAAACAGCGACGAGCCATTTAATTCACGTTTATACACCGAGATATTTGAACTGTATTAGAAACTGAAGAGGGAAGCCGTCAAAAACATATTTCATTTACCCGCGAATACAATTGTAACTCCACGACATACGCTGCGAAGGCAGGGTTGTTCACAGGAGACGTTCGTGACCGCCATTTCACTGGAGAAACAATCTCCCGATTTCACCGTCTGGCTTAGGTCCAGCGTTGGTCTGCGGGTTATGGTCGCCCTTGTGCCGGCAGCCATTCTGGTCAGCGTCTGGGGGGACTTCGCCCGGTCGGTCATCGTCGCCGATGGGCTGCAGCCTTCGATACAATTGGCAGCCCTGACTGCCGCCAGCAGCAAGACCGGCCGAGCGACCGCTGGCGCAGGGCTTCAGGCGGAACTGAACGGCCGCCCGGATCTCCAAAACGTTTCGGTCGGCGTGTCGGGCAATCCGGACCGCTCTGTGACGGTGAGTGTTCGGGCGGATGTGCCCAGTATTTTTGCGCCGAGGCTCGTTCCTTCCTTCGGGATCGACAGGTCTGCGACATCTGCCGGGCTTGTAACATTCGACTAGGCTGGCCACGATCAAACCCTGCGAACAGGTGCTCCGGTTTTCCGGAGCATTTTTTTTGGCCCGGGCCCGGAAATTAACACTAATTTTGCGAACCCGTTGCATCGGGGCCGGGCCAATGTCATGTTTTGTTGACGATAGACGCACCCGAAGCCAGCCGCTCCTCTGGCAGAAGGTTTTGAACGAAGAGGCGGCGACAGGTGCCGTCAGGCAGGAAAGCAGGCTGACGGCGCTCCACCGCCAGCATCGGTTGAAGGTTCCCAAGCAGCGCTCCACTGCCGGGAATCG
>CAIYZT010000352.1 GCA_903930735.1 uncultured Paracoccaceae bacterium | reverse complement strand
GGCGCGCACATGCCGCAGGTGTCCGGGATTGATTTGAAGGCGCTGTCGCTGGACTGGGGCGCGGTTAAGGCGATGGGGGCGGGCGATCTGGTTCGGACGGACGAAGGCTATGCTGAGGGCGAGATCGCGCTGAAAGTGGCCGGTTGGCGCGACTTGCCCGCCGCGCTGGCGGATTTTGCTCTGGTCCGACCAGAGATTGTGCCGGTCTTTGTACGCGCGCTGGAGGTTTTGGCGAGCGAACAGGGCGATCCGAAGGTTCTGGACCTGCCGCTACGCTTCAAGGGCGGGCTCAGTTATCTGGGACCGCTGCCGATTGGCCCCGCGCCGATGCTGGCTCAGCGGCAGTAACTGCCGTTGCCGTGGCTGGCGATGTCGAAATGCAAATGGTCTTCGTGAAAGCCGTCCGAGCCGGGGCCAAGCGTGGTGCCGAAGATGCCGCAGGCGGCTTTTTGCGCCTTGCGGATGGTGGAATTGTAATCTGAGGCCACGGTCCAAAGCTTACCGTTGGACATGAGAAAACCTGATATATCAATGGCTTTGCCACGCCCATGTTCCGAGGTCTTGGCGCCCTTCTGGTTGTTGCGCGTCCGGCAGATATAGCTGGCGGCGATCTTTAGCTCCACAACCTCGCGGTTGCCAAAGGCCGGGTTCATCCCGGTTTCGATCCAGTCTTTCAGCGCCGCAGCGGTATCACAGCTGATCGTGGCGGCGGGGCTCAGAGAGATGCCGGCGACATTACTGACCCGCACCGGCTCATCTAACCCGCAGCCCTTGAATTTGGCGGGGATGGCGGCGAGCGCCTCGCCTTTGATATCCGGATCACCACAAACTGAGCCCTTCTTGCCCTTTTTGGTGGATTTTGCTGGGGCCGTCGGTTGGGCTGAAACGGCGCTGGCCAGATCAGATGGCCGGGTTTTGGGGGCGGTGGAGGGGATGGCGCCGATGATTTGGGTGGCGGACGACTGGGCCGCTGCTGCGGCGATCAGGCCGGGCGGGCGGGGTTTTGGCACCGGGATTTTCGGGGCGGCCGGTTGGCTGGCAGGCGCGAGTACGGCTGGCGCTGCCTCAGCGGGCGCAGCCTCGGTCCCGGGGCGCGGCTGGGGGCGGATCGAGGTGCTCGGCCCCTCGGCCAGACCCGCGCTGGCGGCAAGGATAGTCAGAGCAAGGGCGAAGGCCCGCATCTGCGTCAGCCTTTTGGCGGCGGCCCGCTGCGGCCAAAGTCCGGTGCGGCGGTGTCCTGTCCGGCTTCGATAATGCCCCGGCGAATGGCGCGGGTATGGGTGAAATAATCGAACAGATGATCGCCGTCGCCCATGCGAATGGCGCGCTGCAGCACGAACAGCTCTTCGGTGAAGCGGCCGAGGATATCCAGAACCGCGTCCTTGTTGGTCAGGAACACATCACGCCACATGGTCGGATCAGAGGCCGCGATGCGGGTGAAATCGCGAAAACCCGAGGCGGAATATTCGATCACTTCAGAATTCGAGACCTGCGCCAGATGGTCGGCCACGCCCACCATCGTATAGGCGATCAGATGCGGGGTATGGCTGACGACGGCCAGAACCTGATCGTGATGGGCGGGGTCCATCGAATTGACCTTGGCCCCCATGGATTCGAGCAGCGATTGCAGGCGCGCGATCGCGGCAGGATCGGTGTCCACCCCTGGGGTCAACAGCCACCAGCGGTTCACGAAGAGGGTGGCAAAGCCGGAATGGGGCCCGGAGTATTCGGTGCCAGCCATCGGGTGACCGGGGATAAAGCTGACGCTTGCGGGCATATGCGGGCCGACCATCTCGATCACCGCTTGCTTGACCGAGCCGACATCGGTGACCGTGCAGCCGGGGGCCAAATGCGGGCCGATCTCGGCCGCAACCTGCGCCATAGCGCCGACGGGCACCGCCAAAACCACCAGATCGGCGCCCTGAACCGCCTCGGCCGCGCTGGCATAGACCCGGTCACAAAGCCCGATCTCCAAAGCCGCCGCCCTGGTTTCGGCCGATCTCGCATGGCCGGTGATTTCCCCCGCCAGCCCCTTGGCCCGCAACGCATGGCTCATCGACGAGGCAATCAGCCCCAGTCCGATCAGCGCCACGCGGTTGTAAATCGGGGCTCCCTTGGTCATTTCAGATCCCTGAACTGCCCGATGGCATGCACGACCCGGCGGCACGAGGATTCGTCGCCCACCGTGATGCGCAGGCAATGTGGCAGCTTGTAGCTGGAAACCCGGCGCACGATCAGTCCTTGTTGCTGCAGATAAAGATCACAGGCCTCGGCCTCTTCGACACT
>CAIYZT010000351.1 GCA_903930735.1 uncultured Paracoccaceae bacterium | reverse complement strand
CCTACCGTGCAGGCGTGACTGTCCGGCACGGCATGAGTGGCGCCCGGCAGGACCATCCCGAGTTCGGGCGCGACAACGTGTGAAATTCCGTGTTCGGGATCGCCGATGTCGAAGATCCTGATGCCGTTCCGCCGACTGCCCTCGCGCATGGCGTCCACGATGGCCTGCGTCTGCGCATTGGGCCGCTGCTGGGAGAGCGGCAGTGACGAAGCCGTGTGATCCATCGCGGAGAACGTAAGGTCGGGTCGCCGCACGGCGCGGTTCGCGGCCTGCAGTTTCCTGAACGCATGCGGGGCGTGCAGTTCGTGCAACACGTGTCTGTCCATATAGAGAAGCACGCGCCCATCGATGCGCGCGCCCACCGCGTGGGCGTCCCAGATCTTGTCGAATAATGTGCGGGGCATGATGTCCTGTGCGTCAGCGCTGATCGGGAACAAGCTTGCGGACTTCGACCAGAATATGATTCGACGTGGCGTATAGTTTCTCCACAAGGCCTGCAACCGACTCTGCGGACTGGAAAGTCATGTCGAGGTCGAGCTTCTTCGCCTCCGCCAGCATTTCGGGATCCTTCATCGTATCCGCAATCGCCTTGCGCATGGCGGCGGCGCGATCTGCGGGCGTTTCGGGCGGCATCACGTAGGGCCGCCCGAATTCGACGCTTGAAAAGATAAACCGCATCAACTGCGCCTGGGCCTCGCTCTGCGCATATTTGAATACCGATGGAACATCGGGCAATTCCGCGAATGGCGCTTCTTCCGCCCTCAGGATCACCCGGACACGGCCGGTGCGAATGTGGTCGCCGCTGGCTTTCAGCGCGCCATAGGTGTTGCAGACGCCTTCGACTTCGCCACGTTCCACCGCCAGAAGCGCATCGGGCGCGCCCTGATAGCCTTCGATGATCTTGAACTTCGTTCCCAGCGCATGATTGAGAACCGCCGGCACGATGGACAGCGAAGACCCCGGCCCTGCTCCGGCCACGATGGTTTCGCGGGTGAACAGATCCTCGATGGACTTGACGGGACTTTCGGATCGCACAACGCAAACACGGCCGGGAAGCGATGTAGCGCCCAGCCAGACGAACTTGCGCGGATCGGCTTCGAGATTGGCCTGCCCCATCACCGCCTGACTGGGCACATTGCGCGAGAAGGAGCCAAACGCGGTGCCATCCTTCGGGGCGACCTTGTAAAGATAGTTTGCTGCCGCGATGCTGGCTGCCGTCGGCATGTTCTGCGGCACAATGGTCGGATTGCCCGGGATATGTTTCGACAGGTGCCTTGCGAGCAGACGGCCGCCCACATCGTAGTCGCCGCCGGCCGGATGGCCGATGATCATCCGCACCTGTTTGCCGCGATAGAATTCCTCCACCGTTTCGGCCTGAACCGGCGCCATCGTCGCAGCCGTAAACCCGATGGTCAGCAATGCTGCGCGAAAGGCGATCTCCATGCGTGTTCTCCCGAAAGCCTGGCGGTTGCGCACCCTTGCATGGCCGCGCTTGCCTCATGCAGAGAAGATAAACGTCCTGTCGATGGAAGCAATGGACGTTAAGCGGCCGGACTGTTCGCACCATGCCGCGTTTCCCCGTCCGCATTGACGAAACGCCGCAAAAAACCCATCATCGGTTACAAATTCCAGTCATCGCAGGGAGCGGAAGCATGACCACATCAAATGCAGAACTTGAGAAGCTTCATCTTGAAGCAGAAGCTGCCATTCCGGTCTTTTCCTACAAAAAGCCGGAGTCCGTGGAACGCGGCAAGGGTTTCATCCGCCTCGCCAAGAGCCCGCTGATCAAGGGCGTCGT
>CAIYZT010000350.1 GCA_903930735.1 uncultured Paracoccaceae bacterium | reverse complement strand
TGGCGGCATAGATCATGTCGCGATAGTCGTTGCCCAGCTCCTCGTGCATATGTTTCGGGGCATGGGCCAGCAGGTTGCGATGCTTGTGAGCGGTGCAGCGCTGGATCGGCAGGTCCTCGCCCCACAGTGCCACCAGTCAATCGCCCGGGAAAACAGTGCCCCGCACTGTTTTCTGACCCTCCTCAAATCTCGGGCCCCGGTGCCCCGTCAACAATCACTAACTGGGGTCGTTTCAGCCCGCGCTTATCCAGATCATCGAGAAATTGACGCCACGCTGCCGTGCTCTCGCCGCCCATATTCATGATGCAAAGCAATACCTTCTGACCATCCACTGACCGGCTGTGCATCGCAAGGCGATGTCACGAGAGGGGCGGCGCACACCGATGGCCGCCAGCACCGAGATGTTAGTGGCCTTCTTGTCGAGACGCGTCTTGATGACGGTGCCGTCAAGGATCAGTCGGATGATGTCCTCATCAGCAAGACTACGGGCGCACCAGGCGTCCCAAGCTCGGCCAGCATGTCCTTTACGCTGATGATCTGCACCATTCCGGCCAGTTCCGCCGCGCGTTGAAATGCCAAAAGTTCAGCGCCGCCTGCGCCTGACCGCCGATCAGCATCTCATTGACCAAAGGTGGCGGGCCAAACTCGGCTGAGATCAGCCCCGGCAGGCTCTGTCCGGTCTGGGCCGCGAAATAGGCCTGAAGGACAATATAGCTTTGTCCACCGGCCCCCCCGGCCACGCCCAGCGTCGCGCCCGCCAGGTCACCCACCGATTTGACCGGCCCTTTCGGGTCCGCCATGAGCCCGCCCACGGCCAGCGAATGGGGCACAAAGGTGAAATCCGCGCCTTGGTGGCGCTGCTGCGATACCCAGACGAAATCGGACAGCATCACCTCGACCTCGCCCGCCTGCAGCGCGATCTGCGTGGCGCGGCTGTCGGCGACGGAGCGGATGTCGATGCTGATCTGATGCGCCTTGTCCAGCCCCGCCGCCTGTATCGCCGCGATTTCCCAGGCCGCCGTGCCGCCCTCTTGCAGGGCCAGCCGGATCGACATTTCCTCTTGCGCAAAGGCCTGCGTTGACGCCAGGGCGCCTGCCAGAATCCAGGCAATCGCCATCCGTCTCGTTACGTTAGCCAAGTCGCGTCTCCTGAGTTTTCTCGTCCGCAGGTCAAACCGCGCGCCCGTAGAACCCGATCTGCTCTTCCTTGGAAAACCGCACGCCGGGGCGTTCGTAATAGGAAAAAACGGCGATGAAGCGGTCTTGCGGGCCCTTGCAGGAATTGACCTTGTGCAGGGTATTCTTGCCCTTGAACACATTCAAGGTGCCCGCTTTCAGGACATGGGATTTAACCTCGGGGTCCTTGCCCAGCAAAACCTGCGCCACGCCGTCGTAATTGGGGTCGGTGTCGCTGCGCAGGGCCGTGCGGTACAAAAACTCGCCGCCGCCCGAAGGCTCTTGCAGCAGCAAGGTTGTGGTAAACTCGGACCGATCGAAATGCCAGTTCAGCGCCTCGCCGTCGCCGTAGCGCATCACATTAAGCCGGGCGAGGGGATCGGCCATGGTAAACAGGCTGGTCTTGTCCATGCAGGCGCCCAAAAAAACCGCCATCTGCGGCCAGTTGTAGATCCAGTCCAGCACCGACTGCTCCAACTGATCGCCGCAAACAGTGTGGTTGATCGTATCGACCAGTTTCAGCGCCGGGTGATCGGACGCGAGGCCCGGAACCTCTTTGCGGAAATAGATGTTGTGGCTGCGTTTGTGTAGAAACGACAGCCGCTCCATGATCGGGGCAACTTCGGCCATGGCGCGGGCGATCGCACCGGGAAGCAAGAGCCGCTCGAGGTTGCACATGCCCTCGCTGGCCAGTTCGGCCCTGCAGTTTTGCACAAGCTCGGTCCAGGCCGGGCTGCCGGGTCGGTCCAGCGGATAAAGATCAAGATCCAGAATATCGCGCATTACATCCCCATTGTCCGGCGCAGATTGAGCGCGCGCTGGGCGATTGGCAAGACGGCCTGTTGATTTATGGGCCCGGGATTGGGCCGGTCACGTCAGGGGCAGCTTGGGCCGACCGGCGCGCAGGTCGCCGCCTCGGCGGCAGGGGTTTCGGTCGCGGTTTTCTCGGCGGTGACCGGCGCCATAGGAGCGCGCTCGGAGAAGGGAATATATTCACCGCGCAGCTGAAAAGAGTTCGGCTTGGTGGTGGCGATGATCCGGCTTTGATACGCCCGCGAAAAGGCGGCGCTCATCGCGGCGGGGGCCCAGAAAAAGAGGTTGTGAAAGCTGCAGACCATCATCAGCACCCCGATTCCTTGCAAGGCCAGATGCCGGGATGAGGCAAGGCGCAGCAAATGCGACAGGGCGAAGGTGAGGAAAAGCTCGATCGCCGCCGATACGGCCATCTCCCCATCGGCATGATTCAACTTTGGCTCGCCCGACATCGCATGAAAACGTGCGATATGGCCCAGAACCACCGCCCCCATTCCCAGCGCAAAGGCCCCAATCAAGGCTGCCGGTTGGGCCAGGTTGCCCGCAATCTCGCGCCGGCGCGACATCAGAACGCGCTTTTGGGGGTCAAAGACAAAGCTTTCGTCGGTGCCGACAATGATTACCGAACGGCCCCGATTGGCCGACACCCGCGCAAGCCGGGCGGTATATTCATCATTGTTGGCCATTGCCATGAAGGCGCCCCTCGTCCAAACCGTCCTCATATTGGCCCTTAACTGCGTCCAAATGACGGCGGAAACGCGGGCCGGGGCAGATCATCGGCGGGCGCGCTGCCTAAAGGAGGCGGGCAACGCGCTTGAATTCCTGAGGCGAAGCGCGTATCTGGCGCAAAACAGCAATCCGGAAGCTCCAGATGACCAAGACCTCGCCAGCGCAGTTTCTGCAACAAGTCCGCACCGAAGTCAGCAAAGTCGTCTGGCCGACCCGCCGCGAAGTGGTGCTGACCACGATCATGGTTTTCATCATGGCCGCCCTGACCGCGACCTTTTTCTCGCTGGTCGATATCGTGATCCGCTTTGGTCTGGCCGGAATCCTGAACGCCTTCTGAAGCGGGCCGTCAGGTCCACAGGGTGCAAAACCGCTTGAAATTCCGGTATGTGCGGGCTATCCCCCGCCCAACCAAACAAAATCGGCGCGCAGCGATTCGAGCTGCGCGCTGTTTTTTATCAGGTAAAGGCGCGACAAACGCCTGAAAAGACAGAGTATTTCGGGCGGCACGCTCGATCAAGGGGATGGACGGTACATGGCCAAGCGTTGGTATTCGGTAAGCGTTCTCTCGAACTTCGAGAAGAAAGTGGCCGAGCAAATCAGGACCGCCGTGGCCGAAGCGGGTCTGGGCGACGAGATCGAAGAAGTGCTGGTGCCCACCGAAGAGGTGCTGGAAGTTCGCCGTGGCAAGAAAGTTATCTCTGAACGCCGTTTCATGCCGGGCTATGTTCTGGTGCGGATGGAGATGAGCAGCCAGGGCTATCACCTGATTTCGTCGATCAACCGCGTCACCGGTTTTCTGGGCCCGCAGGGCAAACCGATGCCGATGCGCGATGCCGAGGTGAACACGATCCTGCACCGTGTCGAAGAAGGCCAGGAAGCGCCGCGCAACCTGATCCGCTTTGAAATCGGCGAGAAGGTCAAGGTTTCGGACGGACCCTTCGAGGGCTTTGACGGCATGGTCGAGGAAGTTGACGAGGGCCATAGCCGGATGAAGGTTTCGGTCTCGATCTTTGGGCGCGCGACGCCCGTGGAATTGGAATTCACTCAGGTCACCAAACTGAACTGAGTGCATCGCGTGGGA
>CAIYZT010000349.1 GCA_903930735.1 uncultured Paracoccaceae bacterium | reverse complement strand
GCGAAGTGCATCCGAGCCGGGTTTTCGTGCAGGATTAGGGCCGGGATCGGAATCTTCGAACCGATCTGAAAACGCTCCAGTGGAGCGTTTTCGGTTCGTTCCTGAAATGCCGGGGCGACATTTCGGGAAGGGATTTTCAGCAATTCCAAACGTTTTGGGCGAATTGGGCCGCGCCTGTCTGGCTGGTGCGTGAATGCGCGCCTGCCGAGGCAGGCAGGCGCGGCCCAATTCGATTGAAATCAAATTTGGCAAGAGTCATGGGCCAGTTTAGGGTCATTGTACGTTTGTACGACCTGCAGATGCCGCTGGCAGAATCAGTTAGAACCGCTAGTATGTTCTTCTTGTGTTCTCATAAATCGCCACGCCCATGCCCTTCGTCGAACTTTCGGCGCTTTCCAACTTCACCTTCCTCACCGGGGCCTCGCACCCCGAAGACTATGTGATGCGTGCGGCCGAGCTGGGGCTCGAGGCGATTGCGATTGCCGATGTGAACTCGGTCGCGGGGATCGTGCGGGCCCACACGCGGGCGCGGGAGTTGGCGCGCGACGGTGGGCCGCGGGTGCGGCTGATCCCGGCGGCCCGGATGGTGACGCGCGATGGCTTTACCGCCACCGCCCTGCCGCGGGACCGGGCGGCATGGGGCCGGCTGTCGCGGCTGATCAGTCTGGGGCGCCGGCGTGCGGTCAAGGGGGACTGCGATCTGGGACTGCAGGATCTGCTGGATTGGGGCGCGGGGATGGAATGGCTGATCCATCCGGGCGCGCATCCGGGCTGGCAGGCCGAGGCGCAGGCCCTGAGCCTGGCCTTTGCCGGAGCGTGCCATCTGGTCCTTGCGCCGCGCTATGACGGGCAGGATAGCCTGCGCTTTGCGCATCTGAGCGCGCGCGCTGCAGAGATGGGCCTGCCCCTGATCGCCTCGGGGCTGCCCGTCATGCACCACGGCGCGCGGCGGCGCCTTTTGGACGTGCTGACGGCGGTGCGTCTGGGCTGCCGGGTCGAGGAGCTGGGCCGCAATGCCGCTGCCAATGCCGAGCGCCGCCTGCGCAGCCATCCTGAAATGCTGCGTCTTTTCAAAGGACAAGAAGATGCTGTTCACAAATCACATGAGATTTTCCAGCGGCTGAATTTCTCGCTGGACGAGCTGCGCTATGAATACCCGTCAGAGGTCAGCGAGGGTCAATCCCCCGGTGAGCGGCTGTTGCAACTGACCCAGGACGGGCTGCATTGGCGCTATCCCTACGGCGTGCCGGACAAGGTTGCGGCCCAAGTCAATCACGAACTTGCCCTGATCGCCAAGCTGAAATACGAGCCCTATTTTCTGACCGTGCATGACATTGTGCGTTTCGCGCGGGATCGGGGGATCCTGTGTCAGGGGCGCGGCTCGGCTGCCAATTCGATTGTCTGCTATGCGCTGGGGGTCACCTCGGTCTCGCCCGAAATCGGCACCATGGTGTTCGAGCGTTTCGTTTCCGAGGCCCGCAACGAGCCGCCCGATATTGACGTCGATTTCGAACATGAGCGCCGCGAAGAGGTGATCCAGCACATCTATGAACGCTATGGGCG
>CAIYZT010000348.1 GCA_903930735.1 uncultured Paracoccaceae bacterium | reverse complement strand
GCAGATCCAGCGCAGGCCATATTCATTGCGCCCCCAATAGGGATCGGCAATCGCCCCCGCCGCCTGCAGCGCCGTGATGCCGTCGCCCGGCAGGCTCAGGTCAACATTATACAATCCGCTTTCATCCGAAAGCGACCAGGTTCCAGATAGGTCCAACATGATTCAGATCCGCTGTTCGCTGCCGGAGTCAAAGACCGACGCCTTCGAGATTTCGACTTTCAGATGGACCTCGCGGCCATGTTCGGGGCGGTCTTCAACCGGAACCCGCACCGAAACCGGCACATCGCCCACCCGCAGCCAGACCAGACTGTCGGCGCCCATCGGCTCGTCAATCTCGACCGTGGCGGGCAGGGTCTTGCCCGGAATGGCTGCATCGACGATTTCCAAATGCTCGGGCCGCAGGCCCAGAATGGCCTCTTCGCGCGCGCCGACAGCGCCGCCGTCATAGCCATCAAGGCTCAGCTTGTTGCCGCCGGACTCAAAGACCATACCGCCCTCGGTGGTTGCCCCGTGGAAGAAATTCATCGACGGCGAGCCGATGAAACCGGCCACGAACAGATTGGAAGGGCGGTTATAGATCTCTTGCGGCGCGGCCAGTTGTTGAATGATGCCGCCGCGCATGACGGCGATCCGGTCGGCAAGCGTCAGCGCTTCGATCTGGTCATGGGTCACATAAACCATGGTGTTTTTCAGGCGGTTATGCAAACGCTTGATCTCGACCCGCAGCTCTGAACGCAACTTTGCATCGAGGTTCGACAAAGGCTCGTCGAACAAGAACACATCCACATCCCGCACCAATGCCCGGCCGATGGCGACGCGCTGGCGCTGGCCGCCGGACAGGGCGGCGGGCTTGCGGTCCAGGAGGGGTTCGATCTGCAGGATCTCGGCCGCGCGGGCCACCCGCTTGACAATCTCTGCCGCCGGAACCTTGGCGTTCTTCAGGCCGAAGGACATGTTCCCGCGCACGGTCATCTGCGGGTAAAGCGCATAGGACTGGAACACCATGCCGATGCCGCGATCCGAAGGTTCGGCCCAGGTCACGTTCTGGCCCTTGATCCAGATTTGGCCATCGGTAATATCCAACAGCCCGGCAAGGCAGTTCAGCAGCGTGGATTTGCCGCAGCCCGAGGGCCCGAGGAGCACGATAAACTCGCCCTCCGCCACGTTCAGATTCATGTTTTTCAGCACCGAGGTTGCACCGAAATTCAGGGTCAGGTCCCGGACTTCAATAGAGTTGGAGACTTCAATGGATTTTGTCATGTCTTAGCCTTTCACGGCGCCGGCGGCGATGCCGCGAACGAAAAGTTTGCCGGAGATGAAGTAGATCACGAGGGGCACGAGCCCCGTCAGCATGGTGGCCGCCATATTGACATTGTATTCTTTGACCCCCTGCACCGAATTCACGATGTTGTTCAGCTGGACCGTCATCGGATAGACATCTGGCTTGGTAAAGACGACGCCGAACAGGAAATCGTTCCAGATCCCGGTGACCTGCAAGATCATCGCCACCACAAAGATCGGCAGCGACATCGGCATCATGATGCGGAAATAGATGCCCCAGAACCCGGCGCCATCGACACGGGCGGCCTTGAACAACTCTTCCGGGATCGAGGAAAAGTAGTTGCGGAACAAAAGGGTCAGGATCGGCATGCCAAAAACCGTATGCACCAGCACCAGCCCCCAAAGACCGCCATAAAGGCCCATTTCCCGCAGCAGGATCACGATCGGATAGAGCATCACCTGATAGGGGATGAAGGAGCCGAAAATCAGGATCGTAAAGAACAGATCCGAGCCCTTGAAGCGCCAGTTGACCAGCGCATAGCCGTTCACCGATGCCACCGCGATCGACAGGAAGACCGATGGGATCAGGATCTGCACCGAGTTCCAGAAGCCGCGCGACAGGCCGTCACAGTTCAGGCCAGTGCAGGCCTCGGACCAGGCCTTGACCCAAGGCTGAAAGGTGATCTCGACCGGCGGGGCAAAGATATTGCCCAAACGGATCTCGGGCATGCCCTTGAGCGAGGTCATGACCATCACCCAAAGCGGCAGGATGTAATACATGCACATCACGATCAGGATGCCGTAGACCATGATATTGCGTCCCGATAGGCGGCGGCGCGGCTTGGCCCCTGAGGGGCCGCTCATCGCTGCGGTTGCGTCACCCATGCTTTTTGCCTCCAAATTCAAGATAGGCCCAAGGGATGAGTACCACCAGAACGCTGACGAGCATCATGGTCGAGGCGGCAAGGCCCTGCCCCAGATTCTGCGCCGTAAAGAGATAGTCATAGACATACATCGCGGGCACCTGACTGGCCAAACCGGGCCCGCCCGAGGTTTGCGCCACGACGAGGTCATAGAGCTTGATGATGCCCGCCGTGACCAGAACCAGCACGGTGATGAACACCGGGCGCATCATCGGGATGATCACCACGATATAGGTCTTCCAGGTTGGAATGCCGTCCACGCGGGTAGCCTTCCAGATATCCTCGTCAATGCCGCGCAGACCGGCGAGCATGATGCACATGATGAACCCGGTGCCCTGCCAAAGCCCGGCAATCAAGAGACCGTACATCACGATGTCCGGATTATAGAGCGGATCGAAGACGAAATTGTCCCAGCCCATGGAGCGCACGATCGACTGGAGCCCGAATTCGGGGTTCAGGATCCATTGCCAGACCAGGCCGGTGACGATGAAGGACAGCGCAAAGGGATAGAGCATGATCGTGCGAAAAGCGTCTTCGTAGCGGATTTTCTGATCCATCAACACGGCAAGGACGAAGCCGACAACGATCGTGAATATCAGGGCAAAAATGCCGTAAACAGCAAGGTTTTCAATGGATTGCAGCCAGCGGCTGTTGGACCAAAGGCGCTCGTATTGCGCGAAACCGACAAACTCCTCGCGCGGCAAGAGTTTGGAATTGGTAAAGGAATAGACGACAGTCCAGATCGTTCCGCCGACGAAGACAACCATGGTCGTGATTACCATCGGTAGCGCCGCGATTTTCGAATTCAGGTTTCGGATCCACCTGTTTCCGCGCACCGTACTTGCCATCACTTCCCCCACATTTACTGATGAAAGAGCCGCCCGTAATCGGGCGGCTCCTCAGTTCTTTAGGTCAGTTTAGAGACCGGCCGACAGGATTGCGACGTACTGCGCCTGCGCCGCTTCAGCGGTCATGTCCTGCGACTTCCAGAATTCGACCTGCAGGTCTCCCAACTGGGTCTGCACGTCCGGGGACCAGACCATGTCGCCGCCCGGCAAGATGTTGCCCTTGGCAAGGATCGCGAGACCCTTATTCATGCAGTCGTTAGCTGCCGAAAGATCGACGTCGCCGCGGATCGGCAGCGAGCCTTTCTTCAGGTTGAAGGCAACCTGCACTTCAGGAGAAACCAGCAGAGCAGCAAGACGCTTCTGCGCTGCGGTGATTTCCGGATCTGCATTCAGCGGGAAGTAGAAAGCGTCGCCGCCGGTCGAGATATACTCATTCACACCCATGCCCGGCAGGCAGGTATAATCCTTGCCAGCGACTTCGCCAGCAACCTGGAATTCGCCCTGCGCCCAGTCACCCATGATCTGGCCAGCGGCCTGATCGGTGATGACGAGGTTGGTGGCCTGGTTCCAGTCCTGAACCGTCGACTTGGCCGCCAGTTTGCGCGCATCAGCTGCTGCAACGAAAACTTTGAGCATTTCGGGGCCAGCGGCCGCTTCCATATTCTTGTTTACGTTTATTTCTTTCCACAGATCGATACCACCGATTGCGATGGCCAGAGCACCGAAAGCGAGGTTCGACTGCCAGGACTGGTTGCCCAAGGCCAGCGGGATCTTGCCTGCAGCTTCAACTTGCGGAGCCGAGGCTACGAATTCGTCCCAGTTCGTCGGAACCGGAATGCCAATATCTTCATAGACCTTGTTGGACAGCCACAGCCACTCGGGCGAATGGATGTTCACCGGGGCACAATAGACCTTGCCGTCCACAGTGCAAGCTTCCAACAACGACTTCGGGAAGATGACTTCGGCCCAGTTGTTGGCTTCTGCAACATCGGTGATGTCCTGCATCAGGCCAGCCTGAACCAGTTCCAGCGCCTGCTGGCCGTGGTTGAACTGGGTGGCACCCATCGGGTCGCCCCCTGTGATACGGCTGATCATGATCGGACGCGCGGTGCCGCCCGAACCGGCAATCGCGCCGTCGATCCACTTGTCGCCCGAGGCGTCAAACGCCTTGGCAAGCTCGCCCACAGCAGCAGCTTCGCCGCCCGAGGTCCACCAGTGGGTTACTTCCAATTCGGTCGCGAATGCTGCGCCAGGCGCTGCAACCGACAGCATGAGCGCTGCGATCTTCCAGGTCTTCATAGGGTCTCCTCCCAGTTACTGAATCGTTATAGTAAATCTCTATAACGTTATAGTTTCGCCGATCAAGCAATCTTTTCGCTTGTGGTCAGAAATTTTATTGGGCTTGATACTTCTTTGATCGGGTCAGGGTGACCCGTCCTTTTCCTTTCGCCGCAGCGCGGAAAGCTGTTGAATTCGTTCATTGCCGCGATGCGGCAAAAGCGAGAAGCAGCTGTTGCAAGTAGGGCGGAAAGGGGCGAATCATCCCCGAGGCGATTCTCTTTATGCGGGCCGACAGCGGCTCTGAGTACCTGAAATGCACGAACGTCCGATCCTCCTGAGCGAATCAGCGCGCCCGACGCTGAAGACCATCGCGGATGCGACCGGTTTCGCCGTGGCGACGGTAAGCCGGGCGCTGAAAGATGCGCCAGATATTGCCGAAGAGACCAAACGCCGGGTGCGCGAGGCGGCCGAGCGGCTTGGCTACCGGCAAAACCGGGCGGCCGTGCGCCTGCGGACCGGCAAGACCAATGTTATTGCCCTGACCCTGTCGACCGAAGCGGATGTGATGAATCACACCTCGCGCCTGATCTATTCGATCGCCGAGGCGCTGCGCGGCACCTCCTATCATCTGGTCGTCATGCCCTTTTTCCCCGACCAAGAACGGTTGGAACAGGTGAAATACATCGTCGAGACGGAATCGGCGGACGGCGTTATCTTGAATCAGACCGCGCCGGATGACAGCCGGGTAAAGTATCTGGACGATCACCGGTTTCCCTTTGCCACCCATGGGCGCACCACCATGGGCATCGATCATCCCTATTTCGACTTCGACAATGAACAATTCGCGCGGATCGGCGTGCGGGCGCTGGTGGAACGCGGGCGGCGCAACCTGCTGCTGATCCCGCCACCGCGCAGCCACAGCTATAGCAGCCACATGATCTTGGGGTTTTCGGGCGAGGCGGCCCGGATGGGTGCGCGGTTCGAGTTGACCCAAAGTGTCACCAGCGATTCCTCGGCAAGCGAGATTGAGGCCGCCTTGATCGCCCGTATGGCAAAAGGCCCCACAATAGACGGCATCGTTACCGGCTCCAATACATCGGCCATGGCCGCGGTCTACGGCGCCGAGCAGGCCGGACGTGTGATCGGCCAACACTTTGATCTGGTCTCAAAGGAGGCCATTCCGTTTTTGCGCAAATTTCGCCGCGAGATAATCGTCGTCCACGAGGATGTCGGGCGGGCCGGGCATTTTCTGGCCCGCGCCCTGATGGACGCCATCGAGCGGCGCGCACCCGAGCTTGGCCAGTTTCTGGACCGACCCGAACAAGTAGAATTCAACTGAAGCCATCAGGAGCGAGAGATGAAAACCATCAAGGGCCCCGCCCTTTTCCTAGCGCAGTTCGCCGGCGACAGCGCGCCGTTCAACTCGTGGGGGGCGATCACCAAATGGGCTGCTGATTGCGGCTATGACGGCGTGCAGGTCCCCACATGGGATGCGCGGCTGTTTGATTTGGACAAGGCCGCGACTTCGGTCGCCTATTGCGACGAGATCAAGGGTCAGGCCGCCGACAACGGCATCCAGATCACCGAGCTGTCCACCCATCTTCAGGGCCAGCTGGTCGCGGTCCATCCCGCCTATGACACCCAGTTCGACGGCTTTGCCGCGCCGCAGGTGCGCGGCAATCCAGCGGCACGCGCGGAATGGGCCGTCGGCCAGGTGAAAAAAGCCCTGACCGCCAGCCGCAACCTGGGTCTGAACGCCCATGCCACCTTTTCGGGCGCGCTTGCCTGGCCCTATCTCTACCCTTGGCCGCAACGCCCCGCTGGTTTGGTCGAAGAGGCCTTTGACGAGCTCGCCCGCCGCTGGACCCCGATCCTGAACCATGCGGACGAGATGGGCGTCGATGTCTGCTACGAGATTCACCCCGGTGAGGACCTACATGACGGCGTGACTTTCGAGATGTTCCTTGACCGCGTAAAGGGGCATACCCGGGCCAACATGCTTTATGATCCCAGCCATTACATCCTGCAAGCGCTTGATTATCTGGATAACATCGACATCTACCACGAGCGGATCAAGATGTTCCACGTCAAGGATGCCGAGTTGAATCCAACCGGACGCCAAGGCGTTTACGGCGGCTTTCAATCTTGGGTCAACCGCGCGGGCCGCTTCCGCAGCCCCGGCGATGGCCATGTCGATTTCGGCGGCATCTTCTCAAAACTGACGCAACACGGGTTCGAAGGCTGGGCGGTTGTGGAATGGGAATGCTGCCTGAAACACCCCGAAGACGGTGCGCGCGAAGGAGCGGAGTTTGTCCGCAACCATATCATCCGGGTCACTGAAAAGGCCTTTGACGATTTCGCGGATGCGGGCACGGACCGCCAGGCAAACCGGCGGATGCTGGGGCTGGAGTAGCCGGAAAAAGCGGGGGATTCCACACCCCCACGCACTGGTTTTCAAAGAAAACCAATGCCCCCAAGTGGGAAATTTAGGGACAGATGAAAGGCGGCTTCGTGGTGATCGGCATCAACTTTCTGCTCTGGTCATCGCGGCTGGAGGCCGGGCATGCGCCGGTACTGACGGCACTGCATGAGATCGGTTATGGCGGCATCGAGGTGCCGTTTTTTAAGGGCAGCGCGGCCGATGCGCGGGCAGCGGGCCAAATGGTGCGCGCGGCGGGGATGCAGCCGGCAATGATCGGCCTTCTGCCGGACCCCGACCGCAATCCGCTGTCGGACGATGCGGCGATTGCCCAACGGGGCCGCGATCATCTGTTTTGGTTGATCGAGATGGCTCAAGAGATGGGCGCGCGGCTGATCGCCGGCCCGTTTACCCAGCCCCTCGGCCAATTTTCCGGCCGGGGGATAACCCCCGCCGAATGGGCGCGCATGGTGGCCGCGCACCGCGCCATGGCCGAGCGCGCGGGCCACGACCTGCGCCTTGCCGTCGAGCCGCTGAACCGGTTCGAATGCTATGCGCTGAACACCGCAGCCGATGCGGCCCGGCTCGTGACCGAGGTCGGCTGCCCGAATTACGGCTATCTGTACGACACATTCCACGCCCATATCGAAGAGGCCAACCCAACCCTCGCCCTCATCGAAACCCTGCCCGCCGTCGCCCATTTCCACGTCTCGGAAAATCACCGCGGCACGCCGGGCAAAGGGCATGCCGCCATCCGTCCGGCCTTGATGGCGCTCAAGGCTTCGGGTTATGAACATTGGATTTCGGTCGAGGCCTTTGGTCTGGCCCTGCCCGAACTTTCCGCCGCGACCCGGATCTGGCGGCGCATGTTTGACGATGAACTGGCCCTTGCCGCCGAAGCTTTTGCCCTGATCAGATCGCAGATGGACCCCTGAAAGGACCCCTCCCATGGCCATTACCGCTGCCCACGTCGCCCGCGCCCCCCGCATTCGCCTTGGAATGGTCGGCGGCGGACGCGGCGCCTTTATAGGCGCTGTGCACCGCATCGCCGCCCGGCTTGACGATCAATATGAGCTGGTCGCCGGCGCCTTTTCCGCCGACCCAGAAAAATCCGCCGCCTCGGCCGCCGATCTGGGCGTTGCGCGCAGCTATGGCTCGTTCGCCGAAATGGCCAAACAGGAATCGCGCCGCAAAGACGGCATCGAGGCGGTGGCCATCGTCACCCCCAACCATATGCATGCCCCCGCCGCGCTGGAGTTCCTCAAACGCGGCATCCATGTGATCTGCGACAAGCCGCTGACCGCCACCCTGCCCGAGGCAAAAAAGCTGGCCAAAACCGCGCAGGCCTCGGGCGTCGTTTTTGCGCTGACCCATAATTACACCGGCTACCCCATGGTCCGCCAAGCGCGCGAGATGATTGCCGCCGGGGATCTGGGCGATATCCGGCTGGTCAATGTGCAGTATATTCAGGATTGGCTGTCCGAACCGCTTGAGAACACCGGCCAGAAACAGGCCGATTGGCGCACCGATCCCGCGCGCTCGGGTGCGGGCGGCGCGACCGGCGATATTGGCACCCATGCCTTCAACCTCGCCAACTATATGACCGGCCTGACACTGGACAGCCTTGCCGCCGATCTGCAAAGCTTCGTGCCCGGCCGCCGTGTCGATGACAACGGCCATGTCCTGATGCGCTACACCAGCGGCGCGCGGGGCATGCTGTGGTGCTCTCAGGTCGCCGCGGGCGAGGAAAACGGTCTGAAAATCAAGATCTACGGCACCAGGGCCGGCCTCGAATGGCACCAGGAAAACCCGAACTACCTTTGGGTCTCGCCCCTCGGCAAACCCAGCTATCGACTGACGCGCGGCGGCCCCGGCGCGGGCGCGGCAGCCGCACGCATGACGCGTATCCCCTCGGGCCATCCCGAAGGCTATCTCGAAGGCTTTGGCAATATCTACGCCGAAGCTGCCCGCGCCATTATCGCCCGCCGCGAAGGCACGCCTCTGGACGAAGCGGTCCATTTTCCCGGACTGAAAGAGGGGCTCGAGGGCGTAGCCTTTGTCGATGCCTGCGTGCGCTCCTCCAAAAAGAACGCGGCCTGGACGGCGCTCGCGCTCTAATCCGGCCTATGGCGTGTTGCGCTCAATCGGGTTCACCAGATTGAGCGCACCCGCAAAACTCCCGGCCTGTGCTGGTCTTGGATTGCCTTCAATCTGAATCAGATTGAAGGCAATCCGCTCTATACCGCTCCTTGCCCTTCATCGTGGCGCAAATATCCCGGGGGGTACGGGGGGCTGGCCCCCCGGCCGGCCTCACAGGAATTGAAAATTCCCAAACCCCTTAGTTTGATATAAGGGCACCTCGATTTTTGACCATTTTTGCTGGCAGGTAGCGCTGGCAGCGGCTTGAGGTGCGCGTTACGCCAGCCGCTGCCCTCTTGGCGCACCTTTGGGTCGCGGTTTTGGGCTGCTGAAGTGCGGTTTTATAGCCTC
>CAIYZT010000347.1 GCA_903930735.1 uncultured Paracoccaceae bacterium | reverse complement strand
GGCGGCGGCCATCATCTCGTTCCAGGTCGTGTCCTGGTATCCGACGAATTCGAACAGCCCGGCAGGCAGGGGCTGCAGTTCACGCTTGTTGTTAAAGGTGATCGCGAACAGGAATTGCTGGGCATAGGCGCCGATGAACACTGAGGTGCCCACCACGATCATCCCCGGCACGGCCAGCGGCAACACAACGCGGCGCAGGGTGTATAGCCGCGTTGCGCCGTCAACGAATGCCGCCTCCTCCAGCTCTTTGGGGATCTTTTCAAGGTAAGAGCGCAGCAACCAGATGCCGGTCGGAATCAAAAAGGCCACCCCCGGAATGATCATCGCCCAATAGGTGTTCAGCATGCTGAGGCTGCGGAGCACCCGGTAGAGCGGGATCAGCAGGACCGCGCCGGTGAACATGTTCACGGCCAGAAAGATGCTTAGTGACATCGCCTTGAACGGAAAATTGAGGCGGGCGTAGGCATAGGCAGCGGGCACCACCACCACCATCGTCATCACCGTCACCGAGGCGGCGATAAAGACGGAATTCACGATGTAGCGCCCCAGCAGCGGCACCGTCACCCACATATCGCGGTAGGCTTGCCAGCTGAAATCATCGCTCCACCACGTGAAATTGGCGGTCATCAGATGGCTCATCGGGCGCAAAGAGACGCGGAACATCTCGATAAAGGGCATCAGGATAAACAGCATGAAAACGAACGTCGCCGCGTACATGCCGATCTTTTGCAACAGGGTCAGGCGGTCCATCAGCATGTCATTTGGTCCCGTAATGCCGGTTCACCCGGTTCAAGAGGAACGTGTAGGCCAGCGAGAACAGGGCCAGCAGCACGACGATAACCACCGCCCGCGCCGCCCCCTCGCCAAAGCGCTGCGAAGAGATTGCGACCTTATAGGTGTCGATGATCAGGGTATTGGTGGCCCCGCGCGGCCCGCCCTCGGTCAGGATCCAGATGATTTCAAAGCTGTTGAAGGTCCAGATCGCCGAAAGCAGCGCCATGGACACGATCACCGGCATGATCTGCGGAATGGTGATGCGGCGGAACCGGTACCAACGGCCCGCGCCGTCGACCCAAGCTGCCTCATAAAGATCGCGGCTGACGCCTTGCATGGCGGCCAGAAAGAACAGCGTGACCATCGGCGTGCCGACCCAAACATCCGTGACGATGGCCGAGTAAAACGCGCTGGTTTTGGTGGCGAGCAGGGCCACCCGCTCGTCAACAATGCCGAATTCCATCAAAAGGCCCGAGACCAGCCCGAAATAGCCGTTGTACATCCACTTCCAGCCGATCACGCCAATGGCCACCGGAATGACCCATGGCGGCATGATCAGGATGCGGAACAAGGCCTTGCCGGGGATCGCCGCGTTCAGCAGCACCGCGCCGATCAGCCCCATCAGCAGTTTCAGCGTGACCGACAGGAACATCCAGTAAAAGGTGCGCCCGACGATGGCGTGGAATTTGGAGGAGCCGAACAGCTCGACGTAATTCGCGAATCCGATGTAATTCTCGCCGCCGATCGTGGCATCGGTAAAGGACAGGCGGATGGTTTCGACCAGCGGCCAGGCCACGATCAACCCGATAAAGACCAGAGCCGGGGCGATCAGCGCCCAAGCAAAAAGCTTTTCGGGCACCGCCCGGCTCTTGGCTTTCATGATCGTATGCTGGGCCGTCGCTGTGTCCGTCATCCGTCCCCCCATCCGGTGCATTCTTGGTGATGAACCGAATCTCTTGTCGATCACCATACCAAAGCGGCCGAATATTGCTACCTACATAATACCAATCTCAGAATTGTTTTCGATAATCCGCTAAATCCGCTTGTTTTCTGTGAAAATTACAGACCATCTAAAGCCAATAGCCAAAATGGTGTTGCCGAAACAATACCAATTCAGGGGGCAAGATGACTAACGCAAGCGATGTTCAGCTGTTCCGTCAGGACAGTTGGTTTAGCACCGGGCGCGGGCCGCGGTACGAACAGCTTTACCGTCATATCGCGGCGGCGATTGCGACCGGCGATCTGCAACAAGAGACCCAGCTGCCCCCCGAAAGAGAGCTTGCCGAACTGGCCGCAGTCAGCCGCGTGACGGTGCGCAAAGCGGTCTCGCAACTGGTCTTGGAAGGCGTTCTAGAGCAGCGGCGCGGCGCGGGAACCTTTGTGCGCAGCCCAAAGCCGCGGCTGGAGCAGTCGCTTTCCACGCTGGTTTCCTTTACCGAGTACATGCGCCAGCGCGGCAAGACGCCGACCAGCCGCATCATCAATCGTGGCCTCTTCGCGCCGATACCGGACGAGCAACTGGCCTTGGGCCTCTCAGCCGCCGACCGCGTCGCGCGGATCGAGCGACTGCGTTCGGCCGACGGGGTGGCCATGGCGGTCGAATGGTCCTCGCTGCCCACCGATATCCTGCCGGACCCAAGCGCCGTGGAAACCTCGCTCTATGACGTGCTGCGCGCTGCGGGCAACGCGCCGACCCGCGCCGTGCAGCGAATATCGGCGGTTAACTTGCCGGGCCACGAAGCGCGGCTCTTGAACCTGTCCGAAGGGGCGGCGGTACTGCGGATCGACCGCACCGCCTATCTCGGCTCTGGCCGCCCGATCGAGTTTACGCGCGGCCTTTACCGGTCCGATCTTTACGACTTCATCGCCGAACTCCGCCTGGAAGCTGACCTATGAACCTGACCTTTTCCGCCCGCATCGACGGCACCGAGATTCCTTGTGAAATAGGCTCTGACACCGCCCTTTCAGCTCCGGTTCTGTGCTTTTCCCTGATGGCCGCGCCGCGTGTCATCTCGGGCGGCACGCTGATCCACCGCCTCGCCGGATTCGCCGAGGTTCTCTTGCCCGATATCCCGGCTGGTGGCACGCATAGGGTCGTGCTCGCCTATCAAAATCCCGACTTTCGTCCGCGCAATCGAGTCTGGCTGCCGCTTGGCGCCTATCTTCGGGTTGGCGCCGCCTGTCATTCCCTGCCGCCCGGCACCCCGAAGGGCGTTCTGCCCGGCCCCGCGCCAAAATCCGAGTCCCTGCCCGCCAGCACATTACCCCTCATCCCCGCTCCACAAAACTGGACCTCCCAACCAGGAAGCCTGGCCTTCAGCGGCCTCGCCAGCAACGACCCCGCCTTTGACTACGTGCACACCCTGTCCGAAAGGCTGCGCTTTAGGCCGTTTAGAGACGTTTCTGGCCCACCGATCACCCTGATCACCGATGCGAACCTGCCCGAGGCAGGCTATCGGCTGACCATCGCCCCCACAGGCATCACCATCGCCTCAGCCGCCGCGCTGGGCCTGCATTATGCCGCCATTACTTTGCTTTCCCTACGCGAAACCACGGGCGGGCAGCTGCCCTGCGGCACGATCACTGACGCCCCTCGTTTTGGTTATCGAGGTCAGATGCTGGACTGCGCGCGCCATTTCTTTGCGGTGCCCACGATCCTGCGCCTGCTGGATCTGATGGCCCTGCTGAAACTGAACCGTTTTCACTGGCATGTCGCGGATGACGAGGCATTCCGGCTCGAAATCGACACCGCCCCCGCCCTTTGGCAGCAAACCGCCTTTCGCGGCGAGGGTTGCCTGTTGCCCGGCCTCTTCGGCGGCGGCATTCGCGCAGGGGGCAGCTATAGCAAAGCTGATGTCGCGCTGATCCTGAAACGGGCTGCGGAGTTGCAGATCGAGGTGCTGCCCGAAATCGAGATCCCGGCCCATAGTTTTGCGATGATCAAGACACAACCCGGCCTGCGCGACCCCGGCGATAATGGCGAGGAACGCTCGGTCCAGGGTTATCTCGACAATATTGTCAACCCGGCAATGCCCGCCACTTGGGCCTTGTTAGAGCCGCTTGTG
>CAIYZT010000346.1 GCA_903930735.1 uncultured Paracoccaceae bacterium | reverse complement strand
CCGATGCAAGACGGAAAGGGGGGTCTTTGCCAGGCCCAGACGTTCTCGACCGGGTTCAGTTCCGGGCTATAGGGCGGCAAGGTAAGCAGGGAGAGGTTGTCTGGGACGACGAGGGCGGCTGATCCATGCCAGCCCGCGCCGTCGAGGATGAGGAGCGCATGGGCACCGAGTGCGACACTGCGGGCGATCTTGGCCAGGTGGGCGTTCATCGCCGCGGTGTTGACGAAGGGCAGGACCAGCCCTGCCGCGGTGCCGCGCGCCGTGCAGACCGCGCCGAAGATATACGCCCATTGATAGCGGGTGTCGCGGGGCGCGCGGGGTCTGGTGCCGCCGTCGCGCGGTCAACCACCTCCAGCACCAGCGCGATCGCCAGCATCCGTCGCGCCGCACGCGCGTCCTTCGACCTGCCCGCCGCCCTGCGAAACTCCACAGCCTAAGTCCGAGCGACCCGGCAATAGCCCGGTCGCTCACCCCGTGAGCGAACTTCAATCTTAAAAGGTCTCGTATACGGCGCATCGACAATCTCTCGGTGGGCATAGGGGCTCCTGGCTGCGTCAAAAGCCAAAACCTATGCCATTTGATTGTCGGTCAAACCTGCCCACGATCCCGAGGAATGGCTGCCCACCATCGCGTGGAATCCGCGCCCATCATCCCGTGGAATCGATGCCCATCATCCCGTGGAACACGCAAGCAGATCTTGCAGGTGGGCGATGACTGCGGGCTGAGCGCGACGTTGCGGGGGCTTTTCCGCGATCAGCAGCTGAAGCTGAGCGAATACGAGGGTGGGCGCTGGGCTATGGCGCGGTGGAGAAATGGGTGAGTTTGGAGACCGGGGCCGCGCTGTTGCCCGCCTCCAAAGTGGCCGATATCCCGCGGGCGCGGCGGCTGAACGACCGGTCGGGCGATGCAGTTTCGATCGGGTTTTGTGCCTGCTGGACCGCGCCGCAAGAGCAAAGGCGGAGCTTTGTCGCGATGCGGGGCGTGCTGTTAGCCGGAGCGAGGTAAGTAGGGACGGCGCAGGATGCGCCGCCCCGTCGTTTCAGATCACATCGGCGGCAGGATAACCGCGTCGATGACATGGATCACGCCATTCGACGCCATGATATCAGCAGCCGAGATGACCGCGCCGTTAACCTTGGCGCCGCCGTCGAGCGTGATGGTGACTTCGGCGCCGTTCACGGTGACGGCCATCATGCCTTCGGTCAGGTCGGTCGACATGACTTTGCCCGCGACGACGTGGTAGGTCAGGATCGCGATAAGCTTGTCTATGTTCTCAGGCTTCAGCAGCTCTTCGACGGTGCCAGCCGGCAGCGCGGCAAAGGCGGCGTCGGTCGGTGCGAAAACGGTGAACGGGCCTTCGCCTTTCAGGGTTTCGATCAGGCCGGCAGCGGTCAGCGCGGCGGCGAGGGTGTTGAACGTGCCTGCAGCGACGGCGGTGTCGACGATGTCCTTGACGTGGGCTTCAGCAAAGGCGGGGGCCGAGAACAGGGCGACAGAGGCGGTCAGGGCAAGAAAGGTTCTGCGGATCATGTGTGATTTCCTCATAATGGTTATTGCCGAATTGGCGAGAGGACTACGGGGGAAGTCTCACCGCGGTTCACTAAAAAAAGCCATGTTGTGCTCTTGAAATCCTTCTATTTGCGCTAAGCCGGTGCACTTGGCGGTTTCAAGTCACGAAGGGTTTATCGCAAGGAGGCTTTTCGTGAAGTCATCACAGTCCGTAGATGCGTTTCGCATTGCCATGGGCGATGGCGGCGCGCTCGGTCGGGGACAAATCGGCGATCAGGGCGCGCGACACGGTTAGCCAATCGGGCAGGGTCGAGCGCAGATTGACCACCGGCCAGTCTGATCCCCAGACGATGCGGGCGGGGCCGAAGCAATCGATCAGATGATCCACATAGGGTTTGATCGTGGCGAGCGTGGCCGTCCCCGGCGCGCAATAGGCCGCAATGCCCGACAGTTTGGCCGACAGGTTCGGAAAGGCGGCAAGCGCGCGCAGCGTCGTGGCCCAAGGCTCATAGCCGCCCGCCGCGACATCGGGCACGCCGCAGTGATCGAGCACGAAGGACTGATCGGGACAGGCGCGCAAAAGATCCATGATCACAACGTGTTGGCGGGCGAGGGCCACAATATCAAAGGGCAGACCCGCCGCGCCGATCTTGCGCAGGTTGCGGCGGAAGGTCTGGCCTTGCGACAGATCATCGGGCGCCTCGTGCAGGATACGCCTTAGGCCGAGGACCGGCAGGCGGATGCATTCCTCAAGCCATTGCTCAAACCCCGCATCGACCTCGGGACGGCACGAGGCTATCTGGCCCAAGAGGCCAGAGGTGCCGACAAGGCCCGCGATCAGGCGCGCCTCGGCCCGGTAATCCTCGGCGTCCACCTCCATAAAGATCGTCCCGGCCACCCCACGCGCGGCGGTCAGGGCGCGGTAATGCTCTAGCGTGAAATCAGCCGAGGCCAGCGGTTTGAGCCCGGCAGTCCAAGGATAGGACAGCACGCGACCGTATAAGAGGTGCTGATGGGTGTCGATGAAATCCATGTTCGGGCACTCTTGGAGGTTCGCTTGATGGGGGCCTAGATATCGTCGATCACGTCCTGACGCTGCTGGCCGAGACCCGCGATGCCCAGTTCAACCACATCCCCGGCGCGCAGGAATTGCGGTGGTTTCTTGCCCATGCCGACGCCGGGCGGGGTGCCGGTAGAAATGACGTCGCCGGGATGCAGGGTCATGAATTGCGACAGGTAGGAAACCAGAAAGGCCGCGCCATAAACCATGGTGGTGGTGGCGCCGTCCTGCATGGTCTGACCGTTCACCGTCAGCCACATTTTCAGGTTTTGCGGATCGGCAACCTCGTCGCGCGTGACCAGCCAGGGGCCGATCTGACCAAAGTTGTCGCAGGATTTGCCCTTGGTCCATTGGCCCGAACGCTCGGTCTGAAAGGCGCGCTCGGAGACGTCATTGGTGATGGCATAGCCTGCAACATGGGCCAGGGCATCGGCTTCGCTAACATATTTCGCGCGGGTGCCGATGATGACGGCCAGTTCCACTTCCCAGTCGGTCTTGACCGAGGTGCGGGGAACGATGATCGGGTCATTCGGGCCGACGATGGCCGAGGTGGCTTTCATAAAGATGATCGGCTCTGGCGGGACGGACATGCCGGATTCGGCGGCGTGGTCGGCGTAGTTGAGGCCGATGCAGATGAATTTTCCGGTGCCCGCGACGCAGGGGCCAAGGCGGGTGGTTGCGGGGACGATCGGCAGTTTGCCCGCGTCGATGGCGCGCAGGGCGGCAATGCCGGCATCGGACAGGGCCGCGCCGCCGATATCGGAGACATGCCCCGACAGATCGCGGACCGTGCCGTCAGCATGCATCAGGCCGGGTTTTTCGGCGCCCGAGGGTCCGTGGCGGAGGAGTTTCATAGATCAGTCCCTTTTAAACGTTCGA
Source organism: uncultured Paracoccaceae bacterium (assembly GCA_903930735.1). Classification (GTDB taxonomy): domain Bacteria; phylum Pseudomonadota; class Alphaproteobacteria; order Rhodobacterales; family Rhodobacteraceae; genus CAIYZT01. Next base: position 2,877 of record CAIYZT010000346.1, on the reverse strand, counting down.
CCAGCCGCCATCGACGACATGCGCATGGCCCGTGGTGAAGGAGGATTCGTCGGAGGCAAGATAAACAACCAACATCGCGATTTCTTCGGCTTTGGCCAGACGGCCCATGGGTTGGCGGGCCAGAAAACTCGCGTGGGCGGCGTCGAAATCGCCGGTATCGTGCATGCGCTGGAACAAGGACGGGCTTTCCACCGTGCCGGGGCAGACCGCGTTGCAGCGGATGCCCTTGGTGATGAAATCCGCCGCCAGCGCCTTGGTAAAGCCGATCACGGCGGCTTTGGTGGCGCCGTAAACGAACCGGTTCGGCGCGCCGATGATCGACGAGGCGACTGAGGCCATATTGATGATCGACCCGCCGCCATTAGCGATCATGCCGGGCAGGGCGGCCTTACACATCCGGAACATCGAAGTGACGTTCAGATCAAAGGAAAAGTCCCAATCCTGTTGCGAACAGTCCAGAATCGAGCCATTGGCCACGAAGCCCGCGCAGTTGAAGAGCCCGTTCAGTGGCCCGGCCGCCGCAATGGCCGCCTCAACCGAAGCGTTATCGCGCACGTTCAGCACCCGGGTTTCAAGCCCCTCGGCGGCCAGCGCGGCCAGTGTCACCTCATTGATATCGGTCGCCAGAACCCGCGCCCCTTCGCGGTGCATGGCCAGCGCCGAAGCGCGGCCAATCCCCTGACCAGCAGCAGTGACCAAAATGCGTTTGCCATCTAATCTGCCCATCGTTGCTCCCCCCAACTAACATGTCAGGGGATTTGCCGCCATTCGGGCGTCGGGGGCAAGAGGCTTTCGGCCCCGCAGCGCCGGATTTTGAACCGACATGAATGTTACATCTTGTCATGCAACCGTGATTCTAAGTGTTTTGCCTTTTGTCCCCGATCCGTCATCTTGGCCAAAAGCGTTAGATGGAGACGATAATGCCTTTCAAGCCCGACCAGCGCTGGTCCGATGTGACGCCCAGAAGCCAATTCATGAACCGCCGCCAGATCATGGCCGGGGCGGCGCTGCTGGGCGGCTCGCTGCTGGGCGGGCGGGCGATGGCGGCGGGCTATTCGACCGACGAGCCGCCAAACACGCTCGAAGAAATCTCGAGCTACAACAACTACTACGAGTTTGGTTACAGTAAGGAAGAGCCGGCGGAAAAGGCCCAAGGGCTGACCATCGACCCCTGGTCCGTGGAAATCGCCGGCATGGTGGACAAGCCCGGCAACTATGGCCTGGCCGATCTGATCAGCGGGCTGACGATAGAAGAGCGGATCTACCGTTTCCGCTGCGTCGAGGCCTGGTCGATGGTGGTGCCTTGGCAAGGGTTTGAACTGTCGGGCCTTCTGGCCAAGGTCGGGGTGCAATCCGGCGCGAAATTCGTGGCCTTCGAAACCCTCTTTCGCCCCGAGGAAATGCCGGGCCAAGACGGCGGCACCTTTCCCTATCCTTATGTCGAAGGGCTGCGGCTGGATGAGGCCATGCATCCTTTGACCATCATGGCGACCGGGATTTATGATCAACCTCTGCCGAAACAGAACGGCGCGCCGCTGCGTCTGGTCGTTCCGTGGAAATACGGATTCAAGTCGATCAAGGCGATCGTCAAGATCACCCTCACGGATGTGATGCCGCCGACCACCTGGAATATCCTCGCCGCCAATGAGTACGGGTTCTACGCCAACGTGAATCCCGGCGTCGATCATCCGCGCTGGAGCCAGGCCAGCGAGCGCCCAATCGGGGGCGGCCTTTTTGGCGGGCGCAAGGATACAGTTCTGTTCAACGGCTATGGTGACCAGGTAGCGAACCTTTATGCCGGGCAGGATCTGAGGGTGGATTTCTAAAGATGCTTGATCAGTTCAACGGATACGCCCGGCGCCTGCCGAGCTGGGTGGTCTACACCCTCGGCACGCTGCCCTTTGCGCTGCTGGTCTATGCGGCCCTCAACAACGACCTCGGGGCCGATCCGATCAAAGCATTGGAGCTGGAGCTGGGCGGATGGGGCCTGCGATTTCTGATCGCCTCGTTGGCGGTCACGCCGCTGATGCGCTACGGCGTCCGGCTGCTGAATTTTCGCCGGGCGCTCGGCCTTTTGGGATTCGCCTATATCGTGCTGCACTTCACCACCTGGATCACGCTCGATCTGGCGCTGCGTTGGGGGCAGATCGGGTCCGAGCTGATCAAGCGGCCCTTTATCATCGTGGGATTCGTCGGCTTTGTCCTGCTGGTGCCCTTGGCGCTGACCTCGTGGAACGGGGCTATCAGGCGTTTGGGGGTGGCGATCTGGAAAAAGCTGCACAAGCTGGCCTATCCGGCGATTCTGGCCGGCGGGATCCATTATGTGATGATCGGCAAGGTCTACACGGCGGAATCATTGATCTATCTGGGGATCATCGTCGTGCTTCTGGGGATCCGGATGATGCCGACGCGGCGTCTGCAGCGCAAAGCGGCCTAAGATTCGCTGCGATGGCGCAAGAATCTTTCGCAAACACAGCGCTGATAGTAGGTTTCTTGCCCAGAACCGCAAAATATTGATGATAAACCGGCGAACATGAAAATAATGCGACAGAGCGTGATTTTCCCTCTTGCGGGTCCGGGCACCCGGACGTAAATACCGCCTCACCGAAGCGAAACAGCAACGGTGACGGGATCGGAAAGAGACGCAAGCCTCTGAAAGAAAACGGAAAATCTGATGATGATGCGGACAGAGGTCGCTACAAGTTTAGCGAACCTTGAACTTTGTGTCGGAAGATTGCTCTTTGAAGCTGTTATTTATGAAGAGATATGTGGGCGGTTTGGGCGCATCGGCGTTTAATTGTTTGCATATCGGCTTGGCAGGGGAGTTTACGGAGACGTAGGCCGACCGATGACCCAAGTGAAAGCTTCACGGTTTGT
>CAIYZT010000345.1 GCA_903930735.1 uncultured Paracoccaceae bacterium | reverse complement strand
TGGCACCTCGCGCTATAATCACGGCACGCCGTTTCGCCGCGCCGTCGAAGAGGGCCTGCTCGACCCCAAACGCTATGTCATCATCGGCATCCGGGGCACGGCTTACGGCCGCGAGGATTGGGATTTTGCGGCCTCGGTCGGGATCACGATTATCCCGATTGCCGAATTCCACGCGCGGGGCGCAGAGGATGTGATGGCGCAGGCGCGCGAGGTCGTGGGGCAGGGGCCGCTCTATGTGACCTATGACATCGACTTTGTGGACCCGACCTTTGCGCCGGGGACGGGCACGCCCGAGGTGGGGGGGCCGAACTCTTGGGCTGCTTTGCAAGTGGCGCGGGGCCTGCGCGGGTTGAACGTCGTCGGTGCCGATCTGGTCGAGGTTTCGCCGCCCTTTGATCCGGCGGGCGGCACGGCTTGGCTGGGGATTTCGCTGATGTTTGAAATGCTGTGTGTGATGGCCGAGCGCGTCGGAAAGTAGGGGGCGCTGCCCCCAAGACCCTTGTTTTCAGGAAAACACGGGTCTCCCCCCCGGGATATTTGAGCCACATTGAAGGAGAGCCTGCTGTGATCGTTGATATGATTGTGACCAATGCCAAGGTGCTGACCATGGACCCCGCGCGCCCTAGGGCCGAGGCGGTGGCGCTGGACGGGGGGCGGATCATCGCGGTCGGTAGCCGCGCCGAAGTCGAGGCTTTGGCGACGCCCGGCACCAGGCGGATCGACGCGGGCGGGCGCAGCCTTTTACCGGGCTTTGTGGAAAGCCATCTGCATCTTGCGCTCGGCGGAGCTGAGTTGATGCAGTTGCAACTGGGCGGCGTGACGGGTTTTGATGCCGTGGCCGAGGCCTTTGCGGCCTATGGGGCGCGGCATCCAGATATGGCGGTGCTTTTTGCGCAAGGGGCGGGCTATTGCTGTCTTGGTGCCCCGGCGACGCGCCAGATGTTGGACCGGATTTCGGCCAGCCGCCCGATCGCGATGATGGCGCCCGATCATCACACGGTCTGGGCCAATACCGCCGCCCTTTCCGCCGCCGGGGTTCTTCACGGCGCGCCGATGCCGCATGGCCATGAAATTGTGATGGCGCCTGATGGCACCGCGACGGGCGAGCTATTGGAATTCGAGGCCTTTGGGCCGATCATTGATCTGGCCGGTCTGAAACGCCTGAATCTAGGCATCGCCACAGGAGAGGAGCCCGCGACGGCCCCTTCTGCCGCCGACCGTGAGACCGACAAGACCCATATCGCACGCGGGCTGGCCCATTGTGCGCGCCACGGCATCACCTCGATGGTGAATATGGATGGCAACCGCTATTTGGCAGAGCTTTTGTCGGAAATGGAGGCCGAGGGCCGCCTGACCGCCCGCGTTGTGGTGCCGTTCCATTTGAAACCCCATATGGATATCTCGGCGCTGGACCGCGCCAGCGCCATGCACCGCGATTTTACCGGTGACTGGGTACGCTCTGGCTTTGTGAAGATGTTCATGGACGGGGTCGTCGATAGCCGCACCGCCTTTATGCTGAACGACTATCCCGGCGTGCAGGGGCACAAGTCCGAGCCGCTGTTCGCGCCGGACCGCTTCAAGGATATTTGCGCCGAGATTGACCGCCGCGGCCTGCAAATCGCCGTGCATGCCATTGGCGACGGGGCTGTGCGCACCACCATCGACGGCTACGAGGCCGCCCAGCAGCGCAACGGCGCGCGCGACAGCCGCCACCGGATCGAACATATCGAGCTGATCGACAGGGCCGACATTCCCCGCCTGGGTGCCTTGGGCATTACCGCCAGCGTCCAACCCACCCACGCCCCCGGCACGATGGACTTCCCCATCGAGTCGATGGAGCTGGTCTATCATCCGCACCGATGGACGGACGCCTATACTTGGCGCAGCCTTCGCGATCAGGGCGCGCCCATTGCCTATGCCAGTGATTGGCCGGTGACGGATGTATCCGTTTTGCGCGGGCTGAAGGCCGCTTTGTGCCGCGTGCCCTATGAGGGCGCGGATGACGAGCGCCTGAACCTGATGGACAGCCTGTACGCCTATACGGCGGGCGGGGCCTGGGCCGCGCATCTCGAGGAACTGACCGGCCGCCTCTCGCCCGGGCTGGCGGGCGATCTGGTGTTGATCGACGGCGACATCGAAACGACCGCGCCGGAAGATCTGGACCGATTGGGAATCGCTATGACCATCGCAGGTGGGCGGATCACCCACCAAATTCCGGGAATCGCCTGAGTGTTGGGGCCGAATCTGGCCCTGAGTCCGCTCGTTTAGGGTCGGTGGGCCCGGATTTGCGGCTATGACGTGCTGCTGTCGTGGTTAAGATCCGGGCAGCATCTACGTAAAACCTCAACAAAAGCAGACTTCGCCAAAAAAAGACGACTGGCAGTGATTTTTCCTCTTGCGGCCCAAGGGGTCCAGACGTAAATAGCAACTCACCGAAGACGAAGAGACGCGGCGACGCGGATCGAAGACGACGGTGGCCAAAGTGAAAGCCTTGGCAAAGATATCTGGAGACAAGGTTGAAGGAAGCGCCAAGAAATTGGCGGTCCGGTTATTTTTGTGTCCTCGCTCTTTGAAGCTGTTATTTATGAAGAGATATGTGGGCGGTTTGGGCGCATCGGCGTTTAATTGTTTGCATATCGGCTTGGCAGGGGAGTTTACGGAGACGTAGGCCGACCGATGACCCAAGTGAAAGCTTCACGGTTTGT
>CAIYZT010000344.1 GCA_903930735.1 uncultured Paracoccaceae bacterium | reverse complement strand
GCCATCGCGCCGACGCCCACCGGAACCGCCTCTTGCATGGCCCGCCCGCGTGTGCGCAAGAGCCGCGCCGTATCGCCAAGGCTCAGCGAGCCCGCCGCGCAAAGCGCCGAATACTCGCCCAGAGAATGGCCCGCGACGAAAGAAACCTGATCCAGTCCAATCCCCTCAGCCTCCAAGGCCGCAATCGCCGCCATCGAGGTCGCCATCAGCGCCGGCTGCGCATTCTGCGTCAGGGTCAAGGCGCCGATCTCCCCCTCCCAGATCAGCGCCGACAGCTTTTCGCCTAAAGCGTCATCCACCTCGTCAAAAACCGCCTTGGCCGCCGGATAGGCCTCGGCCAAAGCCCGCCCCATGCCGATGGTCTGTGCCCCCTGGCCCGGAAATACGAATGCACGGCTCAAGTTACCCCTCCTGCTCCAACCTTGCCCAAGGCTTAACCCGCAGCCGCCAAACACGCAATCACACCTTGACCCCGTCTGCGCCGCCTTCCAAACTTGGCTGTATGAGCCCCCTGACCCGCAAAATCACCTACGCCATCACCTTTGAAACCTTCGGGGTGATGCTATCCACGATCTATCTTTTGCTGCTGTCCGGCGCCTCCGCCCAAAGCTCGGTCATTCTGTCGGTCTTCAGCGCCAGCATCGCCCTCGCATGGAACATCGTGTTCAACCATGTCTTCGAGGCATGGGAGGCCCGCCAACCCATCAAAGGCCGCCCCCTTGCCCTACGCGCCGCCCATACCCTGCTATTCGAGGTCGGCCTAACGCTCCTCATGGTGCCGCTCCTCGCCTGGTGGCTGGCCGTCAGCCTGCTGACCGCCCTCTCCCTCGAAATCGGCCTGATCTTGCTGTTTCTGGCCTATACTTACGCCTTCACCTGGGGCTTTGATCGCCTTTTCGGCCTTCCGCAGTCGGCGCGCTAAAATCCAGGCAGGAAGGCACAACATGGTGCCTCCCTGCCTAAGTTCCATAGCCCCAATCCGGTCAGTAGATCGACGTGACCGATTCGCCCAAGGCCAGCGCCCCGGCGTATTCTTGCTGCACCTCGCACCACATCGGGTGATAGTGGGCGCCCTGCAGGTCGCGGAACCGCCATTCCAACCCAAGGGCGCGATAGAAACCCGGGTCGCCCGCCACCTCCATCGCCAGTTCCACCGTCCTGATCGCGGTCACCTCGACCGCCCGGCGGCCAAACATCCCGTTATTAATCGTCGTTGCCGAAGGGACGTTGCGCTCAGCCACCGCAATCATCGCCTCATGCGCTATGGGCAGTTCTGCCCGATTTCGATGGCGGCAGCCTGCGCAATCTGGACCCGTCATTGCTGATGTGAGACATGCGCCGACAGATAAATCCCAAACCCCTGCCCCAGCACCGTTGCACGATACACTTTATATATCCCGAAGTTCTCGAACCGGTTCGCAACTGGTGGTTGGTGGTGGATCCCACCGGTGTCGATCTGTTCAGCTTTGACCCCTGACACGAGATTGACTTGCTGGTGTCCGGTCCGTTGCGGGCCATGACATCGGTCTGGATGGGGTTGACCAGCCTTGCAGCCGAGGTCAATGCTCGCCGCATCAACCTTGGCGGCGACCTTGGTCTGGCGTGAACCGTGGCCGATTGGCTGGGCCTCAGCCCCTTTGAGGGCGAACCTCGCCGCGTCGGCTGACCGCCCTTGCATCGGCAACCGAACCCGCTATAACGCCTCATCTTTCCGCAATCCCATGAACCGGCGCAGCCTCTCGTGGACGGGCCGCGGAAAGAGTTGGCCCGACCTTTGAAGCCGCCTGAAGTAGAACGGAGACCACATGCCGCTATACGAGCATGTTTTTATCTCGCGTCAGGACTTGTCCTCGGCGCAGGCCGAAAGCCTGGTAGAGCATTTCACGGCAGTTATCGCAGACAACGGCGGCAAGATCGTTGAAAGCGAATACTGGGGCGTAAAAACCATGGCCTACAAGATCAACAAAAACCGCAAAGGCCACTATGCCCTGATGAAGTCGGATGCTCCTGCAGCCGCCGTTCAGGAAATGGAACGCCTGATGCGTTTGCATGACGACGTTATGCGTATCTTGACCATCAAGGTCGATGCGCATGTCGAAGGTCCGTCCGTGCAAATGCAAAAGCGCGATGACCGCGAGCGCGGAGATCGTCCTGAAGGCGGCTTTGGCGGCGAGCGCCGCGAGCGTCCGTCCTTTGGTGGTGACCGTCCCGACCGGGGTGGTGACCGTGGCGCTGACCGCGGTGGTGACCGCGGCGGCTTCCGTCGTTGATCTGAGAAAAGGACCATAACCCATGGCGAACAAACCATTTTTCCGCCGCCGCAAGGTCTGCCCATTCTCGGGCGACAATGCACCGGCGATCGACTACAAAGACACGCGCCTTCTGCAGCGCTATGTCTCCGAGCGCGGCAAGATCGTGCCGTCGCGTATCACCGCAGTCTCGGCGAAAAAGCAACGTGAGCTGGCGCAAGCCATCAAGCGCGCGCGCTTCCTCGCCCTGCTGCCCTATGCCGTGAAATAAGGAGCACCGGACATGCAAGTGATCCTTTTGCAACGCGTGCCCAAGCTTGGGCAAATGGGCGAAGTCGTCAACGTCAAGGACGGTTTCGCGCGCAACTACCTTCTGCCGCAGGGCAAGGCTCTTCGGGCCAACGAAGGCAATATCAAATCTTTTGAGGCCAAAAAGGTTGTGCTGGAAACGCAAAACCTCGAGACCAAGAAAGAGGCCGAGTCTGTCTTCACAACCCTTGATGGCCAGAACTTTGTCGTGATCCGCTCGGCATCCGATGCCGGCGCGCTTTACGGCTCGGTCACCACCCGTGACGCCGCCGAAGCCGCAACTATTGGCGGTTTCACCGTCAACCGCGGCCAGGTCGTTCTGGACCGTCCGATCAAGGATCTGGGCCTGCACACCGTCTCGGTCGTGCTGCACCCCGAAGTGATTGCCAAGATCGTTCTGAACGTGGCACGCTCGGTTCAAGAAGCGGAACTGCAGGCTTCCGGCAAGTCGATCCAAGCGCTCGCCGCCGAAGCCGAAGCTGAAGCCGAGTTTGAAATCGCGAATCTTTTCGATGAAATGGGTGCAGCCCAGGACGGCGAAGACCTGACCCGCGACTAACTCTCTAGGTCGGCAGCGCTCTGGCACAACAATCAAAGGCCGCGCATCCATGATGCGCGGCCTTTTTCCATTGCTTACCCAAAACGGCAGGACCTGTCGCAATTCCACCTTTTCCACGCGTCTGGATCGGATAGATTTCCGATATGAAACAGACATCCGCCGTCGTGGGAATTCTAAGTCTGATCTTTGGGATCGCTATTTTTTCGGTCCAAGACCTGATCCTGAAGCTGATCTCTGGTGACTATCCCCTGCATCAGGCCATGGTGCTGCGCAGCCTGACGGCCATCCCGTTTCTGCTCTTGCTCACCTTTTGGATGGATGGAACGCTGCGCACGCTGCTCAGCCCGACCTGGCCCGCCATGCTGGCGCGCGGCCTCTTGAACTTCAGCGCCTATACAGCCTATTACCTCGCTCTTGCAGCCATGCCGATGGCAACCACGGTCGCGCTTTACTTCACCGCGCCGCTGATAATCACCATCCTTTCGGTGTTCATGCTGGGCGAAAAAGTCTCCAATCGGCGCTGGATGGCAATTTCCACCGGTTTTTGCGGCGTGGTAATCATGCTGCGGCCCGGCGGTACTTTGTTCGACTGGGCCGCCCTGCTGCCGATTTTTTGCGGCGCGGCTTACGGTCTGTCGATGGTCCTCGTCCGCTTGATGGGCACCAAAGACACTGCCGCGGCCATGGCCTTTTGGGGAAATTTTGCCTTCCTTGGCTGCGCCCTCATCCTATCGGCCATCTACGGCCTCGGCGGCTACGGCGAAACCGGCCATGCCTCCTTGCAGTTTCTGATGCGCGGTTGGGTCTGGCCGACGCTCTGGGATGGCTTCTTGATGTGCTCTTGCGGCGCCATCGCCGCTATAGGCCTGACAGCCCTGACCCAAGCTTACCGCGTCAGCCAAGCCTCTGTCGTGGCCCCGTTTGAGTTTACTTTCGCCTTCTGGGGCGTGCTTTGGGGCTGGCTGTTCTGGGGCGATCTACCCGACAACTGGGGTTGGGCCGGGATGACTATCATCATCCTAGCCGGTATCTACGTGCTCCGCCCCGAACGCGCGCCCGTCGCCAACTGAGCCCTTCAGCCCAGATCGGGAAACATCTCGCGCAGCCCCGCCACATGATCCGCCAGCGCAGGCACCGCGGCCCATTGCGCGATAAGATCGCTCCAACGCAGCCGCACAAAGGTTACGCCGTCCCCCGCGATCAGTTTAGAGAACTCCGCCAACTCACGCCGGTGCAAAGCCTTGCGCACCGGATCGACCTTTTTGCCCGACGCCCAGCAAACCGGGTCCGCATAAAGATAAATCAGCACAGCGCCCGAGGCCCGCTTTTCCGCCCGCGTCCAAATCCCATAGGCGCTCTTGATCAGTTGAACCGCATCCAGCGCCTCAAACCCGACATTGCCCTTGACCAGATCATCGCGCAACGCCGTAAACCGCGGCAGCTTTTCGCGCCAAACCGGCCGGTCATAAACCTCGGCAAACCCACTCGCTTTCGCCGGCCGAAACGGCTCATACCGCCGGCTTTCAATACCGATCAGCGTCGTCGCCGATTCCATCCCCACGTCGACCCAAGGATGGCGCCCATCCTTCCAGGGATAGCGCATCTCAGCCTCCAAAGTGACCGAGTTGACCTGCCCCGAAGGCACCCCTTGTAGCGCCGGCATCATGCCCGCCCGGTTCAAAAACCAACCAAAGGCATTGGCCACCAAAGCCGCCGACGACTCCGGCCCCTCCATCTTGCCAGTCCTGACCTCATGCCCCGGCGAGCGTTGAAGGCACTCAATGATGCCCTCGACGGGCAGATCAGACAGGAAATTCGGCATCACGCTGGTCCTCGGGCTTGGACGGCAAAGGCCGCCCCCTCGGGGGGCGGCCCTGATTTTTCGAAGGAAAATCGAATGCTTACATCTCGTCCAAAGCTTCAACCAGCTTTTGCAGCTCTTCCTTGCTTACGTCCTTTTCGGTGACCTTCGCCATGGCCATGATATGGTCCACAACTTTGTCCTCGAAAATCGGCGCGCGCAGCTGCTGCTGAACCTGCTGATTTTTCTGCACGAATTCGAAATAGGCCCGTTCTTGACCCGGATACTGCCGCGCCTGCTGCAGGACCGCTTGGGTCATTTCCGCGTCCGAAACCGTCACCTCAGCCTTGCGGCCAACCTCGGCCAGAACCAGCCCCAGACGCACCCGGCGCTCGGCCAGCTTCATATGCTCTTCGGTGGTTTCGACATGGGCGTGATTATGGCCCTGAACCTCGGGGTTCTCCTCATGCCACAGCTGATGCGCGATCTGCCCGGCCTCAGCCTCGACCAATGCCGGCGGCAGGTCAAACTTCACCTGCGCATCCAACTGGTCCAAGAGCGAGCGCTTGAGCACAGCGCGCGCCGCGCCCTTGTATTCCGCTTCCAAACGCTCCGCGATCTGCGCCTTCAGGCCAGTCAGATCTTCGGCGCCATACTTCTTGGCCAACTCATCATTGACCTCAGCCGGAACCGGCTTTTTCAAAGCCTTGATGGCGCATTCGAAAACAGCTGCCTTACCGGCCAGATTGGCCGCGCCATAAGATTCCGGAAAGGTCACGTTGACCGTCACGGCATCGCCCACGGCCGCGCCAACAAGCTGCGCCTCAAAGCCCGGAATGAACGAATTCGACCCCAGAACCAGCGGATAATCCGTGCCCGCACCGCCGTCAAACAGCACGCCGTCCACCGAACCGGTGAAGTCGATGGTCACCTGATCGCCGTCCTTGGCCTTGGAACCCTTTTTCTTGTCGTCAAAGCTGGTCGCCGTCCCTGCAAGGTTCTTGAGCGCTTCGTCAACCGAAGCCTCGTCCGCCTTAACCGACAGCTTGTTCAGCTCGATCTTGCCCGCATCAATCTCCGGGATCGGCGGCAGCGCCTCATAGCTCATCTCGACAACAACGTCCTGGCCCTCTTTCCAGGTCTCGCCACCAACCATCTTGACCTCAGGCTGCAATGCCGGGCGATCGCCCGAAGCATCGAAATGGCTCTTCATCGCGCCATCAATCGCCTCTTGCATCGCATCGCCCACCAGACGCTGGCCGAATTGTTTTCTCAGGATCGCAAGTGGCACTTTGCCCTTGCGAAAACCTTTGATCTCGACATCCGGCTGCGCTTCGAGCAGCTTTTGCGTCACTTTCGCTTCCAGCTCGGCCGCCAGGACCGTGATGGTATAGCCGCGCTTGAGGCCTTGGTTCAGGGTCTCGGTAACCTGCATATGATCGTCCCTCTCATCTCATTTTATGGTGCGGGTAGAGGGACTTGAACCCCCACGCCTTGCGGCGCCAGAACCTAAATCTGGTGCGTCTGCCAATTTCGCCATACCCGCAAATTGCCCCGAATCCGCGTCGGCCGCCCCTAAAGGCGAACCAAACGAAGGTCCGCAAATCCGCGCCCTTCTAACAAAGGCGCTGCCCGGATGCGAGAGGAAAATCGCAGGCCTAAATTTCGGGAAAAATCCGCAAATGGCCGTGGCTTTAACCCAATCTTGCCATATTCTGATGAAAAAAAATAAGGCAGACGATTGAGGAGTTGAGCCCATGACCTATCAGGCACCTACCGCCGATTATCGCGGCGCCGACCCCGTCGCTTACCGGGTGACGAACGGCGTGTTGCAAGGCACCAAGGTTCTGACCCAGGACGGCGATATCCCGGTCGATTTTCTGGAGATCGGCGACCGTATTGTGACCCGCGCCGGCGCCCGTGTTTTGAAATCCATCGAAATTTCTATTGTGACCAATGCCCGCATGATCCGCATCAGCGCTTCGACCTTGGGTCAGGAACGCCCCGAAGAGGACGTTCTGGTTCCGGCCACGCAGATGGTTCTGGTCCGCGACTGGCGTGCAATGGCCTTTGCCGGAACCAAACAGGCGCTGGTTGCCGCCTCGAAACTGGCTGACGGCGAGTTTATTCGCGGCGAGATGTCCTACGTCGCGCGGATCTACACGCTGGGATTCGAAGCCGATTCCGTCATCTATGCGAGCGGCCTTGAACTGGCCTGCAATGCGGCGGTGGTTTCAGCCTGATAACGGCCGTCAACTCCAGTTTTTTCGATCCAAACCGGCCTTTCCCTTTTAACACAGCCTTAAGGAGCGAAAGACCGTAACCATCCGCCGGGAGCCGCGGTCATGCCGGGTTGACTAGTGGTACTGGCGGTTTCCAGTTCCACGGCAGCAATTCCGGCAGGCGCGAGACTGGCAGGTCGGATATCCGCGCGATGATGTCAGCAAGCCAAGCCTGCG
>CAIYZT010000343.1 GCA_903930735.1 uncultured Paracoccaceae bacterium | reverse complement strand
GCCTCCGGTCAGATGCGCGAGCATGAAGAGGCCAGCCCGAACCTGCCCGGCGTCACGGCCGTAATCTCGCGCGCCCGTGCCGTCACGGTGCGCTACATGAACGCGCAGGGGCAGATGGAAGACCGGGATTTCGTGAACCTCTGGGCGACCTCGGTCCAGCACCAGATCGACCATCTGGCAGGAAAGATGTATTTCGACCACCTCTCGCCGCTCAAGCGCCGGATGCTGATCGCCAAGGCAGACAAGTTGCGCAAACGCTCATGAAAATCATCTTCATGGGCACGCCCGAGTTCTCCGTCCCAGCCTTGGGCGCGCTACATGCCGAGCATGACATCGTGGCGGTCTATTGCCAGCCGCCCCGCCCTGCTGGTCGCGGCAAAGCCGACCGCAAGAGCCCGGTCCAGACCCGGGCCGAGACGCTTGGTCTGCCCGTCCACACGCCCGAAAACCTGCGCGCGCCCGATGTCCAACGCAGCTTTGCCGCCCTGCAAGCCGATGTCGCCGTCGTCGTCGCTTACGGCCTCATCCTGCCGCAGATCGTGCTGGATATGCCGCGACTTGGCTGCCTGAATATCCATGCCTCGCTCCTGCCCCGTTGGCGCGGCGCAGCGCCCATCCACCGCGCCATCATGGCCGGTGACACTGAAACAGGCATCTGCATCATGCAGATGGCCGCCGGCCTCGACACCGGTCCGGTCCTGCAGCAACGGGCAATTCCCATCGGCCCCGAAGAAACCACCTCCGATCTGCATGACCGTCTTTCGTCCCTCGGCGCGCACATGATCCTGCAAACCCTCGCCGCGCTGCCCCTGCCCGCCACGCCCCAATCCGATTGCGGCGTCACCTACGCCGCCAAGGTCACCAAAGCCGAAGCCCAGATCGATTTTTCCCTATCCGCCGAAACCGTCGACCGCCAGATCCGCGCCCTCTCGCCCTTTCCCGGCGCCTGGGTCCAAATCGGCGCCGAGCGGGTTAAATTCCTGCGCAGCCGTCTCGCCCCTGGCACAGGCCGCCCCGGCGAGGTTCTGCACGCCATGACCATCGCCTGCGGCTCCGGCGCGATCGAAGTCCTGCAAGCCCAGCGCGAAGGCAAACGCCCGATGCCCGCCGCCGAAGTGCTCAAGGGCCTCAAACTGCCCCCCAGCCTCTAAGTCCGCCTCCTTCATCTTGGCCCGGATATCCTCCGGGGGAGTCCGGGCTTGCTTCAAACCCGACCTGGGGGTGGAAAACCGCCATTCCCTCCCCATATGTTAGGTACAAAAGGGGAGGCTCCCATGCCCGGCATCATCATCCTACTAATCATCGGCGCGGCGGCGGGTTTCATCGCGACCCGCACGATGAAGCTGAACACCGACATTCCAACCACCGTGGTCATCGGCATGGCCGGCGCCGTCTTCGGCTGGTTCGCCCTGCGCTTCGTGCTTTCGCTTTCTTGGTGGCTTGCTGGGCTGATCGCCGCGATCCTGGGCGCCATGGCCCTGATCTGGCTATGGAAAACCTATTTCTAAAGGCTCCGGACCCGACCCCGTCAGGCCTGCTTTTTCTTCAGGATCGACCGCAAACGGAAGTCCCCGCCCTCGGTCCCCAGCCACATCATGCGCCCTTGCCAGGCCGCAAAGACCGCCGCCGCGTTCTCTTCGATCGGCCCCTGACCCTTTTGGATCCGCCCGATCAGCGAGGCTTCAACAGCCTGGCGCCAGTCGCTCGCCTTGGCGCGCAGCACCGGATTTGGCTGGCTGGCGGTCAAAAGCGCTGAGAGGGGCAGCTTTTCCATGGCATCGCCCAGCAGTTTGAGCATCGCCACCGCGTTCTGCCCATTGGGTGCCATCGCCGCCTCGCAGCGCTCCAGCGCCTCGGTTGCCAAGGCCCAGCCCTGCGCAATCGCCATCGCGAACATCGCATCGCGCGAGACAAATCGCTGCACCAAAGTCGCGGGCGAGAGGCCTGTCAGTTTGCCGACCGTGCCAAAAGACACGCCTTTGCTGCCCTCTTGCCCAAAAAGGGCCAGCACGGCGTTCAGAACAGCGGTGTCGGAGATTAGTTTATGTCTGCCCATGTAACAAACCTAGCGCAAGTTGCGCGCTATGGAAGCCCCCTATTCAGGGGTTTTGGCGGTTGGCTGCCCGTCTGCAGCGGTTTCCGTAGGCCCATTGCCCACAGATTTCACCCCGGCATGGATCTTGAGCATATTGCGCGCCTTCCAGCGCAGGCCAACTTCGTTCAAAATCGGCCATTGGCGGTAATGCACGGTAAAGATGTCGCGCCCCCGGTTTGGCAAGGGCTCGCCCCGCGCCCGCCCGCCAAGGATGAAGTGCTGCTCGGGCGGCAGTTTGTGCCAATCCAGCCCCGATTTCTGGATCGCAAGCGGCAGGCTGATCTGGTCCAGATAGGGCCGTTTGTGCGGAATATCGGGATGCGCATCCAGGGTCCGCGCCATGTCGTACCAGACCTCGGCAAAGCTCTTGCCTTCGGAATTGCGATGCTGCTCGGGAAAAACGAAGAGGCCGGAGGAGAAATAGGGGATACGCGGCTTGCCCCTTTTCTGCTTCATCAGCATGAACCGTTCCGCCGAAATCTCCATCCCCGCCACCGCATAGATCACGTCCCAAACCGACTGCTTGGCCCAGTTCATGCTGGCCGCCGGGGTCAGGCAGACATGGCCCGGCTTGATCAGGTTTTCCACGTCATTGGGGCGGATGCACAGAACATCGCTGTCCATGAAACAGGAATATTCCGTGTCCCGTTTTTGCAAGGTCGCGATCAGCTTGTTGCCATGCGGATAGGGCGGATCAAACAGGCCATCGACCTGCATCGGCCTGATTTCGCAGTCCATTTTCTCCAAAGCTGTCACTACATCGGGCGACAAGAGCGGCATCTTTTGTTCCGGGCAATAGCCCACCAAAGCGACCGTTTGGCCGAACTGCTGGCGTAACGAGGCCGCAAGATAGCAGGCCAGAATCTGATATTCCGGCGGCTCGACGATGAAATAGACCGTCAGTCTCGGCGCGCTCATGAAAGGGCCTCATCGACGATCTCATCGGGGTGCATCTCACCGCGTTCCAGCGCCCGAAACCCGTAGCCGCGCTTTTCACCCTGATCGGCCAGCATCTGCGCCATCGCGGCCTTTGTCGGCAGTTTGGCCTTAAACCCGGCCTCCAGATGACCCAGGGATTTAAGCTGCGTGAAGAGCGCGGCAAAGTTCAACTCGCCCACCGATCTGAGGTCGGCGCGGGTGCTGTCGCCCGAAATCCAATCGCGCTCGATGACGTTGATCACATCCGGCACAATCCCCTTGAACCGCTGATATTGCAGCATATAATCTGCCACATGCGCGCTGGAGCGGCGTAGGATCATCGCCACTTTTGCCTCGGGCTGCAGGACATAGGCCGCCAGATGCAGCGCCGATCCGTCCAGCGCCACCAGACATTTTGCTGCCTTGTAGCGCGCTATCTGCACCTCAATCGGATGCCGCTCGGGGTGAAAAATCTCAAACCCTGCGCGGGCCAGATTTTCCTCAATCACCGTCTCGCCTAGAATTCCGCCCCGATTCGATGCCAGTTTGGCGCGCGAGATGTACAGCTTTTCGCCGCCCTCCGCCGCCGCCGCCGCCGATAGGCGTGTGCACATAAACTTGCGGTACGCCGGACTGCCGCCATAGCGGTCGAGAAAGCCAAAACCGAGTTCGGGCACAAACAACTCTTCTACCCGAAGAATGCCGGGATAGCTGCGGATCGGCACATCGATCCCCAGGAGGCCAAACATCGGCCTTTGCGCCTCAATCACCTTTTGCGTGGCCCCATGCGCGCCGCGATAAGGCAAGTAGAGGATGCTTTCAGGCTTTTCCGCCAAATGATCCAGTGCCCAAAGCCGGGCCGTGGATTCGACCAGAAAATGCCCGAAATGCCCCCGGAAATTCCCGCCGTACAGGTGCTGTCCGGACAGATCAGTGATCTGCTCGCCGGTTCGCAGGGTCGGCTCCAGCGTCGATTTACGCGCCCTGATCCAAGCCCGCGACAACTCGACATAGCTGCCGTCCGCCTTCAGCACCCCCGAGGCAAGCTTGGCATCACCTTCGCGCTCGGGCAGCACCAAAGCCCGTCCCAGATGCTGGATCGTTCCCGAAAATGGACCGCTCGGCCGCCCCTCGCGCAGCTGGAAAGTCTTGTCAATCGGAGGCTGGGCGGATTTTGGCCGTGCGTCCAGAACCAAGGGCCGCAGCCGCCGTATCAGCTGTCGCGCAAACTTGTCTTCGGGTTCGATCTCGGCCATGCGCAACGCCGCCGCCAGCGCCAGTTTCAGATGCCCCCGGCGCTCGGCCTCGGCCATGATTTCGCGCCGCCACAGCAGATCAAGCCGCCGGGTGCGCAACGCTTTGCCCAACTCGGCCACATCAAACCGTCCCTCGGCGATAGCTCCGATCATCTGCGACAGCGCACCGGCCTCTTTGACACGCCGGATCGCCCGATGCCCCATGTGTGACAGCCGAATATGCTTGGCCCCCGCGATCCGTCTGGCATGAGCGCGGTCCTCGGGCACAAACGGGTCATAGGCCAGATAGACCTCGGTCCCCGGCGCCAAGCTGGCCGCCGCGTCCACGAACTCCGGCGAGGACCAATCCCATTTGCGCTGGGCATAGGAATAGCGCTTTTCAAACGGCACAATCCGACGAGACAGGCTGCTTTGCGGCGAAAACGCCAGAACGGCGGCACCAGGCACCAGGCTGGCATAGGTCAGCGCGGCAAAGCCCCCCATCGATGCGCCGACGAACAGCACCCGCCTGAACCCCGCAAACAGCCCGGCATCGCGCAGATCACGGATGATCTCGGACGTGTCCGAATTGCGATACCAGTCCTTTTGATGCGCCATGATCCCAAGGATCGAATGGCCCAGCTTGGCCGACATGTACAACAACCAAGGCTGCGCCGGAGAGGTCTTACCCACAGAGGCAAGGTTGTCAAAAGTCACCAAAAGCGTATCGCTGCGGCGGATAAAGCAAGCATCCACCAGTCCGCCCCGCAGCAAAAATGCATCCGTTTTGACCGCGATACTGGGCGAATTCACCGCTGCGGGTTGGGTAAAGCTTTCGGTCAGCAGCACCTGCGGAACCGTTGAGGGCTTTGAGCGCGGCAGGGTCATTGCACCGCCCCTTGCACCAATGCAAAGTCGCTTTCTTGCATGAAACTTAGGGATTTCAACGGGATACGAAGAATATCACCTATGGCCACTGGCCATGGGTACGCGGGCACCTTCATGAATTGCTCCTGTTTTTGCGCCGCGGGTTGGTCCCTCGTACGCCCTGCGCTTGATCCTATCTATGGCCAGTTGGGATTTCCTTGTCACCCCAAAAAGCCTAAAATCCGGCCCGGAGAGCGGTAATGCAACACTTGCGGCGCGGGGGCGGGGCGGCCTAGAGTTGGAAAAAACAACGGCGAGGCCGAAGCGTGGCAGAGAAATCCAGCAAAAAGGCCCCCAAGCAGGCATCAGGCGATCCGTCTCGTCCGAGGGGCGCGGCACCGCTTTGGGGGACCGTTCCCTTTGCGCTGAAACGCCATATCAGCCCCCATGGCCAGATCACCGCCGTCTCGATGATGAAGGACGAGGGCCCCTTCGTGATCGAGTGGATCGCCCATCACCTGGCGGTCGGATTTACCGATCTTGTGGTCTTTACGAACGACTGTTCGGATGGCACCGATGACATGCTGATCCGACTCGAAGAGCTGGGTCTTTGCCACCACCGCCGCAACGTGATTGCCCCCGGCTTGCGGCCCCAACCCTCGGCTTTAAACTATGCGCAGGAAGAGCCGGTTGTGCAGGGCTCCGACTGGGTCATGGTCTTTGATGCCGACGAGTTTGTGTCGATCCGCTATGGTGACGGGCGGCTCGATCCGATGATTTCGGCGGCGGCGGAGCAGGGCGCCAATGGAATCGTCGTCACCTGGCGCATTTTTGGCTCGGGCGGCGTGGTGGATTGGTCGCGCGCGCCAGTGACCGAGCAATATCTGATGGCGGCCCCGCAAAACTGGAACAAGGGCTGGGGCGTGAAAACGCTTTTCACCTTTTCCGCCGAGCATTGGAAACTGGGAATTCACCGTCCCAAGATGAAGACAAAGTGGATCAAGACAGGCTTTCCCGACCAGGTGAAATGGCTGAACGGTTCGGGCGCGGAGATGGAGGATTACTTTAAATTTCGCGGCTGGCGGTCGATCACACGGACCGTGGGCTATGACTGGGTTCAACTCAATCACTACGCGGTCAAGTCAGTGGACAGCTATGCGATCCGCAAGATGCGTGGCAATGTGAACAACAAATCGGATAAGTATAACGGCGATTATTGGAGCCTTCAGGACCGCAACGAAGTGCGCGATGACACCATGCTGCGCTATACCGAAGCGCGCAATCAGATCATGGCGCAGTTGCTGTCCGATCCGGAGCTATACCGCCTACACCACGCCGCCCTTGCCCGCGCCGAGGGCCGGCTGGCCGAGTTGCGCGGCACCGAAGGCTATCAGCAGCTAAAGTCGGATCTGGCCAAAGCCTCGGAAATTCCGATTGGCCAGATCGTCGCCAAACCGCCGCAGCCGCGCGACCGCGAAAAGATTGCCAACTTGATGTCAGACGTCGAAAGGGCCCGCGCCCAGAAAAGCAAGGTAGAGCGCAAATCGAAGGGTCCCAAAGAGGCCTCTGAAGGCGTGCCGATGGGGTCCTATGTCGCTGGCAAAATTGATCTTTCCGAAGACCAGCAGCTTGAGGTGATCACCAATCACTCCATGCGCCTGCCTGCCGATGACCGGGTGTTTACCGCCGCGGCTATGCCGAGCCTGCGCGTCGGAAAGTTCGAACGCGGCCTTGCCCGCAAGATGCCGCAGGTTCTGGCCAAGGGGGCAATAGTGCTGGAAATCGGCTCTGCCACCGGGTTTTTGGCGGGCCATTGCGCCAATATTCGCCCCGATATCTCGGTCGTCCTGCAAGAGGATAATCCTGGCCTTGCGCAGATGATGCATCTGGTTTGCGCCCTGTCCAAACGCGATTTCAACGCGCGCTTTCAGTTGTCGCAAGTCAAACTGGACGATGACATTTCCGGGCAGGCGGCGGACCTCATCCGCAAAACCTGCCCCACAAGTCTGTTGATCGGAGATGGCCGTCTGTCGCCGCCGGTCTTGAAACTGGTGTTCGCGGCACTCCCTGCCGCATTGCCCGCCCAGCTTTTCCTATACGGCCGCTGGATGGAAGCCTTTCTCGGCACCCTGCCTCAGACCGCCGAGCTATTGGAAGGCCTTGGCTATAGGCCGGCCTTTGATTTCGATCCCAATATATGCCAGGCGTTCACATTGAAGGATCAAGAGCCGAAGTAGGTCTTGATAAAGGTCCGTGTGATCGCCTCGACCACCGGGCGCTGGACATGTCTGCCATCGTCTTCCCAAGCAGAATCCCCGCCCGAGATCACCGCCTCATAAGAGGGGAAATAGCTGACATTTGGATGTTTAGCAGAAATTTCGGCCAAAACCGTGCGCAAAGTGGATTTTGACAGACTGTTGGCGACAAAGATGTCGTCGCCGGAAAAGGTGCGTTTAAGGGGCACCGGAGAGACGGTGCAGAAAATCCGGGCTTTGGGTTTAGCCTCGGTGATCAGGGCAACGATGCGTGAAATGACAGCGAAGTTTTCCGAAAAGCTGGCCCTGTGATAGGTTGTCTCGTCCGCGCCACCGCCCAATCCATACCCCGGCTTTTGGTTGGCGATTTTTCCCGACTGTTTATTCACAAATACCTCAGTCATCCCGAAAGTAAACACAAAATGGTCGGCCTCATCGAAACCGCGGCGTAGAACGCGGGTCAGATCGGCGCTGATTTGGTTGAAAGTCTCGGGCGTATTGGCAAAAACGAGAGGGCGGTAGGGGCATTGCACGCGTCCATCCACCATCCAATAATCGTCCGGCTCTGGTGTCCACAAGCCCAGAAGCCGCTCGATTTCCTGCAGGACGGATTAAGCGTTGTAAGTATTAAGGTGGTTGCGGAGGGGCAGTTCATCGACCTGGGCGCTGGTCGGATCGAACTGCAACTGCCGGTAATCCGGTCCGACCTGGCCCGCGCCCAAACTGGCCTCAAACGCCAATCTAATCTCTTCGGCAAAGCAGCTGCCCATCAAAAAGAACCGGTCCGAGGTTTTCACCAGCAGGTTCGGCGCCGAGGTGACCATACGGTCGGCCATGAAACGCTTCCATGCCGGGTTCGCGTTGTTTTCAGTCTTGGTGGGCATTTGCGAGCGCCTCTTTTCAAAGGGAATCATATCCACTAAAAAAACACCAGTGCCGACATAATCTGGACATGACGGTGCCCTTTGATCAATGTAATATAAAACAAAACAATATGTTGAGGTAACGACATGGCCGCCCCTATCCGCAGACCCGTGGCATCGCTTTGGATTGGCGAAATATTGAATTATATCAATCAGTTATGCCTACTTAGCCATGTCCGTCAGGGCCATCCGACGACGCTTTATTGTACCGATACTGTCACCAATGTCCCCGAGGGCGTGACGGTCAAACCGGCGACCGACATCATGGCCATCGACATGGATATCGTCCGCCAAACCTCGGAAAGCTTTCTGTCGAACGTCTTTCGCTACAAGATGATCCAGAAAAGCGGCGCGGTCTGGATCGATTGCGATGCCTATTGCCACCAGCCTTTCCCGGACGAGATGACCCACATCTTCGCCGGTCACGGCTTTCGCGGGGCGCTGAATTGCGGCGTGGTTTCGATCCCGCAGCAGGGCGATCTGATGGATCAGTTGCTGGATTATTACGAAAATCTGCCCGCCGCACCCGCTTGGTTCAACAAGCAGCAGCGCAAGCGGATTGAAAAGCAGGACATCTCGCTGCCGCAAGCCGTTCGGATATACAATGCCGAACGCACCGCCTTTGGCCCGCAGGCCTTTACCCATTTCGCCCAACAGACCGGCGATTATGAAAAGGCGCTCAGCTCGGATTATCTATATCCGGTTCCCTTCCAGCTGAACGATGTATTTTTCGATCCCTATGGCCGGGTCGAGGGGCATTTCACGGACAAAACGCTTTCCGTTCATCTGTACACTAACGGGACCAAGCCCTTTTGGCGCAAGAACCCGCCGCTGGCCAATTCCTATGCGGCGCGGATGTGCGCGGTTGAGGGCGTTGATCCGGCAAAGGCGCTGGAAGAGTAATGGGAATCTCG
>CAIYZT010000342.1 GCA_903930735.1 uncultured Paracoccaceae bacterium | reverse complement strand
GGAGAATCCCACGATGATAAAGCTATTTTTATTGGTGGTTCCATGCATAAAAACGACGATGTATCGGTCTTTATAGGGGTCGTACATGACTCTCGGATCATAAGTCCGATTCATGGTAGGGATGGGGTCTTTTTTGATATTTGGGTTATTGGCGAAGAAGTCGAGGGTGAAGGCTTTGACGATTTTACCGGTATCGTTATGAACGCGGATTACGATCCTCTGACGACATGCCCCACATGGTGTGACCAGCGACTCTCCTTCGCCGACCACGAGAATGTCGCCAATCCGGTCTCCCCCGTCGCAGACCATGGAGGCAATCGCCGCAGCTTCTGCACACAGGCCGACCGGATAGGCCGCATTCTCCACGTTGCACCCGCTATACAGTGCGCCTTGTGGCGTCCTGACCGCAGCGCCGACTTTAAAATGCGAATAGGGAGCATACGCATTCGCCTGCGCAGCGCGGGCCGCCACGAAAAGCGAATCGAGCAAACTCATACTAATTTTCCTTTACGTAGGGAATGCCGGACGCTCGGGGCGGAATGGCGCGTCCGACGAATCCCGCAAGCAGCACCACCGTCATCACATACGGTAACGCCTGTATTGCCTGAACCGGAACTGCCCCCAGACCCGGCACCTCGATGCCCTGCATGCGGATCGCGGCCGCGTCGAGCAATCCGAACAGAAAGCACGTGAACAGGGCTGGAATCGGCTTCCATTTGGCGAAAACCAGAGCCGCAAGCGCGATGAACCCCTTGCCGGCAGTCATCTGCGGCAAAAAGCCCGCCGCCTGCGATACCGAAAGATAAGCGCCGCCAAGGCCGCACAGCAGCCCGCAGATGGCTACGCCCGCATACCGGATCGCCCGTACCGAGACGCCCGCCGTCTCAAGCGCGGCGGGATTTTCCCCGGCGGCCCTGAGCCGAAGGCCGAATCGGGACCTGTAGAGAAAAAGCCACGTCAAAGGCGCGCACGCGATTGTGATGAGCGTGAGCGGGTCCATTCCCAGAAACACCGGACCGAACCGTGCATCGCCATCAAGCGATGGTGTACGCCCGCCCTGTCCGAACCAGGCGGCTCCCACCAGGGCCGTCAGACCCGCAGCGATCATATTGATGGCCATACCGGAAACGATCTGGTTACCATGCCGATCGATGGACGCGTATCCGTGCAGCAAACCCAGCGCCAGCGAAGCCGAAAGCCCGGCCAGCAATCCGATGCTGGCGCTGCCGGTGACGGAGGCCGCCGATGCGCCCGCAAAGGCCGCCGCCAGCATCTTGCCTTCGAGCCCAATGTCCACGATTCCCGAACGCTCTGACCAGAGCCCCGCCAGACAGGCGCACAACAGCGGCGCAGCAAGTCGCACGGATGAACCCAGAATGATCAGGATCGCCTCGAAATCCATGATCAGATCTTTCCAGCCACGGGGGCGTCGTGGCCGCGCGCGAGCCCCAGCATCGCCGCAATGGGCGTGCGGAAAATTCCTTCGAGCGCACCCGCAAACAACACCACCAGTCCCTGAATCACGACGATCATGTCGCGCGTGATGCGCGGCTGGTCGAAAGCCAGTTCGGCGCCGCCCTGATAGAGCATGCCGAACAAAAGGCTGGCCAGCACCACGCCGACCGGATGAGCCCGGCCCATCAGGGCCACCGCGATGCCCACAAATCCGTAACCGGATGTAAATTCGAGCAGCAGTCGATTTTGCACGCCCAGCACTTCGTTCACCGCAAGACCACCGGCCAGCATGCCCGAAAGTCCCATAGTGATGACGATGACGCGCGTTGTGCCGATCCCCGCATAGTCGGCGGCCGAAGCGTTGGCTCCAAGCGTCCGGATTTCGTAGCCGAGCCGCGTGCGCCAGACGAGAAGCCACACGAAGGCCGCCGCGATCAGCGCCAGAATGAAACTTACGTTGAGCGGCGATGAGGGCGCGCCAAATCCGAGCAGCCCCGTGAGGCCATCGAGCTTCGGCATCTGGGCCGCGGCCGGAAAGCTCTTTGTCTCGGGCTGCATTGAACCCGGCGCGCGCATCGAATTGACCAGCAGCCAGCCCATCAGGCTCGTGGCGATCCAGTTGAACATGATGGTCGTGATGACGATGTGGCTGCCCCGCCTCGCCTGCAGCCAACCGGGAATGATCGCCCAGATCGCCCCGAAAACACCGGCCGCGATCACCGCCAGCGGCAGCATCACCAGCGCCGGCAAACCCGGCAGGGAGAGGCAAACGAGCGCGGCCCCCAGACCCGCCAGATAGGCCTGTCCTTCAGCCCCGATGTTGAAAAGCCCGGCCCGATAAGCGAGCGCGACGCTCAATCCTGTGAAGATGAAATTGGTCGCGTAATAGAGCGTGTAGCCGACGGCCTCTTGCGACCCGAACGCGCCCGCCGCCAGCAACCGGAGCGCCGTCCAGGGATTCTCGCCTGCGGCGGCAATGATCACGGCCGAAACGGCAAATGCGGCGACCAGGCTGACAAT
>CAIYZT010000341.1 GCA_903930735.1 uncultured Paracoccaceae bacterium | reverse complement strand
TTCCGAAGGCCAAGATCGATATTCTGTTCATCTTCGTGATCTTCTTTCGCATCTTCCCTATTCCCGCCTGGATCGTGCTGGGGGTCTGGATCGGCCTGCAATTGTTCAGCGGCGCCTCGACCCCGACCGAGGCGGCGAGCGTTGCCTATTGGGCCCATATCGGTGGGTTTGCGGGCGGACTTGCTCTGACCCTGCCGCTGCTGGTCAAACGCGGCGGGCGCCTGTTCTGGAGCCGAACCGAGGGCCACCCGCCCAATCCTGTAGCGGAGTATCCCTTTGCCAAAACCATGATCCCCAAGGTTCCGCGTCGATAATGGACGCTTGTAACGGCCTTGCTCAGAGTGCTGGATTGTTTCTGAAAGATTTGCGCCCTCAAAAGGCGCCCATTTTAGACCCACCGAGCGTTGCGTTCCACGATTTTCCTTCGAAAAATCAGGACCGCAGACCGCGGCCTGTCCTCAGGCCTGATTTTTCGAAGGAAAATCGTTGCCCCGCTATCATCCGCGGATGATCTTGGCAAAGCTGTCAAAGACCTGGCCGTTGGCCGAAATCACCGCTCCTTTGCTCAAGATATCATCACCCTCGCGCAGCGGCTCCACCGTGCCGCCCGCTTCCTTGACCAAAAGGAGCCCGGCGGCGATGTCCCAAGGCTGCAATTCGCGCTCCCAATAGCCATCGTAGCGGCCGGCGGCGACATAGGCCAGATCGAGCGAGGCCGCGCCCCAGCGGCGCACGCCCGCGCAGGCAGGCATCAGCCGGGCGAGGTCCTGCAGCATCGCTGGCAGGGTCTTTTTCGCACCAAAGGGTACGCCGGTGGCAAAGACCGCCTCGGACATCGTGCGCCGTCCGGAGACACGCAGGCGGCGGCTGTCGTTCAGCCAGCAGCCCGCGCCTTTTTCCGCCCAAAAAGTTTCATCCTTGGCCGGGTCATGCACAACGGCCGAGATGATCTCGCCCTTATGCTCCAGAGCGATGGAAACGGCCCAATGCGGCATGCCGTGCAGGTAATTTGTGGTGCCGTCCAAGGGATCAACGATCCAGCGGCGCGTCGGGTCCTGGCCTTGATCTTCGCCGGTCTCTTCGCCCAGCCAGCCATAGGTTGGCCGCCCGCCCATCAGATCTTCCTTGATGATCCGCTCGGCCTCGCGGTCGGCCTTGGAGACAAAGTCGCCAGGGCCTTTTGTCGAGACCTGAAGATTTTCGACCTCACGGAAGTCCTTGACAAGACTTTTGCCCGCGCGGCGCGCGGCCTTGATCATCAGGTTCAGGTTGGCACTGCCTTGCATCGGTCTCTCCGGGGGCGTTCAAGCCCGCCTCCCTACACGGGGCAGGGGGCATTGAAAAGGGGGGCCGCCGAACCGGGCTTAACGGCGGGCGATTTCCGAGGCGAAAAACGCTTCGGGACCCTCCACTTCGGTCAGGCGTTTGCCGATGATCTGCCAAAAGCGTGAGCCGACCGCGCGCACGAAGTGGCGGTCGTGGCTGACCAGAAGGCAGGTGGCGCCTTGGGTCAGAAGCTCGCCCTCCAGCGCCTCTTGCCCCTCGATGTCCATATGGTTGGTCGGCTCGTCCAATAGGTAGAAGTTCGGCGCAGACAGGCGCAGCAGCAGCATCGCCAGCCGCGCCTTTTGCCCGCCTGACAGCTTTGCCACCGGCTTGCCCTGCCAATCAGTCTTGACCCCCGCGCCCGCAAGCAGGTTGCGCGCCGTGCTGTCTGCCTGGGTCTGCCTTGTGACCAGATCAAAGGGCGTAGCCTTGTCCGGCAGTTGCGACAGCATCTGATCGGAATAGCCCAAGGAAAGGGTGGGCACCGATTTGATTGCCCCGTCGGCCCCTTGGATCGCCGCCAGAACCGCGCGGATCATCTGGGTCTTGCCCGCTCCATTGGCCCCCAGGAGGACCACCCGGTCGCCCTTTTCAATCCACTTTTGCCCGGTGCGAAACAACTCGCGCCCATCGGGCGTGGTGATGATCGCCTCGTTCAGCGCCACCAGCGCCTTGGCATGGGTGCCCGAATTGGTCAGCTTGATCGCCCCGGCCGAGCCTTCCTTGTGCGCCGGGCGGGCCGAGGCCTCGATCTTGGCGGCGCGTTCGGTCAGCTGTTTGGTTTTGGTGATGAGCAGGTCGGACCCCGAATTGATGCCGATGTTCTTCAGCTTGGCGGCTTGCCGGCGCAGCTGATCTGCCCTGGCCAGATCATTGTCAAAGCGGCGCTCGTCGGCCTCGTCGGCCTTTCCCAGCTCGGTCTTCGCATGGGAATAGGTCAGGGGGAAAAACCGCGAGCGGTCGGCGCGCAGAAACAGGGTGCGGTTGGTGGCCTGATCCAGAAAGGCGCGGTCGTGGCTGGTGATGATGACGCCCACATCGCGCGGCAGGGCGGCGAGCCAATCTTGAAGGATGCCGATGCGCGACAGGTCAAGGTGGTTGGTGGGCTCGTCGAGCAGGTAAAGGTCCGGCTCGGTGATCGCGGCACGGGCCAGAAGCGCGGTGCGCTGCCAGCCGCCCGATAGCGCCGCAAGGGGCGTGTCGCGAAACGCTTCGGGGACCTGCAGATCATCCAGCACGATATCCACCCGCCAGGATTCCTCCTCCGCCTGTTCGGGCGTCAGCGCGGCGAGGACGGCGGCGCGGAAGGTCAGCGGCAGGATCGCGGGCGGCACATCCTGCAGGACGAGGGCCGATTTCAGGCCGCGAGCGCGGGTAATCTCGCCTGATGTCGGCTCGGCGTCGCCCGAAAGCAGCCCCAGAAGCGAGGACTTGCCGCGCCCGTTGGCGGCCACAAGGCCGATGCGGTCGCCTTCGGTGACGGCAAAGGTCAGGTCGGTGAAGAGGGGGAGTGCGATGGTCAGCGACAGGGCGCGGGCGGCGAGGAGGGTCATGTTTTGGGTCCGTTATGGGCATGGGGCGCAGGGGCGCTGGGATGCGGGCGGACCGTTGGGCGATGGAAGCCGGGGTCAGCCCTGCGGCGGGCGCAGGGCATGGACAGGGCCGGGGCGGCGTTCCTTGGTGAAGCGGGTTTTCATGGGGGGAAGGGTGGCAGGAATTTGGGGCGGTGGTCAAGTAGGGGGTAAGATGTTGACGGGGATGTTCAGGTCGCGAACCTGAATTTTGGGTGAAATGACTTGTTGGCGCGGGGGATGGGGTGTTCTCTTACGACGCGGACGGCGACGGCAAGATCATCGACCGGCGGGAGTATGTGTTCACCGACTGGGCGCCAGGGTGGACGTGGATGACATAGAGACGATGGAGTGGGCGTTTGGCGGCAATGGGGATTAAGTTTTCAATGCCTCGGCCAAACAAAGGATGGATGCCACAATGACAAGATTACTTCGTGGACTAAAGCGCAGCTGGAAAGTAATCGTTGTTCTCACGCTGATTTGGTTCATGTTTCTATTATTTACGAGTGACGGATTTGGTTTGAACTTCGGTGGTCGATCATATGTTTTCGGAAAACTGTACGTTTTTCTATATTTTCCAGTCTTAATATATGGACTCTGGATGGACGGAAAGAAGGAGTAGTAGATGGCAGATCTTTGGGACACTATCGACTTCGTGCATCAAAGCGATGAAGGGGAGAGCAGCCTTTACACTTGGGCTGCGTCCGGCGTTTCTGCCGTTTGGGGTCTCGTTGGCGGGCCGGTTTTCGATACAGTTGCATTGGGTTATACAATTGCCGGTGAGTATGCCTCGCAAAAATCGGATGGCGATCTTACATCGCGTGATTTCGCGCAGGGCACAGCCATAGTTGCTTCCGAAGCCCGTCGTAGGTCGGGGCATGACCCGACTCTTGGCTGTGTGGATAATTGTTTCTGTTATTGACGGGAAACCGGCGTGCCCCCCACCCCCATCCCCTCCCCACGAGGGGGAGGGGAGGCGACAGGCTTGGGGGGCGCGCGTTGCCCTTGGCCGCCTCAGCCTATCCCCTCTGCAACTTCACCGGCTCGCTCCGCCCCAACTTCAGGAAATGCGCCATGAAGGGTTTGGCGGCGTCCTCATCCCGCGTGGCGGCATAAAGGCGGCGGGTCAGGTTGCCGGGGGCCAGCGGGCGGGTCACATAGTCGGCGTTCATCTTCACGTCGCGGATCACCCAGTCGGGCAGCACCGCCACCCCGCGGTTGGAGCCAACGAGCATCAGGATCACCGCCGTCAACTCCACCGGGCGCTGGGCGCGGGGTTCGACCTTGGCGGGGGTCAGAAGATCGGTGAACACGTCCAGTTTGTCGCGCGAGACCGGATAGGTGATCAGGGTCTGGTCGCGAAAATCCTCGGCCTCGATCATCGCCTTGGCGGCCAGCGGGTTGAGGGCCGAAGCCACGAAAGTCGGCTGATAGTCGAAGAGAGGATGAAAGGTCAGGCCGGGCAGGGGTTCGGGGTTGGACGAGATCACCAGATCGACCTCCTCGCGCAGAAGGGCAGGAAAACTGTCGAAGGCCAGACCGGCGCGGATATCGACGTCAACCTCGGGCCAGGCGTGGCGGAACATCTCCAGCACCGGAAACAGCCAGTCAAAGCAGGCGTGACACTGGATGGCGATATGGAGGCGGCCGGTTTTACCGGAGCGGAGGGATTGGAATTCCTCCTCCAAGGCCGCAATTTCCGGCAAGATACGCTCGGCGGTGCGCAACAGCCGGATCCCGGCCGAGGACAGGGTCATCGGCTTTGACCGGCGGACAAACAGCTCCATCCCGACCTGATTTTCCAGCCCCGCCACCTGATGCGAC
Organism: uncultured Paracoccaceae bacterium; assembly: GCA_903930735.1. Classification (GTDB taxonomy): domain Bacteria; phylum Pseudomonadota; class Alphaproteobacteria; order Rhodobacterales; family Rhodobacteraceae; genus CAIYZT01. The sequence goes on along the minus strand of CAIYZT010000341.1, from coordinate 8,219 downwards.
AGGGCGGACTGGGTCATGTTCATCATCTCGGCCGCGCGGGCAAGGCCGCCGGCCTGCTGGATGGCGCGGATGGTGCGCAGGTGGCGCAGCTCGATATACATGCTGTCATCCTCATGATGATGGTGAATTATATGAATTGGATTCACGTTACCAACTCTGCGACAAGCGGGCAAGTGACAGGAGAAACCCATGACCGCCGACAGATCCGCCCCGCGCATTTCCTTTGAATTCTTTCCGCCGCAAGGGCTGGATGCCTCGTTTCGCCTGTTTGAAGCGGTGCAGGCCTTGGCGCCCTTGGGCCCGGAATTCGTCTCGGTAACCTATGGCGCGGGGGGGGCGAGCCGCAAGTTGACCCATGATGCGGTAAGCACGATCAAGCGCAGCTACGGGCTGAATGTGGCCGCGCACCTGACCTGTGTGCAGGCGACGCGCAGCGATACCCTAGAGATTGCGGAGGCTTATGCGGCGGCAGGGGTGCGCGAGATAGTGGCTCTGCGCGGGGATGCGCCGCAGGGCGCGGTGCGGTTTACGAGGGCCGAAGAGGGCTTTGCTTCCTCGGTCGATCTGGTCGGCGCTCTGGCCCGGACCGGCAAATTCAAGATCCGTGTTGGCGCCTATCCCGAACCGCATCCCGATGCGGCCGATGGCGCCGCCGATGCGCATTGGCTGAAGGCCAAGCTGGACGCGGGCGCAACCAGTGCCATCACCCAGTTCTTCTTTGACGCCGATAGTTTTTTCCGGTTCCGTGATCTCTGCGCGAAAATCGGCATCACGGCGCCGATCATTCCGGGGATCCTGCCGATCCAGAATTGGGCTGGGGCCAAGAAGTTCGCGCTGCGCTGCGGGGCAAAGGTGCCGGTCAAGCTGGACGAAGCCTTTACCACCGCCGCACGCGATGGGCGTGAGGATCTGCTGGCTCTCGCCCAGTGCACCGCGCTTTGTGACAAGCTGCTGCAGGGCGGCGTTCAGGATTTGCATTTCTACACGCTGAACCGCCCGGGTTTGACCCGCGAAGTGGTGCGGGCCTTGGGCATCAGCCCGCAGGTTCAGTTGGAAAAGGTCGCGTAACTGCGCCGCTCCCTGGTGCGCCTTGTGTCCCCAATGGCGCGCGACCTGAAGGACGCGTTTTCGGCAACGAAGGCGCGTCTTTCCCTTTTTGCCGGATCGGGTTAAGCTTTTCCTAAAGTTGCAAGGAAACCAGACCCGTGACTCATTCCGTCCTGTTGATCAACGGCCCCAATCTCAACCTTCTGGGCCTGCGCCAGCCCGAGATTTACGGCGCCAAGACCCTGGCCGAGGTGGAGGCGCAATGCGCGGCGCGGGCGGCGGAATTGGGGCTGGCCCTGAGCGCGCAGCAATCGAACCATGAGGGCGCGCTGGTCGAGATGATCCATGCCGCGCGGGGCACCACGGCGGCCATCGTGATAAACCCCGGCGCCTATTCGCATACCTCTGTCGCCATTCTGGACGCGCTGAACGCCTATGAGGGCGTTGTGATCGAGGTCCATATCTCGAATATCCACAAGCGCGAGGCGTTTCGGCATCATTCCTTTGTCAGCGCGCGGGCGGATGGGGTGATCGCGGGCTGCGGCACCGAAGGGTACCTTCTGGCGCTGCGCCGGGTGGCGAGCCTTTTGGGGGCATGAACGCCCTCCGGTACTTGGACATGGGGGCGGGTGCCTCCGGCGGGGATATTTTTGGACAGATGAAAGCGGTTTTTCAGGTGGCGGCGCGGGCGCGCTGTTTGGGGCGGCCGTTGCCGGGGCTGGTGGCGGCGCTGTCCAAGCCGGGTCAGCCGTTTCGAACTGGCGGTGCCGGAGCGCTGGAGGCGGGATTTGGTGAGTTTGAAACTCTGACTTCGGGCTCGTCAGCGCAACCTCGGCATATCCGGCGGACGATGGAATCCTGGATCGCCAGTTTTGTGGTGAATGCCCAGATGTTAGGGATCGGGCCGGGGCGGCGCGTGGCGGTTTTGGGGGCGCTGGAGCAGTCTTTGGCGCTTTACGGCGCCGTCGAGGCGTTGCATCTGGGGGCGGATCTTTATGCATTGATGGGCCTGCGCCCGGACCGACAGCGGGCGGCGATGGGGCAGGTTGGGGTTGAGGTGCTTTATGCCAGCCCGGCGCAGTTGCGGCTGCTGGTCGAGGCGGGGGGTACGGAGCTGCCGGGGTTGGCGCTGGTGCTGGTTGGGGGTTCCAAGCTGGATGATGGCCTCCGGGCGGCGGTTGGCCTGATGGCGCCGGGGGCTGAGATCCGTGAGTTCTATGGGGCGGCGGAGACCAGTTTTGTGACCCTCGCGCACCCCAGCGATCCGGCGGGCTCGGTCGGTGGGCCCTATCCGGGGGTGCAGATTGAATGCCGTGGCGATCCGGGCGAGGTCTGGGTGAGCTCGCCCTATCTCTTTGGGGGCTATGCGGGGGGCGATGGGACCGGGGCTGCGCGTTGGCAGGACGGCTGGCTGTCGGTGGGCGAAATCGGAAGGATGGAAGGCGGGCATTTGTATCTGTCGGGCCGGGCCGGTCGGATGGTGACGGTGGCCGATCAGAACGTCTTTCCCGAGCAGATCGAGGCCCTGCTGATGTCCATGGCGGGCGTGCGGCAGGCGGCGGTCTTGCCGCGCGCGGACCCTCTGCGCAGTGTGCATCTGGTGGCGGTGCTGCAGGGGGACCCGGCGCAGGAGGAGGCGATTTTGGCTGGGCTGCGCGGGCAACTGGGGCCGCTAAAGGCGCCCAAGAAATTGATTTGGCAGCAGGATTGGCTGGTCCTTGCCTCGGGAAAAACCGATCTTGCGGCCCTTGCGCGGCTGGTGGGCCCATGAGCGCCTTTGTGATTGCGGCGCGCCGGACGGCGGTTGTGCCGCGCGGCGGGGCCTTTGCAAAGCTGTCGATCGAGAATCTGGCGGCGCCGGTTCTAACCGCGCTTTTGGCGGATGCCGGGCTCGGGCTGCAGGATGTGGATGAGGTGATCTGTTCCAACGCGCTGGGCGCTGGGGGCAATCCGGCGCGGCGGGTGGCGCTGGCGGCGGGATTGTCGGAGCGGGTGGCCGGGCTGTCGACGGACCGGCAATGTGTGGGGGGGCTAGATGCGCTGCTCATTGCGCGGGCCATGGTGGACAGCGGCGCGGCGCGGGTGGTGATCGCGGGCGGGGTGGAGAGCTATTCCCGCCGCCCGATCCGGTTGGCGACCGATCCTCGGGGCGGCCCGTCCATGCCCTATGAGCAGCCGCCGTTTACCCCCTGGCCCGCCCGCGACCCTGATGTGACCGAAGCGGCGGCGGCGCTCGCGCAGCGGCTGAGGATCACGCGCAACGATCAGGATCATTATGCAGTGCACAGCCATGCCCGCGCGGTGGCGGCGCAGGAGCGGATGGCGGCTGAGATCGTGCCGATCCTGGGGCAGGCGCGCGATGCCTTTACCCGGCCGCTGAACCTGGCGCTGGCGCAGCGCGCAGCGGTGCTGTCGGGCACGATTACGCCCGCGAATACGGCAGTTGCTGCGGATGCGGCGGCTTTTGTGGTCGTGGTGGGTGATGGTTTTGTTCGGCGCGGGGGACTGCGGATGGCCTGCGGCGTCACGTTGGGCGCGCGGCCGGAGGAGCCCGCCTTGGGCGCTATCCCCGCGATGCAAGAGGCGTTGCGGCTGGCGGGCATTGGGACGGGCGATCTGCGCGTGACGGAGTTGATGGAGGCCTATGCCGTGCAAGCCATCGCCTGCGCCGAGGCCTTGGGGTTGGATATGTCACGGGTAAATCTGGGCGGTGGGGCCTTGGCACGGGGCCACCCGATTGGTGCATCGGGGGCTATTTTGGCGGTTCGGATGTTTCATGAGCTGACCGAGGGGCTGGGGCTTGCCGCGATTTCGGCGGCGGGGGGGCTTGGGACGGCGGTTGTGTTTGAGCGGGTTTGAGGGGTGGATGCCATGGTGCTGGCTCAGTGAAAAATGCCAGAAGGCAGCGCCCGCTGGGGGGGGCTGCCCGCTGCCTTTGGGGCCACGGGCGGATTGCGGATAAGGGATGATTTGGCAGACACTGGAGCGGATTGTCTTCCATCTGATTCAGATTGAAGACAATCCAAGACCGCACAGGCCGGAAATATTGCGGTTGCGCTCAATCGGGTGCCTCCGATTGAGCGCAACACGCTCTAAGCCCGTGATAACAGCGCGGCGGGACGGGCGCGGGCGATGGCCCCGGTGACCATAGCCGTCAATACGACCTTGATCAGATCGCCGGGAATGAAAGCCAGCGAGATCGCGGCGGCTTCGCCCATGGTCTTGCCCAGACCCCAAGCCATGCCGGGAATGCCAAAGGCATAAAGCACCACCATACCGCCCGCGACGGAAGCCACGGCGGCGGCCAAGGGCACTGAGCCGCGCATCCGCTCCATCACCCAGCCGCACGCAAAGGCAGCGGGCGCAAAGCCAAGGATGAAGCCGACCTTGCCGGTGTACAAAAGGCCAATCCCGCCGACACCGCCGGACCAGATCGGCATGCCAAGCAGCATGACCATTACAAACAGCGCCGCCGCCAGCCCGCCCAAACGCGCGCCCAGAACCGTGCCGCAGAGCATCACGCCCATGGATTGCGCGGTGATCCCGATGCCGGGGATAATCTCGAACCTTGGGATCAGGCCCAGAACGGCGATCAGCGCGGCGAATAGCGCGACATAGCTCAGTTTACGTTCCAACTTCGGCCCTCTTTTGCTTGGCGCCGATTTTCGGGCGCGTGGTATCTATCGCACGCCGCCCCGGGCGCGCAAGGCTTCGGCCGCATGATCCGCATCATCAAGGGCACAAAGCGCCAAGGGCGCGATAAGCCGCGCGCGCGGGGGCCGCGCCGAACGCGCCTTCCAGGCCGAAGTCAGTAGGCCGGCGCGCTCGGCCATGACGGGCACAAAACGGATCATCAGGGCAATCGCCAGCGAGAGCGTCTTGGGCGGCAAGATCCGCGCCAGGGGCCGCGCAAGCCACAGGACAAGCGCCTGCAAATCGATGAGCCGCGTGGTCATGGTCACGAGATTAGCCGCCCCGAGGGCCGCCGCCATTCGGATCAGGATTACCGATCCGGCGAGCGGGGTTTGGGTCACCCCGTGCCAGACCATCAGCAGAACGGCAAAGGGCCAGAGCGGGCGGTAAAGCCGCGCCCAAGCGCCGAAGATGCCCCAGCTTGCCGCCGTTGCGCTTGCTGCCCCCAGAACGAGCAGCCCCAAAGCCAGCGCAAACCAACCCTGCGGCGGCGCGAAAAGGAGGACGGTCAAGACCGCCAGCGCCAGAAACTTGGACCCCGCGCGCCAGCTATGTGCGGGGGTCAGGCGCGGCGAGGTGAGGCTCAGCATCCCACGCCCCTGATCTGGGTTTTTTGCCGGATCGCGGCCCTAGTCCGCATCCCGCTCTCCCAATTGCCGCATGGCTTCGGCATAGGCAGGCAATACCTCATCTGGTGCCCCAAAAGCCGCGATACGGCCCGCCTCCAGCCAGAGGACCTCTTGGCAATGGGCCAGATCCTCGGGGCGGTGGGCGATGGTGATCAACCTTTGGTCCAGCCCCTCAAGATGACGGCGCAGGCGGGTCTCGGTCGGCAGGTCGAGCGCTGCAAATGGCTCGTCCAGCAGCAGGGTTTCGGGGCCCATCAGCAGAACCGCCTGCAGGCAAAGCCATTGCTTTTGCCCGTGGCTGAGGTTGGAAACCGGCGCTTTGGCCCAATCCGCCCGTCCCTCGGCCGTCAGCATGTCGTTTGCCCGGCCAAAAGCTGCGCTCTGACTTTGCCCCTGTTGAAGCAGTCCAAAGGCAAGCTCCTCTTCCACCGTCGGGAACAGGATCTGATGATCGGGGTTCTGAAACAGGATGCCGATCCGGGCAAGGGCGGCCTTGCGGTCCGAATAGGGGTCCAGATCGCCTAGCCGGACCGTACCGCTGCTGGGCGCGATCAGCCCCGCCATCAGCCGCATCAAGGTGGTCTTGCCCGACCCGTTGCGGCCAATCAGCCCGATCCGCCGCGCGCAAAGCGTGACCGTTAAATCCGACAGCAGGGGCTTGCCCTGCAGCGCGTAACAAAGAGAGTTCAGTTGGATCGGCTGCATCCCAGCGCCTTACCCCAAGGCAGGGCCACTGGGCAAGTCCGGCCCTATTGGGCGGGGTTTGGGGCCCCCCGAGGAGGACCCCATAATATGGTTACTGCGCGCGCGCCGCCGCAACCGACGCTTCGAGAATATCCATCGCTTCGGCAAAGATCGCGTCCGGCATGGTGATCGGCGCCAGGAAGCGCACCACATTGCCGTAAACGCCGCAGGTCAGCAGGATCAGACCGCGCTTTTGCGCCTCAAGCCGGATGCGGGTGGTCAGACCCGCGTCGGGGGCATGGGTTGTGGGATGGGACAACTCCATCGCCACCATGAATCCCGGACCCCGGACCTCGGCGATCTCGGGCGTCACGGAACGGATCGCTTCCAGCCGCTGTTTCAGCCGACCGCCCAGCTCATTGGCCCGCGCGCAAAGATCTTCTTCCTCGATCACATCCAGCACCGCATTGGCCGCCGCGATCCCCAAGGGATTGCCGCCATAGGTGCCGCCCAGACCGCCCGGATGCGCCGCATCCATCAAGCTGGCCTTGCCGGTCAGCGCCGCCAGCGGCAGCCCGCCCGCAAGCCCCTTGGCCATGGTGGTGATATCCGCCGCCACGCCATACTGCTCCATGCAGAACATGGTGCCGGTGCGGGCAAAGCCGGTCTGCACCTCGTCGGCAATCATCACGATGCCATGCTCATCGCAAATCTTGCGGATCGCGCGGACCAGATCCTTGGGCGCGGGATAAAAGCCGCCCTCGCCCTGCACGGGCTCGAAAATGATCGCGGCAACGCGCGACGGGTCCAGATCAGCCTTGAAAAGCTTGGTCAGCCCGGCAAGCGCATCTTCGGTGCTGACATCATGAACATCCTGCGGGAAGGGGATGTGATAGACATCCGGCATCATCGCGCCAAAGCCCTTTTTATAGGGATCCACCTTGCCGGTCAGCGACATGCCAAGGAAGGTTCGGCCATGAAAGGCGCCGCCAAAGGCGATGATCGCCGAACGCTGGGTCGCGATCCGGGCGACTTTCACTGCGTTTTCAACGGCTTCAGCGCCGGTCGTCACGAAAACCGTCTTTTTCGGCCAATCGCCGGGGACCAAGGCGTTCAGACGCTCGGCGAGGCGGATGTAAGGCTCATAAGGCAGGACCTGATGGCAGGTATGGGTGAACTTGGCCATCTGGCGCGTGACGGCTTCCATCACGCGGGGGTGGCAATGGCCGGTGTTGACCACGGCAATCCCGGCGGCAAAATCGATATAGCGGTTGCCCTCGATGTCCCAAACTTCGGAATTCAGCGCCCGGTCCACATAGATCTGGGTCTGCATGCCCACGCCGCGCGAGATCGCTTCGTCCCGGCGCAAGGCCACTTCTGCATTTTTCATTTCGACCTCCAACGGCCTTAAAACGGCCCTGTCGTCAATAATTGATCAAATTTTTGAGCGGAGTTCAACAGCCCAAAGGGTGGATTCGTTAAGTCCAGTTGTACTGCCGTAAGTCCAGTTCAATTGCGAAATGGGGGCTTAATCGTTCTTTAACCTTCGTTTCGCAAAGTAGGGGCAGTTGCCCTTGCACAAGGAATCACCCCCTTGGGACTCGCCCTGCTCGCTTCGCAGCCCATTGGCCGGGACGAAGACCCGGTTCTTTGGCTGCAATTGATCCGATCGCGCCGGGTGGGGGCGGTGACCTTTCATCGGCTTTTGACCGAACGTGGCGGGGTCGAAGCGGCGCTGAGGTCGCTACCCGAAACCGCGCGTGCGGCGGGGGTTGAAGACTATCAGATTTGCCCATTGCCCGTTGTCCGGGCCGAAATGACCGCCGGGCGCAATGCCCGCGCCCGCCTTTTGCTGCATGGACGCCCCGGTTATCCCGGCGCACTGATGGATCTGGCCGATGCGCCGCCGGTCCTTTGGGCGCGCGGTGACGAGAGCCTGCTGCTACGCGACATGGTGGCTCTGGTCGGCGCGCGCAATGCCTCCTCTTTGGGTCTGCGCATGGCCCGCCGCCTTGCCGAAGGCATTGCCGAAGCGGGCCCGGTCGTGGTCTCCGGTCTGGCGCGCGGCATTGATGCCGAAGCGCACCGCGCGGCGCTAGCGCAGGGCACAGTGGCGGTAATGGCGGGCGGCGTTGATGTGATCTACCCCGAAGAAAACGCCGAGCT
>CAIYZT010000340.1 GCA_903930735.1 uncultured Paracoccaceae bacterium | reverse complement strand
CTGCTCATGCGCTCCAAAACCGGGTCGGTGCGCCGGATGATCTACAAGACCCCGATCAAGTAAGGTCTTGCTGCGGCCCCGGCGCTCGGGCATCCCTTGGGCATGACAGAGCGCACCTTTCTGAACGTTGAAAACTCGCTGATGGGCCGCCGCTGGGTGGGCCCGGACCTGCAGGCCATGCGGGCGGCCGAGGCCATGGCGCAGGAAACCCGGTTGCCGATGGCGATTTGCCAGACGCTGGTGGCGCGCGGCGTGGCCCCGCCGCAGGCCGCCGCTTATCTGGCGCCGCAGCTGCGCGATCTGTTGCCCGATCCCATGGTCTTGCGCGATATGGGGCGGGCGACCGAGCGGTTTTTGCGCGCCGTAGCAGCGTGCGAGCGCATCGCTATCTTTGCCGACTATGACGTCGACGGTGGATCATCCGCCGCCCTGCTGATCGTCTGGCTGGACGCCATGGGACGCCGCGCGACCCTTTATATCCCCGACCGCATCGACGAAGGTTACGGCCCCAATGTGCCCGCCATGCAGGCCCTAGGGCGCGATCATGATCTGATCATCTGCGTCGATTGCGGCACGCTTTCGTTTGAACCGATTGCAGCGGCGGGCTGCGATGTGATCGTGCTCGACCACCATTTGGGCGGCGAGACGCTGCCAGGCGCACTGGCCGTGGTAAACCCAAACCGGCAGGACGAGGACAGCGGCCTTGGCCACCTCTGCGCAGCGGGCGTGGTTTTCTTGGTGCTGGTCGAGGCAAACCGGCGGCTTAAGGCGGAGGGCACGCCAGTGCCGGATCTGATGGCGATGCTGGATCTGGTGGCGCTGGCGACCGTGGCCGATGTCGCGCCGCTGATCGGCGTCAACCGGGCCTTTGTGCGTCAGGGCTTGACCGTGATGGCGCGGCGCGCGCGCCCAGGCCTGCGCGCGCTGGCCGATGTGGCGCGAATGGACCGCCCGCCTTCGGTCTATGCCTTGGGCTTTATCTTTGGCCCGCGCGTCAATGCCGGGGGCCGGATCGGGCAGGCGGATCTGGGGGCGCGTCTGTTGTCCACCGCGTCTGAAACCGAAGCCGCCGATCTGGCGCAACGTCTGGACGTTCTGAACGGCGAGCGCCGCGCGATCGAGGCCGCCGTGCGCGCCGAAGCCTTGGCCCAGGCCGAGGCGCGCGGCATCGAGGCGCCCCTCGTATGGGCGGCGGGCGAGGGCTGGCATCCCGGTGTCGTGGGCATCGTGGCCGCGCGGCTGAAAGAGGCTTTTCACCGCCCCGCTGTGGTGATCGGGATCGAAGGCGGTCTGGCCAAAGGATCCGCCCGCTCGGTGAGCAGCGTCGATCTCGGCGCTTCGGTGCACCGTCTGCAATCCGAGGGGCTGATCAGCAGCGGCGGCGGGCACAAGATGGCGGCGGGCCTGTCGATGCGCGCCGAACAGATCGGCCCGGCCATGGCGCGGCTGGCCGAATTGCTGGCCAAACAGGGCGCAGGCACCGGCGGCCCCGAGGATCTGCGCATCAGCAATCTCATGACCCCCGCCGCCGTATCGCCCGAGCTGATCGAACAGATCGAGGCCGCAGGCCCCTTTGGCCAATCCGCCCCCGCCCCCCGCTTTGCCTTTGCCGCGCAAAATGTCTCGGCCCGACGAATCGGTGAGAACCACCTGAAACTCAGCTTTGGCGCGCCGGGCACCGCTCTGCGGCTGGAGGCGATGGCCTTTGGCGGTTACGATTCCCCCCTTGCCGCGCTGGACGGCGCGGGGCACCGGTTGTTCCATCTGGCAGGCAAGTTAGAGCTGAACCACTGGGGCGGACGCACGCGCGTGCAACTGCGGTTGGACGATGCAGCCCCCGCTGATTGATTTTGCTCAGAATCCCCCTTGCGTCCTCGGCTTCACCCGATTATTGAGCCTTCACCACAGACAGCGGCCCGTTCGTCTATCGGTTAGGACACCTGGTTTTCAACCAGGTAAGAGGGGTTCGACTCCCCTACGGGCTGCCAATTTCTTCATTTTTATTAATAAAATCATTCAGTTGGTAGGGTGTTCCAAAACTGGCCCCCAATCTAGCCCCCAATAGGTGGTATTTAGAGGCCCGTTCGTATCCTTTCCACAGGGATAGCTCCTTGTCTGATTTCCACTTTCAATGAAGACTGTTGCGTCACTGACCGCAGTAGCTAAGAGTACGAACGGGGGAACGTCCCCGTGCCCTAGCCGTCGGAGAAGTTCTGTCTTGGCCAGCAAGGAAGCGACCTCACGAATCAAGATAAATCGACTTCTCGACGAGGCGGGATGGCGGTTCTTCGATGACGCCAATGGTCCCGCCAACATCGTCTTGGAACCTAACGTCAAGATCAGCACAAAAGCCTTTGACGCGTTTGGCGATGATTTCGAGAAAGTAGGGAACGGATTCGTAGATTTTCTGCTCCTCGATCCCGCCGGGAAGCCGCTGATTGTCCTCGAGGCCAAATCCGAGGGTGAAAACCCGCTCTCAGCGAAAGAGCAAGCACGCAAGTATGCCCGGTCCCAAAATGCGCGCTTTGTGATCCTAAGCAACGGAAACATCCACCAACTTTCGACGGGGCGGTAAAAAGTCGATTCATTTTGGGTGCTGGACCGTTTATATTCGGGCATGATTACATTGCGCGACAGAAGGACCGGTGATTTGTTTGATCGCTGGTCGGAAATGGGCGACAAGCGGCGTCGGCTGCTTGATTGTTCTTGGGCGGGGGTGTTCCGG
>CAIYZT010000339.1 GCA_903930735.1 uncultured Paracoccaceae bacterium | reverse complement strand
GACCGAAGAGATATTCTCGCCGCCCGAAATGATGATGTCCTTGGCCCGGTCGGTCAGTTTGACATAGCCATCCTGGTGCCGAAACGCGATATCGCCGGACCAAAGCTGTCCGCCCTTGAAGGCTTCGGCGGTGGCGGCGGGCTTATTGTATTTAATCCTATTTGGCTTTTGGTTGGGTCCATATTCGAAGGACGTCATGGTAGTAAGAAAAGCGCAATCTCTGCCGTGGCTTTCCTGCGTTCGTTGCTCATCCGCTACCAAACCGTTAATTTCTCCAACCCAAAACCTTGATTTCAAATGAAACAGAAAAACGTCCAGATCTGGACGCCCCCTTTTCCCCCCTCAAATCACCGAAACCAACCTCAACGCATCATAGATCGCAGCGTGGATATTCCGGGCCTCCACGGCGTCCCCAATCCGGAACAGTTGGAACCCCTCCGGCCCGCCCGACACATCTTGGGTCCGCCTATCAATCAGCGCGTCATAATCCACCGCGCCGCCGTTCACCGACAAGGGTTTCAGCGCGAAATACAGGTCCGAAATCGGCTGCGTCCCGTGGTTCACCACCACCTGATCGTAACGGGCGGTCTTGCCGAGCTTCATGTAGTCGGAATCAATCGTGGCCTTGATCTGGTTGCCGTCCCGCTCGACCCCGGTCAGCCGGTAGGTGACGGTGAAGGTCACCTTTTTGTCCTGCATCGCCCGCATGTAAGGCACCAGATTCATTGCCATCACTTCCGGCGCGAACGACCGGTCCGGCGTCATCACCTCGACCTGCGCCCCAGCCTCGGCGAGCAGCTGCGCCGCCTGCATCGCGGTGTGATCGCCAGCGTCGTCATAGAGCAGCACGTTGCTGCCCGGCTTTACATCGCCCGACAGGATGTCCCAGGCCGAGACGGTCAGATCATTGCCAAAGCTGAGGATATCCTTCTCCGGCAGCCCCCCCGTCGCCACGATCACCACGTCGGGTTTCAACGCCAGCACATCACCCGCCTCGGCCCAGGTGTTGAACTGAAACGCCACCCCCCGCGCCGCGCATTGCGCCATGCGCCAGTCGATGATGCCGATCATCTCGGCCCGCCTCTTGGTCCGCGCCAAAAGGCCAATCTGTCCGCCCGGTACACTTGCCGCCTCGAACACCGTCACCTGATGCCCGCGCTCCGCCGCCACCCGCGCCGCCTCCAGCCCCGCAGGCCCTGCGCCTACCACAACCACCCGCCGCGCCTGATCAGCCCGCGCGATCTGGTGTGGCATCTCGGCCTCGCGCCCGGTCGAGGGGTTGTGGATGCACAGCGCCATGCCGCCCTGATAGATCCGGTCCAGACAATAGGTAGCCCCGACACAAGGGCGAATGTCCTCCTCCCGCCCCTCGACGATTTTCTGCACGATATGGGGATCTGCCATATGGGCGCGGGTCATGCCGACCATATCCAACTGCCCAGTGGCGATGGCATGGCGGGCGGTGGCGACATCGGGGATGCGGGCGGCGTGAAAGGTGGGCAGGCCGACCTCGGCCTTGACGCGGCCGGCGAAATCCAGATGCGGGGCGGATTTCATGCCGTGGATCGGGATCACATCGGTCATCGCGGCATCAGTAAAAATACGGCCCTTGATGATGTTCAGGAAATCCACCAGCCCGGATGAGCGGAACATCTTGCCGATCGCGATGCCCTCATCGGCGTCGATCCCGCCCGGCTCGGCCTCATCGGCGGTATATCGAATGCCAAGCAGGAACCGCTCGCCCACGCGTTTGCGGCAGCCCGCCAGTACCTCCATCGCAAAGCGGGCGCGGTTTTCCAGGGAGCCGCCGTAGGGCGCGGGCAGGGCATTGGTGAAGGGCGACATGAACTGGTCCATCAGATGGCCGTAGCATTCGAATTCGACGCCATCGAGACCGGCCTCCTTCATCCGCTCGGCGGCATCGGCGTAGTCAGTGATGATGCGGGCAATGTCCCAGTCTTCGATCACTTTGGGAAAAGCGCG
>CAIYZT010000338.1 GCA_903930735.1 uncultured Paracoccaceae bacterium | reverse complement strand
TTCTCCACGATGAATGCCGGGAAATCGACCCTGCTGCTGCAAGCCTCGCACAATTACCGCGAGGGGGGCATGTCCAGCTATCTGATCACCGCTCAGTTCGACAACCGTGCCGGCGATGGCCGGATCGCCAGCCGCATCGGCATTGGCGAGCCCGCCGATACCTTTGCCCCCGGCGAAGATATGCTGGCCAAGCTGAAGACGCGTTTTGCCAAGGGCCAGGTGGATTGCGTTTTCATTGACGAGGCGCAGTTCCTGACAAAGGAGCAGGTCTGGCAACTGGCCTGCGCGGTGGATGATCTGGGCGTGCCGGTCATGTGCTATGGGCTGCGGGTCGATTTTCAGGGCAATCTTTTCCCCGGATCGGCGGCGCTTTTGGCTTGGGCGGACGAGATGCGTGAGGTGCGTACGATTTGTCATTGTGGAAAGAAGGCGACGATGGTGATCCGCCGGGGCTCCGATGGGCAGGCATTACGCGAAGGCGATCAGGTGCAGATTGGCGGTAATGAGACCTATGTCTCTCTCTGCCGGCGCCACTGGCGCGATGCGGTCGGTTAAGACAGAATTTTCGAAGGAAATTCGTAGCCGGGTTAGTTCCTACGATTTTCCTTCGAAAAATCAGGCACTCTCGCGCGTGGCGCCCAGCACGATGATGATCCCGGCAAGCGCGATCAAGGCCATTCCGGCCCAGGCTAGCCAGCCCAGCGTCTCACCCCAGATCAGATAAGTCCAAAGCGCCGACGCCGGCAGAATGACATATTCCAAAACGCTCGCCTTGCCCGCCGATGTGATCTGATAGCCCCGGATCATCAGTCCGACCGCCAAAAGCGAGCCCGCGGCCTGCACAAAAGTCCAGAACCAGAAATCCGCATTAGGCACAACCGGGCCGCGTTGGAGGAAATACTCCGGTCCGCTGGGAACCGCGATCGGCCAAAGCGTCAGCCAGGCCATCCCAGCGGCGCCAATCACCCCCAGCGCCACAAAAAAGCCGCCCACCAGAGTTTCTGCCGACTCCGGCGCGCAGTATTCGCGTGTGGCTATGTTACCCAAGGCGTAAAGAACGGCTGCGAACACCGGCAAGATCGCGGCCATCGAGGCGCCCGAAAAAGCCTCGGGCCCCAGGACCAAAATCACCCCTGCGAAACCCAGCAGAACCGCCAGAATCTGCAAGGGGCTGATGCGGTGGCCAAAGGCCAGCGCCCCGATCAGCAGCACGAAAATCGGCGCCGTGAACAGGCCTGCGGCCACCAAAGCCACCGGCAAAAAGCCCAGTGCGCCAAAGTAGATGACCATGGCCGCCCCATGGATAAACGAGCGCGCAGCCACTGCGCCCAGATTGATCGGCCAAATCCGGCGCTTGAAGATCAGCGCGAAGAGGCCCAGCAGCGCGACAGCCATGCAACTCCGCGTAAAGTGGAACTGCCATAGCCCGGCCTCGGCGGCGATCACGCGCACATAATTGTCGGTATATCCGATGATCAGGGCATAGACCAAAATCAATCCGGCCGCGGCGAGGGTTCTGTCTTTGGTCGCGCTCATACCTTGATCCATCGTTTTTCGACTTCCCACCTGCGCAGAACGGCGCAAGAGTGCACGTCTGAATGCGACGTATCACCACACGAATGGGGGGCAGGCATGGGCTGGCTGGCGGATGAGACCGGGTTGGACAAATGTGCAGCGAATTACACGCCGCTGACCCCGCTTTCCTACCTCGCCCGGGCGGCGGATATCTTTGCCGATCGCACGGCGCTGGTGTGGAAGTCCACGCGGCTGAGCTATGCCGACTATGCCGCTGCGGTCAGCGCGATGGCCTCGGCCCTGCGCCTGCACGGTATTCGTCCGGGCGATGTGGTGGCCACAATGATGCCCAATATCCCGCAACAGGCCATCGCGCATTTTGGTGTGCCGGCGGCGGGCGCGGTGCTGAACACGATCAACACCCGGCTCGACCCCGACACGGTCGCCTATATTCTCGGCCACGGCGGGGCCAAGATCCTTTTTGTTGATTGCGCCAGCCTGCCCCTTGCCGAGGCCGCGATCAAACGGATGGAAGGCACGGCGCCGCAGATTATCGAGGTCGCCGACCACGGCTTTACCGTTTCGGGTCATTACCTCAGCTATGATGCCTTTCAAGCGCAGGGCGACCGTGCGGCCCCTTGGACCTATCCGCAGGATGAATGGGAATCTATCGCCCTGAACTATACCTCGGGCACCACTGGGCGGCCCAAGGGCGTCGTCATCCATCACCGGGGCGCTTATTTGTCGGCCCCCGCCAATGCCTTGGGCTGGCGAATGCAGCTTTACCCCGTCTATCTGACCATCGTGCCCCTGTTCCATTGCAACGGCTGGTGCCACACTTGGATGATGCCGATGCTGGGCGGCCATGTGGTTTGCTGCCGCGATATCTCGGCCAAGGCGATCTATGATGCCATCGCGGACGAGGGCATCACCCATTTCGGCGGCGCTCCAATCGTCCTGAACACCCTGATCAACGCTCCCGAGACCGACCGCCGCAAATTCTCGCATATAGTGGAGGTTTTTACCGCCGGCGCGCCGCCTCCCGCGGCCACGCTAGCGGCGATTGAGCCGCTGGGTTTCAACGTCACGCAGGTTTACGGGATGACCGAGACCTACGGGCCGTCGGTCGAGACCCTTTGGCAAAGCGAGTGGGACGGCAGCACGGGCGATACCCGCGCCGCCTACAAGGCGCGCACCGGCGTAGCCAATGCCATGCTGGAGGAATTGACCGTACTGGACCCCTCAGGCCAGCCCATTGCCCGCGATGGGCACAGCCTTGGCGAGGTCACCTTTCGCGGAAATCTGGTGATGAAGGGCTATTACAAAAACCCCGCCGCCACCGCCGAAGCCTTCAAGGGCGGACAGCTTTGGTCCGGCGATATCGCGTTTCGGCACCAGGATGGCTATGTCAAACTGACCGACCGGGCCAAGGACATCATCATTTCGGGCGGCGAGAATATCTCTTCGGTC
>CAIYZT010000337.1 GCA_903930735.1 uncultured Paracoccaceae bacterium | reverse complement strand
CGCAGCGGCAAGGTGGCCACCACCCCGCCCAAGATCATCCGCCCGCCCGAGACTTCGGGCGTCTCCTGGCCGGGTAATTCGCGGCCCTCGATCGGCCCCGCGCTATCACCCAGGATCAGCACCCGCTCGATCACATTGCGTAATTGGCGGATGTTTCCGGGCCATTGCATGGTTTGCAGCATGGCCTCGGATTCGGACGACAGGCTGCGCATCGGCAGGCCCTGGCTGCGGTGGAACATCTCGATGAAATGGCGGGCGAGGTCGGGAATATCCTCGCGCCGATCCTCCAGCGAAGGGACCTGGATCGGCACCACGTTCAGGCGATCATAAAGCTCTTGGCGAAAGGCGCCGCGCGCGATTTCCTGGCGCAGATCGCGGGTGGTGGAGGAGATGACCCGCAGATCGACCCGCACCTTGTCAGACCCGCCGAGGCGTGAAAACTGCTGTTCGGTCAGCACGCGCAGGATCTTGGACTGGCTACCCAGCGGCATATCCGCGACCTCGTCCAGATAGACGATCCCGGCATGGGCCTGTTCCAGCAGCCCCTTTTCAATCCCCCGCTCGGCGGTTTCACGGCCAAAAAGCACCTCTTCCATCCGCTCCGGTTCAATCGTCGCCGCCGAAACTGAGATGAAGGGGCCGCTCGCCCGATTCGAATGGGCATGGATATAGCGCGCCGCCATTTCCTTGCCCGACCCTGCCGGCCCGGTCAGCATCACCCGTCCGTTCGACTTGGTGACCTTTTCCAGCTGCGATTTCAGCGTCTTGAAACTGGGCGAGGCGCCCAGCATTTCCGAAGACGAGGTATCGCGCCGCCGCAGATCCGAGTTTTCGCGGCGCAAGCGCGAGGTTTCCATGGCGCGGGTGACGACCACCATCAACTGATCGATATTAAAGGGTTTTTCGATGAAATCATAAGCGCCCTGTTTGATCGCCGCGACTGCAATCTCGATATTCCCATGCCCCGAAATGATCACCACCGGCACATCAGGATTGTCGCGCTTGACCGTCTTCAGAATGTCGATCCCGTCCATCCGGCTGTCTTTCAGCCAGATATCAAGGATCATCAGCGCCGGCGGCTCAGCGTTGATCTCGGCCATGCAATCATCGGAATTGGCGGCGAGACGCACGGTAAAGCCTTCGTCGCGCAGGATATCTCCGATCAGCTCGCGAATATCCTTTTCGTCGTCAACGATCAAAATGCTGGACATGTCATTCTCCTGTGGCTTTTCGCGCGCCCTTGCGGCGGGGCGCGCGGGGCAGATGGATTACGGCCATCGCCCCAAAATGGCTATTTCCGTCAAAGACATCGGCGTCGGTCAGATCAAGCGTGCCGCCATGTTCTTCGATGATTTTCTTGACGATCGGCAGGCCCAGACCGGTACCCTTGTCGCGGGTGGTCACATAGGGTTCAAACAGGCGCGCTCGGTCGGGCGGCAGGCCGGTGCCATTATCGGCGATGGTGACGCGCGCGTCCGCCTCGTCCAGATGCAGGCTGACGCGGATCTGGCCCCTGTAGCCGGGGATCAGCTTTTCCCGCATGGTATCAATGGATTCGCCGGCGTTCTTGATCAGGTTTATCAGCGCCTGCCCGATCATCGTCGCGTCCAGATCAATCAGCACGGGGCCTGCGGGCAGATGCTTGACGAAATCCACCTCGGGCTGACCGTTTTCCTGCAGCAGAACCGCGCCCTTGATCAGCGCCACAAGATCCTCTTCCTTGCGGACCGGCTCGGGCATGCGGGCGAATTTGGAAAACTCATCGACGATGCGGCGCAGGTCATTGGTCTGGCGGATGATCACATCGGTATATTGTTCAAGCTCTTGCGGGTCTCTCACCTGAGCCGCGTATTTGCGCTTGATGCGTTCGGCGGACAGCTGGATCGGGGTCAGCGGGTTCTTGATCTCATGCGCGATGCGCCGCGCGACATCGCCCCAGGCCGCCATCCGCTGGGCCGAGACCAGATCGGTGACATCGTCAAAGGCGATAACAAAGCCCTCAAGCCCGCCCGCCCCGCGCCGTTCCGATAGCCGCACCAACAGGCTTTCCTGCCTACCGCGCCGGATCAGACGCAGCTCTTCTTGCGCGGTGACCAGATCGTCGTCCTGAAGCCGGGCCAGAAGGGGCGAGAATTCGGGGACGACAACCAGGATCTGCTGTCCCTCAATGTCTTCGGCCAGAAAATCCAGCAGCCGGGCGGCGGCGGGATTGGCAAAGTCGATCCGTCCTTGCCCGTCCAGACCGATCACCCCGGCGGTAACCGAAGACAGCACGGAATCAAACAGCCTGCGCCGGGTCTCGGATTGCTGATTGCTGTCCATCAAAGCTTCGCGTTGCCCCTTAAGTTGGCGCGTCATCTGATTGAAAAGACGGCCCAACATGGAAATTTCGTCATCGCCTGCCTCTTCGATGACCTGAATATCCAAGTCCCCGGCGCCCACCCTTTGCGCGGCAAGGGCAAGGCGGCCCACGGGGCGCGAGAGGCGTTCGGCAAACCATAGACCGCCCCAGACAGCGGCCAGAATGACGATCACCGCAAAGCCGAGGTAGAGCAGGCCGAAATTGAACAGCAATTGCCCGCGCGCCGATTCCAGCTGTTGATACAGGGCTACGTTTTGCTGGGTTTCATCGAGCAGCCCCAGAATCGCGCCGTCCACCTTTCGCGCCACGTAAAGATAACGGTCGGGATAGCTCTCCAGATAGACCAACGCGCGAAATTCGTTGTTGGGCCAATCCTCGATCAAGACCACTTCGCCGGCCATGGCACGGGTCAGCTCGGCGGCCGAGGGGGTCTCAAAGTCGAAAAGATAGCTCCGCTCGCCCCGGGTGTGCAGGGTGCCGGCGCCGTCGATCAGAAAAACCTCCTTCAGCCCGCGCTGAACGGCGGCCTGACCTTGGGTGAGCAGCGGGCGGATATCGCGGTCTTCCAGAAAAAACTGGGACTGCTTGGCGATTTCCAGATAGCCCGCTAGGCTGGAGGCATCTTCCATCAGCGTATCGCGGTGCTCTTGCTCATAGGCTTGCGCGGCGGCGAGCGAGGAGCCGACCACGTTGGACACCCGCTCGGAAAACCAGCCCTCAAGGCCGATATTCACCGTCAAAACCGCAAAGACCGCGACCAGAACGGTGGGCACCAGAGC
This sequence comes from uncultured Paracoccaceae bacterium, assembly GCA_903930735.1. Taxonomy (GTDB): domain Bacteria; phylum Pseudomonadota; class Alphaproteobacteria; order Rhodobacterales; family Rhodobacteraceae; genus CAIYZT01. The sequence continues at coordinate 23,452 of CAIYZT010000337.1, read as the reverse complement.
GACGACCGCAAAGACCCCCGAGAGGCGCATATGCAGGCGCGAACCGGCCGATTGGCTGCGCCGGTCGGCCACCATCCGTGCCACGCGGGCCAAAACAAGGGCTGCCACCAGCAGGACATAGACAAGGTCGGCCAGCAGCACGAGGCGCAGATTGCTGCTGTCGGCGCGCAGGTTGAAAGGGCCAAGCGCAAGGTAAGTAGCCACCGCCAAAACCGGACCAAGGGCCACCAGGCCAAAGGTCAGAGCGTTCTGAACACGTTTTTGCCGACGCAAACGCGCCAGCCTAAGCGTCCAGTTTTCGGTTCGGCTCTGAGCTTTCACGCGGCGCGTTCCCCTTTTTTCGGACTTGGCCCCCAGGGGCAAAAACCAAAAACCGGACCGCGTCATTTACGACACGACCTCTGTGGCGATATTACATCAGTTTGCGCCGACGTGTCACGCGGATATCGAGCTCGGTGATCTTTTTGCGCAAGGTATTGCGGTTGATGCCCAAAAGGTCAGCACATTTTGCTTGATTACCACCCGTTTCAAATAGCGCGATTTCGATCAACGGCACCTCTATTTCGCGCAAAATTCGGTCATAAAGCCCCGTAGGTGGCAATTGGCCGCCATGCAGATCGAAGTAGCGTTGCAGGTGGCGCTGCACCGATGCGGCCAAAGGCTCGCCATCAAAGGCGCCGCCGGTGGGGCCGCGCTCGGCCGAATTCGGGCCAAGCGCGGCTTCGACTTCGGCCTTTGAAATATTGGGCTCACCCGAGGTGATCACCAGACGTTTGAGCAGGGTTTCCAGCTGGCGCACGTTGCCCGGCCAGGTATGAGTGCGCAGCAGTGCCGTTGATTCCGCGGTCAGATGGCGCTGGGTGCCCAGATCGCGGCCGAGGCGGGCGAGGAAGTGATCGGCCAAAAGCGGGATATCCTCCACCCGCTCGCGCAGGGCGGGCACCTGCAGACTTACCCCGCCAAGCCGGTAGAAAAGATCGCTGCGGAACTGACCGGAGGCGGTCTTTTGCGCCAGATCGCTTTGCGAGGTTGCCAAAATCCGGGGCGCACCGGCGGGCATGGCGTCGAGCATTCGCACCAGCCGCCCCTGCGCCTCTGGTCCAAAATCCGCGACCTCCTCCAGCACCAGCGAGCCGCCGCGCGCCCGTGCCAAAAGCGCAAGCGCGGTATCGCTGCTGCTCAGATCGGCGCCTTGAACGGTGACAAAGGCATGGGTGCGCCGGTCGGAGTAATCATGGACCGCGCGGGCAATCAACGATTTTCCAGTCCCGCTTTCGCCCATGATCAGCACCGGCAGATCGGCATTCAGCACCCGCGCGACCAGCCGGTAAAGCGCCTGCATCGCCGGGGTGCGCCCGACAAGCGGCAGGTCATCGCCGCCATCGCGGGGCGTGGGGGGGATGGGCTGGGCCGGGCGGTGGCGTTTAAGATCCAGCGCCTTGGCCGCGCGTTTCATCAGGTCGGGCAGATCAAAGGGCTTGGGCAGGTAGTCGAAAGCCTCGGCCTCAGCCGCCCCAATCGCGGTCATGATCGTGTTTTGCGCCGAGATCACGATCACCGGCAGGCCGGGCCGCAACTTGGTAATCCTCGGCAGCGCCTCGAGCCCGTTGCCATCGGGCATGATCACATCCGAGATCACCAGATCGCCCTTGCCCTCTTCGACCCAGATCATCAGGGTTTGCATCGAGGATGTGGCATGCACCTTGCAGCCCGCGCGGGTAAAGGCCTGCGTCAGAACGGTGCGAATGGTGCGGTCGTCGTCAGCTATCAGGACAGTGCCATCCATATTTTAACCTATCTGATCAAGGATTGCGCGCGGGGCGAGCGGTAGGGAAATGCGAAAAACGGTGCGGCCGGGCGCAGAATCGACAGAAATCCAGCCCTCGTGGTCGGCGATAATCTTGGAGACGAGCGCCAGACCCAGGCCGGTGCCGTTTTCCTTGCTTGAGACAAAGGGCTCAAAGATATCGGCAGCGATTGCGGGCGGAATGCCGGGGCCGTCGTCGATGATCTCGATCTGCAGCGGCATGGCGGCGCTGCCATCCTTGGCGCGGCGGCGCAGGGCAAAATCGTAAAAGGTGCGCAGCCGGATCGTGCCGCCCCTCGGACCGGCTGCCTCGGAGGCGTTTTTCAGCAGATTGAGGAAGATCTGCATCAGTTGGTCGTCATCGGCATAGGTGGAGGGAAGCGAGGGGTCGTAATCCTCTATAATGGTCATGTGCGCGCCAAAGCCGACGAGGGCCGAGCGGCGGGCACGGTCCAGCGCATCATGAAGATTGACCGACTTGCGCTGTGGCGGGCGGACATCACCAAACCGCTCCACCTGCTCCAGCAGTTTGACGACCCTTTGCGTCTCCTCGACGATCAAATCGGTCAGCTCCAGATCATCGCCGCTAAGGTTCATCGCCAAAAGCTGCGCCGCCCCCGCGATGCCTGCGAGGGGATTCTTGATTTCATGGGCCAGCATCTCGGCCATGCCAATCGCAGATTTGGCGGCCGAGGTGACGACCTGCCCCCGGCCCAGCCGATCGGCCAACTCGCGCGGCGAGATCAAGATCAGGAGCGCGCCGGGCTTGTCCTGCAGGGGCGACAGGGTGATGCCGCAGAGCACCCGGGCCTTTTCGCCGGTGGTCAGATTGGCATCGGTGATGAAGATCGCAGAGAGGTCGCGACGAACTCGGGCAATGGCTTCGGCGATGGGCGCGTCGATCGACAAGCGGTCGAGGAAATCCTTGCCCAGAAGGCTGCGGGTGGAGAGGTTGAGGAAAGTCTCGGCGGCGCTGTTGGCGGCGGCGATGCGGCCCGCGGCATCGATCACAAGGGCCGGCAGCGGCAAGGAGGCCCAAAGCGCGGTGGCGGCCAGCTCGATCATGGGGCGCTGTCCAGAAAGGCGGATTCCAGCAGGCCGATGACGAGATCGGGGTTTGTTTCGGTCAGGATGGCGTCGCGGTCGGCTTCGGGTGCGCTGACGTCCAGATACCAGCCGAGGTGTTTGCGCACTACGCGCAGGCCCAGAGCAGGCCCGTAAAAGGACAAGGCCGCCTCGTAATGACCGATCACCAGATTGGCCAGATCGGCGCCTTCGGGCACAACGGGCGCAGGCGTGCCATAGATCTGGTGCGCGATTTCGGCCAGCCGCCAGGGCGCGCCTTGCGCCCCGCGCCCGACCATCACACCGTCCGCGCCGCTTTGATCCAGCGCCGCGCGGGCGCTCTCGGGGCTGATGATATCGCCATTTGCAATCACCGGGATCCGCACCCGCTCTTTTACCGCGCGAATGGCGGCCCAATTGGCGCGGCCTTTGTAGAACTGACAGCGCGTGCGGCCGTGAATGGTGATCAGCGCGATCCCCGCGCTTTCGGCGGCATGGGCGATATCGGGGGCATTGAGGCTGTCGTCATCCCATCCGAGCCGGGTTTTCAGCGTCACCGGCACCTGAACCGCACCCACCACCGCCTCGATCAGGCGCAGGGCCAGCTCTGGCTCGCGCATCAAGGCCGAGCCGCAAGCGCCGTTACCGCCCGCGGCTGTCACCCGTTTGGCCGGGCAGCCCATGTTGATATCAATCACCGCCGCGCCCTGGCCTTGCAAATAGCGCGCCGCTTCGGCCATCCAATAGGGATCGCGCCCCGCGATCTGCACCGAAGTCGCGGCCTCGGACAGACCCAGCTCGGCCCGGGATTTGGCGAGAGGTTGGTCGCGCATCATGTCTTCGGAGGCGACCATTTCCGAGACCACCAGCCCGGCCCCAAACCGCGCCACGACCCGCCGAAAAGGCAGATCGGTGATCCCGGCCATCGGGGCAAGAAAGACGGGCGGGGCAAAGCCAAGGGCGGCAAGGGGCATGAGATATGTCCTGAACAGGTCAAAGGGATCGCAGCGTGCGCCCTTGCAGGCAAGCGGATCTGGGCGAGATATGCCTCAAATACAGGCGCTGCACAATATTTGTGCAGCAATCGCCCCACGAGGCGCTATTGCGGGCATCTGGCAAGCGCGCTCCCCACAAAAGTCTCTTTTCCTCAGGCTTGCCGCGCTTTAGACCAAGGCCATGAGCATCGCCGTCATCATCGTCGCCGCTGGCCGCGGCACCCGCGCAGGCGGGGATTTGCCCAAGCAATGGCAGGATCTGGCCGGGAAAGCCGTGGTTGCCCATGCTTTGGCCGCCTTTGCGGGCTTTCGCCGGCTTCTGGTCGTCCATCCCGATGACCTTGCGCGGGCAGAGGCGCTGGGCTCTGAGGCGCAGATCATTCTTGGCGGCGAGACCCGCGATCAATCGGTGCGCGCGGCGTTGGAGGCGCTTGAAGGCAGCGATACAACGCAGGTTCTGATCCATGACGGCGCGCGGCCAATTGTCAGCCCGGCGATCATCCAGCGGGTTCTGGACGCGCTGAGCCAGGGTTCGGGCGCGGCTCCGGCGCTGGCGATGACCGACGCGCTTTGGACGGGTGTACAAGGCCAGGTCAGCGGCACGCGGGACCGCTCGGGATTGTACCGGGCGCAAACCCCGCAGGGCTTTCACTTCCCAGAGATACTCGCGGCCCATCGCAGCCATCCGGGCGGGGCTGCCGACGATGTCGAGGTTGCGCGGGCGGCGGGGATGCGGGTTACCATCGTCGAGGGCGACGAGCAGAATATCAAACTGACCTTTCCAGGCGATTTCGCGCGGGCGAGGCAAAGCCTAAAGGGGCGCGGCATGGATATCAGGCTGGGCAATGGCTATGACGTGCATGCCTTTACCGGTGGGGATCATGTCTGGCTTTGCGGGGTCAAGGTGGCGCATGACAAGGCGCTGCTGGGCCATTCAGATGCCGATGTCGGCATGCACGCGCTGACCGATGCAATCTATGGGGCGCTGGCCGAGGGCGATATCGGGACGCATTTCCCGCCTTCCGATCCGCAATGGAAGGGCGCGCAGAGCCATATCTTTTTGCGCCATGCGGTCGCACTCACCAAAGACCGGGGCTTTGGGATCGCCAATTGCGACGTGACGCTGGTTTGCGAGCGGCCCAAGATCGGACCCCATGCGGCTGCAATGCGGGCGGCGTTGGCGCAGATCATGGGGATTGAGGTGGGCCGGGTTTCGGTCAAGGCCACCACCTCCGAACGTTTGGGCTTTACCGGGCGCGAAGAGGGTATCGCCGCGCTCGCCACCGCCACGCTGATCGCGCTATGAGCCGTCTCATCACCATCCTCTTTGGCGTTGGCTTGCTCAGACCGGCCCCGGGAACCTGGGGATCGGCGGTCGCGGTTCTGCTGGGCTGGACGATCGACCGATACCTTGGCTTTCCGGCCTTGGTGGCGGCCACGGCGGCGGTCATCGCCATCGCCTACTGGGCGATCTTGCGCGAATTGGCAGACCGGCCCGGCGCGGACCCTAGCGAGATCGTGATCGACGAGGTGGCGGGGCAGTGGATCGCGCTTTTGTTCCCGGCGGCGGCGTTTTGGCTACGCGGTTGGGAGGGCTGGCTGCCCTACCCCGCGCCGCTCGCGGCCTTTGCGCTGTTCCGGCTTTTCGACATCTGGAAGCCTTGGCTTGTCGGCCGCGCGGACCGTCGCGGCGATGCGCCGGGGGTTTTGTATGATGACCTTTGGGCAGGGCTTTTTGCGGGGATCGCATCGATCGCCTTGGCCGGGCTCGCGCATGGCGTGATAGCGCTATGAGCGCGGATCTGGCGCGACAGATTCTGGCCGCCGCGCGGGCACAGGGTTTGCGGATCGCAACGGCCGAGAGTTGTACCGGCGGCATGGTTTGCGCCGCCCTGACCGAGATCGCGGGTTCATCAGATGTCTTTGAATGCGGCTATGTCACCTATTCCAACACTGCCAAAACCGCGATGCTGGGCGTCAGCGCACAGACCCTGGCCGAATATGGTGCGGTCAGCGAGCCGGTCGCCCTGCAGATGGCCGAAGGCGCGCGGGCAAATTCCGGCGCGGATCTCGCGGTGTCTATAACGGGGATCGCCGGGCCGGGCGGATCCGAGTTCAAACCGGAGGGGCGGGTCTGTTTCGCCGTTGCGGTCAAAGGGCTCCCAAGCCGATCCGAAACCATCGAATTCGGCGCTTTGGGACGGCCAGCCGTGCGCGCGGCTGCCTGCAACCACGCATTGGTCCTGCTCGTCGCCGCCTTGCCTTGATTCGCGCCCTGCTTTGGAATTGACCGCAGCGCCCGGTCCGCTGCCTCTTTTTCGGGCAAAGGACAAATGCCCCCCCAGAACTGCCCGTTTTTTCACCGAAAGCCGCTTTTCGCCGTTCCTCTTTGCCCGCAGTTTGCCCGCATCGCAATCAAGGAACCGCCCCCATATGAACGCCGCTGATACCGCCTTTATCCTGATCGCCACCGCGCTTGTCCTCATGATGACCCTGCCCGGCCTGGCCCTGTTCTATGGCGGCCTCGTGCGGGCACGCAACGTGCTGTCGGTCTTCATGCACTGCTTTGCCATCGCCGCCTTGATGAGCCTTTTGTGGCTGGCCCTTGGCTATTCCATCGCTTTTGGCGGGCCGGGCCCGTTCTGGGGCGGGCTCGGCAAGGCATTCCTGACAGGGGTCACTACCGATAGCCTCAGCGGCGCCTTGCCCGAGGTCTTGTTCTTTGCCTTTCAGATGACCTTTGCGATCATCACCCCGGCGCTGATCGTCGGCGCCTATGCCGAGCGGGTGGGGTTTGGGTTCGTCCTTTTGTTCTCGGGCCTGTGGATGCTGGCGGTCTATGCACCTGTTGCCCACTGGATCTGGGGCGGGGGCATGCTGTCGGATGGCAGGATATTTGGCACCATGGGCGTGCGCGATTTTGCCGGCGGGATCGTGGTGCATGAAACAGCGGGGCTGGCGGCGCTGATGATTGCGATTGCGCTGGGGCCGCGCAAGCACAAGACCACGCCGCCGCATAATCCCGGCATGGTGATGGTTGGGGCTGCAATGCTTTGGGTCGGCTGGTTTGGGTTCAACGGCGGCTCGGCGCTGGCGGCCAATGGGCAGGCGGCGATGGCGATCACCGTCACGCATTTGTCAGCGGCGGCGGCAAGCCTGAGCTGGGCGCTGTGGGAACGGATCAAATTTGGCCGCGCCTCGCTAGTGGGGTTGGTCACCGGGACGATCGCGGGGCTAGCCGCGATCACCCCGGCCTCGGGCTATGTGGGGCCGCTGGCGGCGCTGCTCATTGGCGGGGTGGCGGGGATCTTGTGCCAGGAGGCGGTGCTGATCGTGAAAAACCGGCTGAAGATCGACGATACCTTGGACGTCTTCGCAGTGCACGGCATCGGCGGCATCTTTGGCACGATCATGGTGGCGGCGCTGGGCGCGGGCTCGTGGAGCGCGCAGCTGGGCGGGCTTGCCATCGTGGGGGCCTGGACGGTGCTCGCCAGCTGGGCGTTGATCAGGCTTTGCGCGCTGGTCCTGCCGCTGCGGGTGGATCTTGAGACCGAGGTCAACGGGCTGGACCTGTCGGTGCACGGCGAGCGGGCCTATGATCTGACCTCATAGCGATCAAACGGGCGGGGGCCAATGGCCCCTGCCCCGCCTAAATCACGATCCGCCGCCCAAGAGCGAGCCGGCATTGATCGCGCCGATATTGCCGAACAATTGCTTCAAAAAGCCCTGGCTCTTTACATTGGCCGTCGTCACCCGGCGCGAGATCGCCACGATCTGCCCGTCGGCAAGCCCGTAACGTTCGATATTCTCGACCACGCCTTCTTCGGTGAAGGTGACTGCGACCACTTGCCGGTCGATCTCTTCGGGGGCCTGTCCGCCAACCAGTTTGAAACGGCTTTGCACATAGTACCAGCCGACATCGTTCAAAAGCCCGGCGGTCGAGGGGCGGCCGATGGTGGCGGCGACGGTCTCGCGCGTGTCGCGGCCAACCTCGAGCAGGGCCAGATCGTCCTCAGGCGGCACATAGCCGTGATTGCGGAACTGGGTGGCGCAGGCCAAAAGGGCCGCCAACATCATCCCGATCAGGGCCATTCGCATGGCGCCCTGACCCCTGGTGGCCGTAATCGCTGCCCGCATGGATCGATTCTCCCCCCCTTGGGTGCCGGGCGCTCTCGCCTTGCCGACAGTTTGGGGATAAAGAACTTCGCTCCAAGGTTCAAGAAAGGAACACAAGATCTGTGCGCCGAGCGGAACCCTGTAAAACTGGAGGAGCCTGATGAGCGATTTGCCGAAAACGCCGCCAAAAGCGCTGGCCGATGCGACGCCGATTTTGCGGGTTGCGGGGCTGTCGGGGCGCAAACCGACGCGGTTTCGTTTTGTGCCCGGCCAGCCCGAACGGCGCGAAATCGCGGCGGCGCTGGACCTGCTGGACCTGACCGCCCTCAGCTTTGTCGGCGAGATCCGGCCGGTGGGGCGCGGCGATTTCCGGCTGGAAGCGCGACTGACAGCGCAGGCCGTGCAGGCCTGTTCGGTGACCCTGGCCCCGGTGCCGGCGCGGGTGGATGAGGATGTGCTGCGCGTCTACCTCGCCGCGTTCAAATATCCCGATGCCGACGAGATCGAGACCCCCGAGGATGACACGACCGAACCTCTGCCCGAGGCGATTGATCTGAACCTGCTGGCAAGCGAGGCCCTGTCGCTGGCCCTGCCGCTGTATCCGCGCGCCGCCGGGGCGATTCTGGGCGCGCAGGTCTTTTCCCCGCCCGGCGCCGAGCCCCTGACGGACGAAGTCCTGAAACCCTTTGCGGGCCTCGCTGGCCTCGCGCAAGCGATGAAGAAATCACCCCCCGACCCTCAGGAATGACCCCGCCGCCGCCGCCAAAGCCGGGTTTTGGGAAAATGGGCAAAAGGGGCTTGCCATCGCAGACAGAACCTCTATGTTCCGCGCCTCATTCGGAGCTTTTCCGAGGGGCTGAAACCCCGAGGACCAGGCGCTGAAATCCTAGTAAAATCAGGGGCATGTCCCCAAACAGATCGAGATCGAGACATGGCTGTCCCTCAGAACCGAGTCACCCGTTCCAAGCGCGATATGCGCCGCGCTCATGATGCGCTGGTCGCGGGTAATCCCACCGATTGCAGCAATTGCGGCGAGTTGAAGCGCCCGCACCACGTTTGCCCTTCTTGCGGGCATTACGATTCCCGTCAGGTCGTGGCGATTGCCAAGGACGTGGCGATTGACGAGGATGCGGCGTAAGCCGCTGACCTTGCCGCGCAGCGCGTGAATGGATAGCGAAACAACCATCGCGCCTGTAACGGCAGAAAAACCGATTGTCATTTCAGTCGACTGTATGGGCGGTGATCAGGGGCCAAGCGCCGTGATCGCCGGCCTTTTCATTTGCGCCGATGCACATTCCGATATCCATTTTCTGGCCCATGGCGATGAGGCGCAGCTGCGCCCCCTTTTGGCCAAGCGCCGCGATCTGATCGCGCGTATCACGCTGGTCCATGCGCCGCGCGTTGTGACCATGCTCGATAAACCCAGTCAGGTCATGCGCCATGGCGAAGGCACCTCGATGTGGTCCACCATCGATTCCCTTAAATCAGGCAGCGCGGTTGTGGCGGTCAGCTGCGGCAATACCGGCGCCCTGATGGCGGTCAGCATGATACGGCTGCGCAAGATCCCCGGCGTCAGCCGCCCGGCGATCGCGTGCTTTTGGCCGTCGCAAAACCCCTCTGGGTTCAATGTGATGCTGGACGTGGGCGCCGATATCAAAGCCGATGCCAAGGATCTGATGCAATATGCGATTATGGGCTCCTCCTACGCCCGCAATGCGCTGGGCCTGACCCGGCCGCGGGTCGGGATTTTGAATGTGGGCACCGAAGAGCACAAAGGATCCGCCGAATTGAAACTGGCCCAGGACCTGCTGCAGGCCAATGCCACGCTGGGCGATTATGAATACATCGGCTTTGTCGAAGGCTCGGACATCCCCTCGGACCGGGTGGATGTGATCGTAACCGACGGATTTACGGGCAATATCGCGCTGAAAACCGGCGAGGGCACGGCGCGGCTGGTGTCGGATTTCCTGCGCTCTACGCTGGCCTCGACGATCTGGGCCAAGCTTGGTTATCTCTTGGCGCGCCGGGCTTTTGGGCGGTTGCACAAAAAGATGGACCCGCGTTCGGTCAATGGCGGGGTGTTTTTGGGGCTGAATGGCACCGTGGTCAAATCGCATGGCGGCGCGGATGAAACCGGCGTTGCGGCGGCGATAGGTCTCGCGATCCGGCTCGCACGGGCCGGGTTCCTTGAACGGCTGTCGGCGCGCATAGCGTCCGTCAACAGCGCCGGACACGGCGCTGCGGGGAACACAGCATGACACTGCGGGCCGTTGTCCGCGGCGTCGGGCATTATCTGCCCGCCCGCGTGGTCCCCAATGCCGAATTTGTCAACTGGATCGACACCAGCGACGAATGGATCCGCACCCGCTCGGGCATCGAGCGGCGCCATTTCGCGGCTGAGGGCGAGACGACCTCGGTTCTCGCCACCGAAGCCGCCCGCGCCGCGTTGAATGATGCGGGGATGGAGGCCAGCGAGATAGACGCGATCGTCGTCGCCACCTCGACCGCCGATTTCACCTTTCCGTCGGTCGCCACCATGGTTCAGTCCAATCTGGGCATGACGCGCGGCTTTGCCTTTGATCTGCAGGCGGTCTGCGCGGGCTATGTCTATGCGCTGACCACCGCCAACGCGCTGATCCTGGCGGGGCAAGCCAAGACCGTGCTGGTCATCGGCGCCGAGACCTTTTCCAAGCTGATGGATTGGACCGACCGCAGCACCAGCGTGCTCTTTGGCGACGGCGCCGGCGCTCTGATCCTTGAGGCGCAGGAACAGCCCGGCACCAATCAGGACCGCGGCATTCTGGCCAGCGATCTGAACAGCGACGGGCAGTTCAAGGATCTGCTCTATGTCGATGGCGGCGTCAGCACTGGCACCACCGGGCATCTGCGGATGCAGGGCAAGGAAGTCTTTCGCCACGCCATCGAAAAGCTGGCGGAGACCGCGCATACGGCGCTGGAAAAGGCCGGGCTGACCAGCGACGATGTCGATTGGATCGTGCCGCATCAGGCCAATATCCGCATCATTGAAGGCACCGCCAAACGCATGCAAGTGCCTATGGAGCGGGTGATTGTCACGGTTCAGGACCACGGCAACACCTCAGCCGCCTCGATTCCGCTGGCGATTTCGGTCGGCCGCGCGCGCGGGCAAATAAAGCCGGGCGATCTGATCGTCACCGAAGCCATCGGCGGCGGGCTGGCCTGGGGCTCGGTCGTGCTGCGGATTTAAGGCGGGCCCGGCTTTCGCACCCATAATTCGCGGTGAAGCTCCTCCCTGAGTATCACCGCCCAAGTCACTGTTATTGACTCGCAATTTGATCCCGCGCATGGTTGCATAAAACGTCGAGGGGAGAAGACGATGAGTGAAAAGACTTTGACACGGATGGACCTGAGCGAGGCCGTGTTCCGCGAGGTTGGCTTGTCTCGTAATGAGTCCGCCGATCTTGTTGAATCCGTGCTGCAAAACATGTCCGATGTTCTCGCCTCGGGCGAGAGCGTCAAGATTTCGTCCTTTGGCACTTTTTCGGTGCGCGCCAAGACCGCGCGCGTTGGCCGCAATCCCAAGACCGGCGACGAAGTGCCGATTTCGCCGCGCCGGGTGCTGACCTTCCGGCCGTCGCATCTGATGAAAGATCGAGTCGCGGCTGGCAAGAAAAAGTAAGGGCGGCTCGCGCGGATGGAAAAGTCGCCTGAGGCATTTCGCACCATCAGCGAGGTGGCCGAGGCGCTGGACACTCCGGCGCATGTCCTGCGCTTTTGGGAGAGCCGGTTTCCGCAGATCCGGCCTGTCAAGCGCGCGGGCGGACGGCGCTATTATCGGCCGGCTGATGTGGCATTGTTGACGGGGATCAAGCACCTGTTGCGTGACGAAGGCATGACAATCCGGGGCGTTCAGAAAATTCTGCGCGAACAAGGGGTTAGCCATGTTGCAGGTGTCCTTGGTCTTGGCGTCTTTTCCCATGAGGACGATATCGGCAGCCAATTGAGCGACGCAATGGCCCTGCCCGGCACCGACCTGGACGATGATGCAGAGAGGCCCTGGAAGCCCGCCTTTCAAGCCGTGGAATCCGCGCAGGTCGTCGCCTTGGAAACTGCGCTGCAGGCCCGGCGCGCGGCCGCGCCGCCCGCAGCACTAGCAGAGCCAGAACCGCTGGATCTGGACCTTTCCGGCCTTGAGGTGCCGCCCGAACCCAGCTTTGAAACCCTCGCGCAGACCCTGCGGCTTTTGCCACGCCCCCTGCCCTATCCGCTGCGCGCCAAGCTGGCGGTGCAGTCCGGACGGCTGGAATCGCTGCGCGATGCGATGCAAGCGCATTCCGCCGGGCAGTGAACGCATAAAGATGTCCTTTCCTGCTTGCCCTCGCCTGCAAACCCGTTATGAAAGCGCCGTGTCGGGCCATAGCGCAGCCTGGTTAGCGCGTCCGTCTGGGGGGCGGGAGGTCGAGAGTTCGAATCTCTCTGGCCCGACCAAAGAAACCGTCCGCCTGCCGCAAGGCATGGCGGACGTTTTCTTTTGCGGCACCTTCGGGGGATTGAAATGACCATCGGCGTTCTTGCCATCCAAGGCCTCAGAGGCTTGATCGCCCGCGGCGTTCTGTCCGCCTCCCCCGCGATTCTGCCCGATCAGCTGCAACCTGCCAGCCTTGATCTTCGCCTTGGAACCGTGGCCTACCGCGTCCGCGCCTCGTTTCTGGCGGGCGCCGGGCGCAAAGTGTCGGAACGTCTGGCCGAATTCGAGATGCACCGCGTCGATTTGCGCGAGGGCGCGGTTCTGGAAAAAGGCTGCGTCTATGTGATCCCTCTGATGGAACATCTGCGCCTTCCGCCGGGCCTGTCGGCGGTAGCCAATGCCAAATCCTCGACCGGGCGGCTGGATCTGCTGACGCGCACGATTACCGATGGCGGTGCCGAGTTTGACCGGGTTCCCGAAGGCTACGAAGGCCCGCTTTATGCCGAGGTCTGCCCGCGCAGTTTCTCGGTGCTGGTCCGTTCGGGACAACGCCTGAACCAGATCCGTTTTCGACAGGGTCAGGCAGTTCTGCTGGATGCGGATCTGCGCGCTCTGCACGCGCGCGAGCCTTTGGTCGATAATGAGGCGCTGATCTCGGACGGCCTCGGGTTTTCCGTAGATCTGCGCCCCATGGCGGGCGATCTGCTGGGCTACCGCGCCAAGCCCCATGCCGGAGTGATCGATCTGGCCCGCATCGCCCATTACCCGGCCCGCGATTTCTGGGAGGAGATCCGGTCGACCGCCGGGCATATCATCCTCGATCCCGGCGCCTTTTACATTCTGGTCAGCCGCGAGGCCGTAACCATTCCGCCGGATTACGCTGCCGAAATGGCGCCTTATCTGGCCATGGTGGGCGAATTTCGCGTGCATTACGCCGGTTTTTTTGACCCCGGCTTCGGCCATGCGGCGGCGGGCGGTGCAGGCTCGCGCGGGGTGCTCGAAGTGCGCTGCCACGAGGCGCCCTTTGTGCTGGAGCATGCGCAGGTCGTGGGACGGCTGGTTTACGAGCGTATGCAAGAGCGCCCCGAAACCCTGTATGGGGCGGGGATTGCCTCGAATTATCAAGGGCAAGGCCTGAAACTGGGCAAGCAGTTCAAACTGGGCTGAGCCTAGCTTAACGTCCGATGCGGCGCGCAAGACCCGCCGCCTGACGCGCCCTCTTGGCCATCTCTTTGGCCTCTTGGCCCTGAGCGCGCTCTTCTGGCGTCAGCTCTTCCGCCGGCTTTCCGCGCCCAACCGCATAGTTGATACCCGCATCGACCCCTTTGCCGACCACTTTGCGCAGCACCATGTTGATGATCATGTTGATGATCCGGGACAGGTCCATTTTCTACTCCTCAAACATTTCAGATTGCCCCATCGCCTCTGGATCTTCGTCCAATTCGCTTGCTCCGGGGAGGGGGCGGCTGTCCAGAAGGCCAGCAGAACGCAGTTCTTTCAGACCCGGCAGATCGCGGGCCGATTCCAGACCGAAATGGTCCAGAAAACTCTCGGTGACGACAAAGGTCACGGGGCGGCCGGGCGTCATGCGGCGGCGGCCAAAGCGGATCCAATCCAACTCGATCAGTTGATCGACGGTGCCGCGCGAGACGGCGACGCCCCGGATCTCTTCGATTTCAGCGCGGGTGACGGGCTGGTGGTAGGCCACGATCGCCAAGGTTTCAATGGCGGCGCGCGACAGTTTGCGGGTCTCGGTCGTCTCGCGCACCATCAAATGACCGAGGTCCGGCGCGGTGCGCAGCGCATAGGCATCGCCCACGCGCACGATATTCACGCCCCGCCCCTCGTAGCGACGGCGCAGCGTGACGAGGGCTTCGGCTGGATCGGAGCCTTGCGGCATTCGGCGGGTCAACTCGGCCAGGCTGACGGCCTCTGCCGAGGCGAACAGGATCGCCTCTACCATACGTTCCTGCTCGCCCATCGGGGGGGCGTCAAAGAGCGTGTCGCGCAGGGCCTCATCGCTCATGCGTTGCCCTCGCGGCTGCGAATCTGGATCGGGGCAAAGACATCGGACTGCCGGATCGCGATCTGGCCGCGCTTGGCCATCTCAAGGATCGCAGCAAAGTTCGATGCGGTGGCCGAGCGGCGGCGGGCGGGCGAGCGGTCCCACCCCTCGGGCAGAAAGGAGGTCAGATCCGACCAATCGCCGAGGTATCCGATCAGCCCGCGCATCCGCTCCAGCGCCTGTTCCATCGTAAAGATGTTTTTTCGATCAAAGGCATAGGGGCGAAATTCGTCCTTGGTGCGAATGCGGGCATAGGCGCGCAGCAAATCGATCAAGCTGGCGTCCAAGATGACAGAGCGGCGGCGGGTCTGGGTTTCGGGCGCGCCGCGGGCAAAGAAATCGCGGCCCTTTTGATCGCGGGCCATCAGTTTGGCCGCCGCCTCGCGCATCGCAGCCAGACGTTCGAGCTGAAAGGCCAGATGTTCGGCCAGATCCTGCGCCGAGGGGCCATCCTCGCCCGGAAGCGGCGGCAACAGCAGCCGAGATTTCAGATAAGCCAGCCAGGCGGCCATGACGAGGTAATCGGCCGCCAACTCGATCCGCAGGCTTTGCGCGCGGGCGACGAAGACGAGGTATTGCTCGACCAGTTGCAGGATCGAGACCCGCCGCAGATCAACCTTTTGGCTGCGCGACAGGGCCAAAAGCAGATCGAGCGGACCCTCATAGCCGTCGACATCGACGATCAAAGCCTCGGCCTCCAGCCTTTCGGCGGGAGGGATGCGTTCGGTCAAGGTCCAGTCGTCGGGCTCGGACATCGGGGCGCTACTTTGCTAACAGAAGCTTAAGGTCGGCATCCAAGGCGCCGGTGTCAATGGCATCGCCCGGGGGGAGATTCGGAAAATCCTTGGGAATCCGGGAAAGCGTATCTGCGCGAAGGGGGCCCGCCGCGCCAGCGACCGCGATCATCTCAGCCAGATCGCCCTTGCAATGCAGCGCCAGATCGCAGCCAGCGGCCATCGACAGCCCCGTGCGCTGCGCCAACGTACCTGCGAGTGCCTGCATGTTCAGATCATCCGTCATCAAAAGGCCCTGAAACCCGATTTCCTGCCTGATCACGCGGATCATTTCAGGGGATTGGGTGGCGGGAAGCGTATCATAGGCGGAAAAGACGATATGGGCGGTCATGGCAAAGGGCAGATGGGCCAGCGCCTTGAAAGGGGCGAAATCGGTGGCCTGCAGGCTCTCTCGGTCCGCGCTGACCGTGGGCAGGTCAAGATGGGTGTCGCTTTGCGATCGTCCATGTCCGGGCAGATGTTTAACCACGGGCCAGACGCCTTCGGCCATCATGCCCCGCGCGGCGGCCAGCGCAATCTCGGCCACCTGTGCGGGATCGCTGCCGTAGCAGCGGTTTTTCAGGATTGGATGGGTCAGGGGGCCGGCCAGATCGGCGGTTGGCGCGCAATTGCCGGTGATCCCGACAGCGCGCAGATCACGCGCGATGAGGCGGTACCGCAGCTCCATCGCGCGGGCGGCGTGGGGACCGGCGGCCTGCACGAAGTCCAAAGGCGGGGTCCATTCGCGCCAAAGGGGGCCGCGCAGACGCTGCACGCGGCCGCCCTCTTGATCGACAAAGATCGGCAGATCGCGCCCGGCGCAGGCGCGCAGATCGCCTGTCAGGCGGCGCAGCTGATCGGGAGTTTCGACGTTACGGGCGAAAAGAATGAAGCCAAAGGGCTGGCAATCGGAGAAAAACGCCGATTCTTCGCGCCCCAATCTGGCCCCTTCGCAGCCAAAAATGGCGGCGGTCCGGGCCTGCGGGATCATCTCTGGGTGACCGGAATGCAGGTCGCGTTTTCGGCCAGAAGCGCGCTGCAGAACCGGCGCGCCTCGTCCTCATCTGCGAAACCGAGCGCGCGGAGGCGGTAAAAGGTGCGCCCGCCACTGAGAGCCGGCTGAACCACCATGGATTTGCCTGCCATCAGCTCTGGAAAGCGGCCCGCAAGCCGAGACCAGTCCGAATTGGCCGCATTTTCATCATCAAACGCGCCAAGTTGAACCAGCCGGGTGCCGGCAGAAATCGTGTCCGGGTCGGTCGCCGTGACGACAAGCGAGGCATCCTGGACCGTAGCTTGCGCCAATGGAGCGGGCCGGGCCATCGGCCGCAGCGAGCGCAGCGCCTTGCCCGAGGTCAGGATCGGGGTCTGCTCAGTGGCAATCTCAGCGCCGCCTAGCGCCTCGGCCAGAGCGGCGGTAACGGCATCTTGATCGGCCGAGGGGATCTCGGCCGCGGCCAGCGAAGGGGACGGGGAATAGCTGGCTTCGACCATCGGAAGCATATCCGTGATGCTGCCTTGCGGGGCCAGCGCAACGGTCGGCGGCGCTAGACCGGCGGCATCTTCTTCGGCAAGGCCTTGCGCGCCGGGCGCAAGGAACAACTGATCGGGCAACGGGGCGGCCGTGCCCGCGGCGGCCACCGCATTCACCGAAAGCCCCTGATGCCCGGCCACATCGCCGCCCGGATCGGCCGGGGCAATGCGCATCGCACCCTCGGCCGCGCGCATGACGGGCACGCCGGTTACATCGCGCACCGCCAACTGATAGCCCCACCAGATCGCCCCGACCAGCAGCGCGACCGAGGTTGCAGCCCCCGCCAGATGAAGCAAACGCTCGGTACGGCGCGGGCCAGGTGCTGCACCCATCGCATAGTCCGAATCGAAATAGTCGACGTAAATATCCGCCATTTTCGCCCCAACTTGCCCAAGGCGATACATGCCGCCCCGGATCATTTACTGCTTGTTGCCGGCGTTATCAGCGAATTAGCGCATTTCCTGCGCCGGCTTGACACCCAAGATACCCAAGCCGGCCGCAATCACAACGCCTGTTGCGCGGACAAGTGCAATTTTTGCGGCAGATGTTGCGGCATTGCCCTCTTGGATGAAACGCAAGGACGGATCGTCGTTTCCCCGGCTCCACAGCGAATGGAAATCCGATGCCAATTCATAGAGATAGAACGCGATCCTGTGCGGCTCGTTGGTCTTGGAGGCGATCTCGACCAGACGTGGCCATTCGCCCAGCTGACGGGCAAGTTTCAATTCCGCGTCATTCGCCAGCTGCGCAAGATCGGCCTCTGCCAGATCAGAATCGGAAAATACCATGCCCGCATCTCCCGCTTTGCGCAGGACCGAATTCATCCGCGCATGGGCATATTGGACGTAGAAAACCGGATTGTCCTTGGACTGCTCCAGCACCTTGTCGAAATCGAAATCGAGCGCAACGTCGTTTTTCCGGGTCAGCATCATGAAGCGGGTCACGTCCACACCGGCCTGCTCGACCACATCGCGCAGGGTCACGAATGTGCCTGCCCGCTTGGACATCTTGAACGGCTCGCCGCCCTTATAGAGCTTTACCAGCTGGATCAGCTTCACATCCAAAGGCACCCGGCCCCCCGAAAGCGCCGAAACGGCGGCCTTCATCCGTTTGACATAGCCGCCATGATCGGCACCCAGAATGTCGATCAGCAGATCAAAGCCGCGCTGCACCTTGTCGTAGTGATAGGCAATATCGGGGGCAAAATAGGTCCAAGAACCGTCGGATTTCATCACCGGACGGTCAACATCGTCGCCATGCGCGGTGGAGCGGAACAGGGTCTGAACCCGCGGCTCCCAATCCTCCGGCGTCTTGCCCTTCGGCGGCTCCAAAGTGCCCTCATAGATCAGGCCCTGATCGCGCAGAGCCTGCAGCGCGGCCTCGATTTTGCCGGTGCCGTAGAGAGCCTTTTCGCTGGAATAGACATCCATTTGCACGCCCAAGAGCGCCAGATCACCGCGAATCTCTGCCATCATCAGGCTCGATGCGATTTCGCGCAGATCGGCCAGCCAAAAGCCCTCGTCCTTGTCCAACAGGCTATCGCCAAACCTGGCCTTCAGCGCCTCACCGACCGGGATCAGGTAGTCGCCGGGATAGAGCCCCTCGCGGATTTCAGGCTCCAGCCCATGCGCCTCGCGGTAACGCTCATAGGCCGAGCGCGCCAGCACATCGACCTGCGCGCCGCCGTCGTTGATGTAATATTCCCGCGTCACCTGCCAGCCGGTAAAGGCCAAAAGCCGCGCCAAAGCGTCGCCCACAACCGCGCCGCGCACATGTCCGACATGCATCGGCCCGGTCGGATTGGCCGAGACAAATTCGACATTCACCTTCGCCCCCGCCCCGATGGAGGAGCGGCCATAATCCAGCCCCTCGGTCAGGATGGCCTTGACCACGCCCTGCCAGACGCCGGCGACGAGACGCAGGTTGATAAAGCCCGGACCCGCAACTTCGGCCGATAAGACCCGTGGATCGGTGATCAGCGCGCCAGCCAGCGCATCGGCAATCACCCGCGGCGCGATGCCCGCAGGTTTGGCCAGAACCATCGCTGCATTGGTCATCATGTCGCCATGCGCCGGATCGCGCGGCGGCTCGACCGAGACGCTGGAGGTATCCAGACCCGGCGGGATCACCCCGGCATCGGCAAGATTTGCCAGCGTTTGCACCACTGCGATGCGAAGATCTGCAAAGAGATTCATTTGATCAATTCCTGTCCTACGCCTTTGGGAGTGCCAGAGGCGGGCGGACAGGTCAAGCGCGGGCGGCGCATTTGCCGCCCGAACCTAGTAAGATCTCCCCGATTTTCAGGGAGATTCGGCAGGTTTACCGGCCTTGGACGCAGCCTTGCCTTGCCGGTGGTAATGCGCCTCGCGGGCGCCGAAATAGAAAGTGATCACCGCGCCTTGCATCCACCACAGCGGCTCGGGCACCTCGGACAGAGCCTGCATCCGCGCCGCAAAGCCCGCCGGATCGAAGGAGGCATAGGCGAAAAGCCCCACCGTCAGGATCATCAGGACCGGGCGCGGCAGGCGGTTGGCGGTGTCGATGATCTGGTCAAAACGCGGTCCCAGGGCGGGCAGTTTTGCCACGGTGGGCAGGGCGCTGTGGGCCGGCTCTTGCGGCTGCGGGCGGGTTTGGGCGGGTGCGGTGCGGGCGGCGCCCAGACGCGGCGCGGCGGATCGGCTGATGGCCATGGCTTTCCCTTTTTTCAGATCGAAGCTGATCCAAGGGTGCCGCCAAATGGTTAATCTCGCCCGACCTGACAGAGCGCTGTCGCCTATCGGAACCAAAGGTTTCAAGGCGCAGAGGGTTTGTAAACGCCCTGCTCTTTCAGCGCGTCCATCACCTCTTTGGGCATATAGGTCTCGTCATGCTTGGCCAGAATCTCGGTGGCGACAAAGGTGCCGTCCTGCATTTGGCCAAGGCCGATCATGCCCTGACCTTCGGCAAATAGATCGGGCAGAATGCCGGTAAAGGTCACGGGCACCTCTTGCGCGCCATCGGTGACCACAAAGCGGACCGTCTCGCCCTGCCCGCGCACAATCGAGCCTGCCTGCACCAGCCCGCCCAGACGAAAGACTTCGCCGGGCAAGGGCGGGTCGGACATCACCTGCGCCGGGGCGCGGAAAAAGTTGATACCGTCCTTCATGGCCGTGCCAACCAGCGCCGTCGTCGCGGCCAAGGCCACAAAGGCCAGCACGATCAACTGGATGCGCCGCTGCTTTTTAAGTCCGCCAAGGCCAGCCATATCCCCTCCTCAAGGAAAGATCGGGGCCAGCATCAGGCCCGTGGTCTCGTCGATTCCCAGCATCAGATTGGCGTTCTGGATCGCCTGGCCAGAGGAACCTTTGGTCAGATTGTCCAGCACAGCGACGACCAGGGCGCGGCCCCGGATGCGGTCGGCAATCACGCCGATGTGGCAGAAATTGGAGCCGGCGATGTCGCGGCTCGAGGGCAGCGCGCCAAAGGGCAGCACCTTCAGGAAAGGCTCCGCCGCATAGGCATGGGACAAGGTCTGGTGTACCAGCGCCGGATCGCCGTTGACATAGACGCTGGCCAGAATGCCCCGGTTCATCGGCAACAGATGCGGCGTGAATTGCACCAGCACAGGGCGGCCGGCGATCTTGGTAAATTCCTGATCAAACTCACCCAGATGGCGGTGCTTGCCGCCGGCGGAATAGGCATGGGTGCCCCCCGACAACTCGGCGTGCAAAAGGTTTTCCTTTAGCGAGCGCCCTGCCCCGGAAACTCCGGCCTTCAGGTCGATCAGGATCTGGTCAAGGTCGATCACCCCGGCGGAAATCAGCGGGCGCAGGGCAAACTGGCCGGCGGCCGCGTTGCAGCCGGTGCCCGCGACCAGCCGGGCGGCCACGATCTCGGTGCGGTAGAACTCGGTCAGGCCGTAAACGGCTTCGGACTGAAGATCGGCGGCGGCATGGGGCGCGCCGTACCATTTTTCATATTCCGCCAGATCGCGCAGACGGAAATCGGCGGACAGGTCCACGATTTTCAGATTGCGCGGCAGTTTGGCGATCACGGCTTGCGTCGTGCCATGCGGCAGGGCGCAAAAGCACAGATCGATGCCCGAAAAGTCGATCTCGTCGATTTTTACCAACTGCGGCAGGCCCAGATGGCGCAAAAAGGGAAAGACATCGGCCATCGCCATGCCCGCCTTTCGGTCCGCCGACAGGGCGGTGATGCGCATTTTCGGATGGCCCGCGATCAGGCGCACCAGTTCTGCGCCCGTATAGCCCGAGGCGCCCAGGATGGCGATGTTTGCGGTCATGTCCGGCCCTCCAGTCTGAATTTGCGCTGTTTTGCTGCACAAGGCGCGCAGGCGCAAGGCCGCCCGCAGAGCTGCGGCGTCACGCTGCTTCGAAAACCACCGACTTGCGCATGAACTGCGTGGCTTTGGACGATACCGCGCGCGCATCGCCCGTGGTCAGGAATTTGGATTCGGTCCCGCTGCCCAGGAATTCGGGGCGCCGGGTCAGGTAATCGGCCAGGGATTCCGCGACCAGATTGGCCTGCGAATAGACCTTGACCCCCGGCCCCAAAGCCTCGGCAAAGGATTTTTCCACAAGGGGGTAATGGGTGCAGCCCAGAACCGCCGCCTGCGGATGCGGCATCCGGCGTTTCAGCGCCTCGACATGGCTGCGCACGAGGGCTTCGGCAAGGATCTCGTCGCCCTGCTCGATCGCATCCACAACGCCGCCGCAGGGCTGCGCCTCGACATCGACCCCGATGGCGCGAAAGGCAAGCTCGCGCTGAAAGGCGCGGGTGGCGACGGTGGCGGGGGTCGCAAACAGCGCGACATGTTTGACCGCAACCTCGCGGGGGGGCGAGTTGTCACCCCATTGGCGTTCGGTCAGCGCCTCGATCAGCGGCACAAACACGCCAAGCACCCGCTTATGTCGTGGCACCCAGGTGGCTTGCATCCGGTGCAGCGCGGCGGCGGCGGCGGTGTTGCAGGCCAGAACCACCAGATCGCAGCCCTCGTCCCACAAACGCTCGGTCGCCGCGCAGGTCAGATTGAAAATGTCGTCCGCGTTGCGTACTCCATAGGGCGCATGGGCATTGTCGCCGAGATAGACAAAGGGCACCTCGGGCAGCCGCCGCTTTAAGGCGTCCAGAACGGTCAAGCCGCCGATCCCACTGTCAAAGACGCCTACTGCCATTTAACTGCCCACCTTTTGACGGTTTGCGTCGTTATAGGCGCAGATAGGCGGCTGCGAAAGGGTTGCAGCGCTTTGCCGCCGGGCTTCATTGCATTTTCATTTGCGGCCCGAATAATAGGGCAGCATAAGCCGGTCTGTGTTAGCGTTACCGTGCAACTGAGGATTTGGGCGATGGACTGGGACAAGCTGAGGATTTTTCACGCGGTCGCCGACAAGGGCAGCCTGACCCATGCGGGCGAGGTGCTGCATCTGTCGCAATCCGCCGTCAGCCGCCAGATCCGCGCCTTGGAAGAATCGCTCGCCGTCACCCTGTTTCACCGCCATGCGCGCGGGTTGATCCTGACCGAGCAGGGCGAACTGCTGTTTGATGCAACCAAATCCATGGCCAAACAGCTGGATGCCACGGCGGCGCGAATCCGCGATTCCGAGGATGAGGTTTTTGGCGAGCTGCGGGTGACAACGACCACCGGCTTTGGCACGCTGTGGCTCGCGCCGCGCTTGCCGGCTTTGTTCAAGAAATATCCCGGGCTAAAGATCGATCTGAAACTCGAAGAGCGGGTTCTGGATCTGCCGATGCGGGAGGCCGATGTGGCAATCCGCATGAAAGAGCCCAGTCAGGCCGATCTGATCCGCAAGCGCCTGATGCAGATCCGGATGCGGCTTTATGCAACGCCGGAATATCTGTCCGAAAATGGCACGCCGCAGGTCATGACTGATTTCAGCAAGCACCGGCTGATCTGTCAGCACGCGGGCACGGCGCAGGTCGCGGCCGGCGCCAATCTGGTGGCCGAGTTGATGAGCCACAACATCCCCTCGACCCTGACCGTCAACAACTACTTTGGCGTCCTTCAAGGCGTGCTGAACCATCTCGGCATCGGCGTTTTGCCCGATTACATCACCGAGGATTTCCCGTTTCTGATCCGCGTTTTGCCCGAGATTGAAAGCAGCGAAGTGCCGGTTTTCCTCGCCTACCCCGAGGAATTGCGCCATTCCAAACGGGTCGCGGCCTTCCGCGATTTCGTCTCCGACGAGATCATGACTTACCGCAAACGCAAACTGGATTGATCCGGAGCCAGCCCTGTCATGCACCAGACGCATAGCGGCAATTCTGCAGTTGCAGCATGGTTTGTGTTGCGGGTGTTACATTCATTGCCTATATAAAATGCATGGTGGTAATCGAGTAATCTCTTGCCATCATAACCTCCCTGTTGGACTTGGCCGAGCGTAAGCTCGGCCTTTTTTTTGGCCTCTGGGCGCCGGTTAATCGCGCAGATCCCCCAGCCTTTGGCGCAGAAAAGCGGCATCGGCGGGATTGCCCGCCAGATCAATCGCGCGGGCATAGGCGATGCTGGCCCGCGCCGTCCCCCCGGTGCGCGCAGACAGATCAGCGAGAGCTGCATGAAAGGGCTAATAATCGGCCAAATCCGCGGCCAGCGGCAGCAATGCCTGTAGCCCCGCCTGCGGCCCGCGCGCTTT
>CAIYZT010000336.1 GCA_903930735.1 uncultured Paracoccaceae bacterium | reverse complement strand
GGCACCCCGTGCGAGAGCGGAAAGAACGTGGAAATCCGGCCCATCTGGGCTTCGGAAAGCAGAAACATCTCGGTCATGGCGACACCTCCTTGGTGCCGCCAGTGAATCAGTGAGTTATCGGGCCATCAAGCGGTTTAATCGGTCCAGAGCCTAGTTCGTCGTGACAGATTGTTTGGTCCAAAAGCGCCCCCAAAGTCCAAAGGGTTTTCCCGATAAGGTAGGGGGGCAGAGTTAAGGAATGCTGAAGTCAGTCCGACAAAGTAACGCCCGTGTTTTCCAAGCGTGCTCTTGCCGCCAAAAGCGAGCCGCCAAGGTCAATAGCCCGGCAAGCGCCCATCAAGATCCGCGATTCGAATCCCAAACGCGCCGCGTCCAGCGCCGAATAGGCCACGCAGTAGTCAGTTGCGAGGCCCACAAAGGTCAGGGAGGTCACGCCGCGCGCGGTCAAAAACCCATGTAGGCCTGTCGTGGTGCGATGGTCATTTTCGAAAAAAGCGGAATAGCTGTCTACCTTGGGGCGAAAGCCTTTGCGGATGATCAGTTGCGCGGGATCGGTCCGCAGATCGGGGTGGAAATCGGCGCCGACGCTGCCTTGGATGCAGTGATCGGGCCAGAGTGTTTGGGGGCCATAGCTCATTCGGACTTCCGAAAAAGGCGCGGCGCCCTTGTGTTGGCTGGCAAAGGAGGAATGCTCCGCCGGGTGCCAGTCTTGGGTCAGCACCACACAGCCAAAATTGCCCATCATCGCATTGACCCGCGCGATGATCTGATCGCCCCCCGCTACGGCCAGCGCGCCACCGGGACAAAAATCGTTCTGGATGTCGACGACGATTAGCGCTTCATTGGATTTGGGCATCGCGGCCTCCTTGCGGTCCTCATTGACTAGAAAAGCCCGGGGCGAAGGTCAAGGAGGTGATGATGCGGGCATTGGTGTTCGGCGGTTCGGGGCAGATCGGGCGCGCGGTTGCGGGCAGTTTGGCGCAGGCGGGGCTGTCGGTGTTTCATACGACTTCCACCGCCGGGATGGCGGATTTCACGCTTCATTTGCTGTCCAGCGGACAAACAGGCACCTTCAACATTGCCGATCCGCAGGCGATGACCACAGCGGATCTGGCCCACACCCTCGCCCGCGCCATTGACAGGGCGCTGACCATTCTGGATGCCTCCGCCGCGTCGGCCCCCCTTGGGGCACACGCCCTGGTCCGTGCCCCATCCCGTACGCCTGTCGCTTGCCGCGGCCCTTGGCACCGGTTGGCGCGCACCGCCCAGCTATGAACCCTGCCTGCCGCCCTATCTGGACTATATGATCGCGCACCGGGATGATGGGAAAACCGCCTTTCCCGCCTTTGCGGGCTACGGGCATGACCCCTTTGATTAAGCCGCCGAAGACGCCCACTTTTCGCAGGCGCTCTGATCGGCTATAGCGCGGCCATGTTCACCGTCGCCGCCCTTTATCACTTTACCCGCTTTGACGACCCCGCCGCCCTGCGTGGGCCGCTCCTGGATCTGGCGCGCGCGCAGGACGTCAAGGGCAGCCTTTTGCTGGCGGGCGAGGGGATCAACGGGACCATAGCGGGCACACGGAGCGGGATTGATGCGGTCCTCGCCCATCTGCGCGCGTTGCCGGGCTGCGCCGATCTGGAGTGGAAAGAGGCGCAGGCCGAAAAGCAGCCCTTTGGCCGCCTCAAGGTCCGGCTGAAACGCGAGATTGTGACCATGGGCCAGCCCGGAATTGACCCCAAGGCGCGGGTCGGGCATTATGTGACGGCGCGGGACTGGAACGCGCTGATTGCCGCGCCCGATGTGGCGGTGATCGACACCCGCAACGATTACGAGGTCGCCATCGGCAGCTTTCAAGGCGCGGTGGACCCCAAAACCGCTGCCTTTGGCGAATTTCCGGCCTGGTGGGCGGCAAACAAAACCCGCTTTGCCGGCAAGCGCATCGCGATGTTCTGTACCGGCGGCATCCGCTGTGAGAAATCGACGAATTACCTGCTTGGACAGGGAGTGACCGAGGTTTTTCACCTCAAAGGCGGGATCCTGAAATACCTTGAACAGGTGCCGGAGGCCGAAAGCCTTTGGCAGGGCGCGTGCTTTGTCTTTGACGAACGGGTTTCGGTTGGCCATGGGCTGACCCCTGGCCCGCACAAGTTTTGCCGCGCGTGCCGGCGCCCGATGCTGCAAGAAGAGCGCGCGCATCCTTTGTATGAAGAGGGCGTTTCCTGTGCGAAATGCCACGGCGAGGCGAGCGAGGCGGACCGCGAACGCTACCGTGAGCGGCAAAAGCAGATCCGGCTCGCCAAGGAGCGTGGCGAAAGCCATTTTGGCGGGTAGATCTCAGGCGGCGTTTTGCGCGTCAGGCCCGCAGGCCGACAACCCCAATCCCAAGCGTTTGCAACACCTTAGCCTCGATCTGCGCGGCTTCCATACCCGCCACGCGGTACATCGCCTCGGGGCTGGCCTGATCGATAAAGATATCCGGCAGCACCATGGAGCGGTACTTCAACCCGCTGTCAAAGACGCCCTCATCGGCCAAAAGCTGCGCCACATGGCTGCCAAAACCGCCAATCGCGCCTTCTTCGATGGTGATCAGCGCCTCGTGGTTGCGGGCAAGATTCAGGATAAGATCGCGGTCCAGAGGCTTGGCAAAGCGAGCATCGGCGATCGTCGGCGACAGGCCGCGCGCGGTCAGCGATTCGCAGGCTTTCATGACCTCGGCCAGACGGGTGCCAAAGGACAGGATCGCCACCCGCGCGCCTTCGCGGATGATGCGGCCCTTGCCGATCTCCAGAACGGTACCCTTGGCCGGCAGTTCGACCCCCACGCCTTCGCCGCGCGGAAAACGAAAGGCGATCGGGCCGTCATCATGGGCAACGGCAGTGGCAACCATATGGACCAGCTCCGCCTCATCCGCCGCCGCCATCACGACAAAGCCCGGCAGATTGGACAGGAAGGCCACGTCAAAGGCCCCCGCATGGGTGGCGCCGTCTGCGCCGACCAGACCCGCCCGGTCGATGGCAAAGCGCACCGGAAGGCGCTGGATCGCGACGTCGTGTACGACCTGATCATAGCCGCGCTGCAAGAAGGTCGAATAAAGCGTGCAAAACGGCCGCATCCCGCCCGCCGCAAGGCCTGCGGAAAAGGTGACCGCGTGCTGTTCGGCAATGCCGACATCAAAGGTGCGGTTGGGAAAACGCGCGCCGAAAAGATCAAGTCCGGTGCCGTCAGGCATCGCCGCCGTAATCGCCACGATGCGGCTGTCGGCCTCCGCCTCGCGGATCAGGCTTTGCGCAAAGACCTTGGTATAGCTCGGCGCGTTCGAGGGGGTCTTTTTCTGCTCGCCGGTCACCAGATCAAACTTGGCCCGCGCATGGCCCCGATCGGTTGCGTTTTCGGCCGGGGCATAGCCCTTGCCCTTTTTGGTCAGCACATGGATCAGCATCGGCCCTGTGGCGCGTTCATGGACCGTGCGCAGAACCGGCAAAAGCTGGTCCAGATCATGGCCATCAATCGGGCCGACATAGGAAAATCCGAGCTCCTCAAACAGGGTACCGCCAACCGACATGCCCTTGAGCAGTTCCTTGGCCCGCCGCGCACCCTCTTGCAAAGGCTCGGGCAGAAGGCTGACCATGCCCTTGGCGGCCGAGCGGAACTCTTGAAACGGCTGCTGCGCATAAAGCCGCGACAGATAAGACGACAGCGCCCCCACCGGCGGCGCAATCGACATCTCATTGTCGTTCAGGATCACGAACATCCGTTTTTTCAGGTGCCCGGCATTGTTCATTGCCTCAAAGGCCATGCCCGCGGACATCGACCCATCGCCGATCACCGCCACCGCATCGCCGGGATCTCCGCCAAGATCGGCCGCCATGGTGAACCCCAAAGCCGCAGAGATCGAGGTCGAGGAATGGGCCGCGCCGAAGGGGTCGTAGGGGCTTTCCGAACGCTTGGTAAAGCCCGAAAGCCCGCCCTCGGTGCGCAGGGTCCGAATACGGTCCCGCCGCCCGGTCAGGATTTTATGCGGATAGCATTGGTGCCCCACGTCCCAGATGATCTTGTCGCGCGGGGTGCTGAAAATCGCGTGCAGGGCCACGGTCAATTCGACCACGCCCAAGCCAGCACCCAGATGCCCGCCGGTCATCGAGACCGCCGAAATCGTCTCGGCCCGCAACTCGTCTGCCAGTTGGCGCAGCTCGCGGTCAGAAAGCGCTTTCATATCTGAAGGCAGATGAACCCGGTCAAGGATCGGTGTAATCGGACGCTCGGACATAAAAATACCTTTTAGCTTTCGCGTGAGATAACGAAATGCGCGGCCGCTATCAAGTTCTGCGCCGCTATCCCATAGGGAATCAGTTGATTTTCCGCCTGCCTGGTCAGTTCTGCGGCCCTTAGCCGCGCCGCATCCAACCCTAAGAGCGAGACGAAAGTCGCCTTGCCCGCCCCGGCATCCTTGCCCACACGCTTGCCGGTCTTGGCAGCATCGCCCACCACATCCAGCACGTCGTCGGCAATCTGAAACGCCAGACCCAGACAATCGGCATAGGCGCGCAAGGGACCCCGGTCCGCGCCCGCGATGATCGCCCCCGCCTCGGCCGAAAACCGGATCAAAGCGCCGGTCTTGCCGTTTTGCAGCCGCGTGATCTGCTCGATCGTAAGCGCAGTCTGCGAGGTTTCCGCTGCAATATCAAGCGCCTGTCCCAAAACCATACCCTCGGCTCCGCTCGCCCGCGCCAGACCCGCGACCAAGGCGATCCGCACCTCGGCGCTGCCCAGATCGGCATCGCACATCAATTCAAAGGCGAGGGTTTGCAGCGCGTCCCCGGCCAAAACCGCCGTGGCCTCGTTCCATTTCATATGAACGGTCGGCAGGCCCCGGCGCAGATCGTCATCATCCATGCAGGGCAAATCGTCATGCACCAGCGAATAGGCATGCAAAGCCTCTACCGAGGCCGCCGCCGAAATCGCCCGGTGCTCCTCCACGCCCAGCATCCGCGCCGATTCCAGCACCAAAAACCCGCGCAGCCGCTTTCCGCCCTGCACGCCATAGCGCATCGCCTGCACCAGGGCCTCATCGCCCATGCCCGCCATTGCACGGTCCAGCCGGGCGGCGATCATCTCGGCATCGCGCGCGATAGCTTCCGAAAAGCTCACATTCCCTCCGCCGGAGAGGTGCCGACGGCCCTGCCTTCGAGAACCCGGATCATCTCGACCTTGGCCTCGGCATCATTGAGCTTGCCCGCGCAATGCGCCTTTAGCGCCGCGCCGCGTTCGTAAAGGGCGATGGATTGCTCCAGCGCGACATCGCCGCGCTCCAGTTGGCCAACGACAGCTTCCAGCGCCGCCATAGCCTCTTCGAAACTCATCTCGGCCACGGGTTTATCGCTCATCCCTTACCTTTCCCAATTCGCTGACATGCACCGCCACGCAGGCTGCCAGTGCCTGCAGATCATAGCCGCCCTCCAGACAGGATACCACCCGGCCCGCGCAAGCGCTGTCCGCCAGATCGCAAATCGCCGCCGTGATCCAGGCAAAGTCCTCGTCTTGCCAGTTCAGGCCCGCCAGAGGGTCGTCTTCATGGGCATCAAAACCGGCGGAAACCACCACCAATTCCGGACGCCATTCCCGCAGATCGGCCAAGACCGGCCCCCAAGCCGCGCGCATCGCAGCCCCACCGCTGCCCGTCGCCAGCGGCAGATTGGTTATCTGGCCATAGGCCCCGATCTCGCTCCGCGTGCCCGTGCCGGGGTAAAGCGGCATCTGATGGCTGGAAACAAAGCGCACCCGCGCCTCATCCCAAAGCAGATCTTGCGTGCCGTTGCCGTGATGCACATCGAAATCCAGCACCGCGACCCGCGCCAGCCCATGGACCTCAAGCGCGCGCATCGCCGCAATCGCCGCCGTGCCAAAGAGGCAAAAACCCATCGCGGTTTCCCGCTCGGCATGGTGTCCCGGCGGGCGCCCCGCGACAAAGGCGCGCCCGCCTTCCGCCATCACCCTGTCCACCGCCGCGCAGGCTCCGCCCACCGCGCGCATCGCTGCCCGGTAGGATCCGGGCGACAGAAAAATATCCCCATCCATCTGTGCCCAGCCATGCGCCGGCACCGCCACCTTGACCCGCGCCAGATAGGCCGGCGAATGGCAACGCACGACGTCGGCCTCGTCCCCCATAGGGCAATCCAATACACAAACGCCGCCCTTTTTCAGGGCGGCGTCGATCGACAATAGCCTTTCGAAGCGCTCAGGATGGCCGGGCGGGGTGACATGATCCAGGCAATCCGAATGAGAGTACACAAATACCAAACCGCATGCCTTCGCCAAAGCTATTTGATTGGCAGGTTCAGGCCCCGCTCAGCCCTGTTCGTCCTGACATTTCAGGACTGCCTCCAAACCGGCGGCCGTTCCCGTCAGATCAAAGGTCGTCACCTCGGCTTGATCAGAATTGTACAGGGTCATGCTCTGGCGCGTCGCGATCGACATGAAGAAATCGACATTGTCGAAAACAACATCCGCGCCCGGAACGCCGTTAAGGTAGATGCCCTTGGCCTCCCCGTCGAAATACTCGCCATCCAGCGAGAATCCAACCGGATAGATCTCGCCCTCGACCAGATCGCCCCAATCGCTGTTGAACACGGTTACATAACCGGTGTCGTCACGGCGATCGAGCCCAATGCGCACCAAAGAGCCATCGGGATATTCGCCCTGAATTAGGCAGCCATTGCCCAAAGTCGGGTCAATCAGCACCGCCCAATAATCGGAAGTGCCCCATTCAATGAGGTCCTGCGCAAGCGCGGGTGCGGCCGACAGGGCAAGAGAAATCGTGACGATACTTGCTACTTTGGAAATCATGGAAGCTTCCTTCTAAAGGTATACGTAATACCATATGTGCGACATAATGTAACACATGCGCGCTATAATCCAAGCCGGATTAATCCGGTTGCAGCATGTATCCTTCGCCGCGCACAGTCTGCAGATAGCGCGGCTGCTTGGGGTCTTCTTCGATCTTGCGGCGCAGGCGCGTGATCTGCACATCGACAGCCCGCTCCTGCCCGCTGCCCTCGTCGCGTGGCATATCCCCGGCCAAAGCGTCCCGGCTCAGCGGGCTGCCCGGTTGGGTCGACAAGCGCCGCATCAGCGCAGCCTCGGTCGCGGTCAGGCGCACCGGATCATTGCCGCGCCATAACTCTCCCCGGTCAAGATCATAACGCACGGACCCCAGATGCATCACCCGCGGCACATCGGCCGCCTTGATCTGCGGCACGCGGCGCAGGATCGCATTGATCCGCAACAATAATTCACGCGGCTCAAAGGGTTTGACCAGATAGTCATCGGCCCCCGCCTCAAGCCCCTCGATCCGGTTGCCCGCCTCGCCCTTGGCGGTGAGCAGCAGGATCGGCACCGACATGGTCTTGCGCAGATCCCGCGTCAGCGCGACCCCGGTCTCGACCGGCATCATCACATCCAACACCAGCAAATCAAACTCCAGCCCGGCCAGCAGACGCCGCGCCTGCGCCGCATCGCGCGCGATCGAAACCAGAAATCCGTTGCGGATCAGGAACTTCTGCAAAAGCCCCCGGATACGCTCGTCATCGTCCACGACCAAAAGATGCGGCACGACGTCACTCATTGTCCGCCCTCCGCCATGCCGGTAAATCGCCGCCGCATTTCAGGATCCATCATTGCCTCCAGCACGGTGCGAAAGCCCTGAACCGCCTGCGGCCCCGCCGCCCGGTAGGCCGCCCGCATCCGCGCCCTTTGGGCATCGGACAGGGCCCGCTCCAACGCGCGGCCTTTTTCGGTCAGGTACAAAAGCCGCTCGCGCCGATCGGTTTTGCCGGTGCGGGCCTCTACCAGACCATCGTCAAACAGGGTCCGCAGCACGCGGTTCAGGCTCTGCTTGGTCACCCCCAGGATCGCCAGCAGATTGCCCACGGTATTGCCCGGCGTGCGGTGGATAAAGTGCAAGGCGCGGTGATGGGCGCGGCCGTAATCCATGCCTTCTAAGATCCGGTCGGGATCTGCGGTAAAGCCGCGATAGGCAAAGAACATCGCCTCGATTCCCTTGCGCAGCTGCTCGTCGGTCAGGAAAAGCAGGCTCTCATTGCCCGCATTGGTGCTGGAATTCTTCTCGGCCATCTGATCCTCCGCCCGGCCCAAGGCTATGTCAGCCTTGTTGACATTCCAAGCCACAAACGCTAGCGATTCCGCAATTTAGCGCAAGATTATGTCCGAAACGGACCATTTCAGCGCAACAACCGCAAACGGGGGACGAAATGGCAAGCTATGATGATCGCGACGGATTCATCTGGATGAATGGCAAGCTGGTGGAATGGCGCTCTGCCAATGTCCATATCCTGACCCATGCGATGCACTATGCCTCGGCGGTTTTTGAAGGCGAGCGTTGCTATAACGGCAAGATATTCAAATCCACCGAGCATTCCGAGCGGCTGCGCAAATCGGGTGAGTTGTTGGACATGCCCCTGCCCTATTCGGTGGCCGAGATCAACGCCGCCAAAGAAGCCGTTCTGAAGGCGAACAACCTGACCGACGCCTATGTGCGCGCCATCGCCTGGCGCGGCGCGGGCGAGATGATGGGCGTTGCCTCCAACATGAACCCGGTGCATCTGGCCGTGGCCTGCTGGACCTGGGGCAATTACTATGGCGACGCGAAATTCAAGGGCGCCAAGCTGGATATCGCAAAGTGGAAGCGGCCGAGCCCCGAAACCATCCCCCATGCCGCCAAGGCTGCGGGCCTTTACATGATCTGCACCATGTCCAAACATGCCGCCGAAGCAAAGGGCTGTTCGGACGCGATGATGATGGATTATCGCGGCTATGTGGCCGAAGCCACGGGCGCGAATATCTTCTTCGTCAAGGACGGCGAGGTGCATACCCCCGCGCCCGATTGCATCCTGAATGGCATCACAAGGCAGACCGTGATCGGCATGTTGCGCGATATGCAAATAACCGTTCATGAACGCCATATTCTGCCGTCAGAGCTGGACAGTTTCGAACAGTGCTGGCTGACCGGCACTGCCGCCGAGGTGACACCGGTGGGCCAGATAGGTGAACATATATTCGAAGTTGGCGAGATTACCAAACGTGTCTCGATGGCTTACGAAAAGCTGGTTCGGGCCTAGGCCAGAGAAGTGCGCTTTCACCCCTCGAACGCAAGTCTCTCCAATTTTACTAAATAAATTGCTTTCATGGCGGGCCTTCGCTTGCTACCAACCTATTGCAAGCTTGGGAGGGCATCATGACCATTCGCTGGGGGATTATCGGACCGGGGGCGATCGCCCATAACTTTGCGGACGGTCTGGCGCAGACTACGCATGGCACGCTTGTCGCCATTGCTTCGCGCGATGCGGCCCGCCGTGCCAGCTTTGGCGATCGCTACGTGGTCCCGGCGGCGGCGCGTTACGCGGCGGCGCAGGACCTGCTCGCCGATCCGCAGATTGACGCCGTCTATATCTCGACCCCGCACCCCTGGCATGCCGAATTGTCGATCGCCGCCCTGCGCGCGGGCAAGCATGTGCTCTGCGAAAAGCCAGCGGGCATGAACGCTGCCGAAGTGGTTGCCGTAACAGAAGTGGCCACCCAGGAAGGTCGCTTTTTCATGGAAGCCTATATGTACCGCTGCCATCCGCAGATCGACCGGGTGCTGAAAATCATCGCTGACGGAGAAATAGGAACACCCGTTCATATTGAAGCCCGCTTTGGTTTCAATGCGGGTTTCAACGCCAGCTCGCGGCTTTATGATGCGGCGCTTGGTGGCGGCGGGATCCTGGATGTGGGCGGCTATCCAGTGTCTTTGGCGCGGCTGATCGCGGGGGCGGCGGTTAACGCACCCTTTGCAAATCCGGTCAGCGTCAAGGGCGCCGGCATCCTCGCCCCGACCGGCGTTGACGCCGTGGCACACGGGCTTTTGACCTTTGCCTCGGGCTTTACCGCCGAAATCGGCGTCGCCGTGTCGCGCGACATGGATAACCGGGCCGTGATCACTGGCACCAAGGGCAAGATCGTGATCGACGATCCTTGGGTGCCGGGCCGCAATGCCGGGCCGTCCGATGCCTGGCTGCACATCACCGTCGGGAACGACACCCGCACCGAAGCTATCCGCGACGAGCGGATGCTTTTCGCCTTCGAGGCCGAAGCCGTTTCCAAGGCCATCGCGTCTGGCGCCCTGCAGGCCCCGCATCCCGCGCCCAGCCATGCCGACAGCATCGGCAACAACGAGGTGCTGGACAAATGGCGGTTCGAGCTGGGTTATCAGACCTTTGCCGAGAAGCCCGCCACCAACCGCCGCCTTGCCGGCGTGGTGCCCCGTGGCCTGCCCGCAATGCCGATGATCACCCTTCCCGGCATGACCGCGCCCATCTCCAAGTTGATCATCGGCTGCGACAACCGCAATACGCTGGCCGAGGGGGCCGTCGTCTGGGACGCCTTCATGGAAGCCGGCGGCAACGCCTTTGACACCGGCTTTGTCTATGGCGGGGGTCTGCACGAGGCGGTGCTGGGCAATTGGATCAAGGCGCGCGGCGTGGAAAAGTCCGCGGCCGTGATCGCCAAGGGCGCGCATACGCCTTATTGCCTGCCGGGCGCCATCAGCGCACAATTGGACATCACGCTGGAGCGGCTACAACTGGCCCACGCCCCAATCTACATCATGCATCGCGACAATCCGGCGGTTCCGGTCGGCGAATTCATCGACGTATTGAACCGCCTGAAACAGGCCGGCAAAATCGGCATCTTTGGCGGCTCTAACTGGACCCCGGCGCGGATCGCCGAGGCCAATGCCTATGCCGCCGCCAAGGGGCTGGAGCCGTTCCGGATCCTCAACAACAACCTCTCGCTCGCGGTGATGGAACAGCCGGTCTGGGCGGGCTGCATCACCTCGAACACGCCCGAAACCCTTGGCGCGCTGCGCAAGGGCGGACTGGTGCATCTGTCGTGGTCGTCACAGGCGCGCGGCTATTTCCTGCCCGAGGCGCTGCGCAACCGTCTGCCCGCCGACACCGCGCCCGAGACCTGTTTCGGCAGCCCCGCCAATGCCGAGCGTCGCCACCGCGCCGAAACCCTTGCCGCCGAACACGGCCTGTCGGCGCATAACGTGGCGACGGCTTGGGTCCTGTCCCAATCCTTCCCCTCGCTGGCGCTGATCGGGCCGCGCAGTCCAGGCGAGATCATGTCAACGCTTCCGGGCGCAGCATTGACCCTGACCCCGGCCGAGGTCGCTTGGCTAAACCTGGAGTCAGAAAGCCGCTAGGCCGCTCAAACCTCGCGGCCGCGCGCGATCCGAAGATACTCGGCAACGCGCCGGCTTGCTTCGTCATGAAGCCGGGGCTTTTGCCGGGCCTGCGCCCAAACAGTTTCGCTGCGATCGCGCGCCAGCCGCAGGAAATGCACAAGCCGCGCGCCGGTGCTATCCGTGGTGCTGATATGGTCGGCCAGATGTTTCATCCGTGCCTCCTTTGGAGTTGAAGCGTGACTATGCGCCCGAATCGCCGCGCCCGCCAACGCCATTTCCAAGACTACGCTGTCACCCGCCGATCGTTGGGGGCCTTTGGCGCGGACGAACCGGCTCCGGGGCGGTCGCGGTTGCGGTCGCAGAGCCGATGGTATCGCCGAGCATTTGCTGCAGGTCTTTCGTCAGATCCCGCGCCTGAGGCAGGTTCAACACGAAAATCGCGGCCAATGTCACGAGAGCAAATTTGACCGCAAGAACGACGCCGATCCCATTCAGATCCGATCGAAACGGCTCTTTGCGGGTTTTGTGGCAAAAGCGGCGCTGAGCCAGCTTGGCGCCAAAACAGCCCCAATTTCTGGCCGCGTCCAGCAGTTGCCTTTCCGGAATCCGCTGCTCGGACTTTTCTGACGGCCGTTTGTCCCTGCGAAACAGATCATAAGCGCGATAGTTGTTTCAGATCAGCCCGACAACGGGCGCCACGAAAACCAGCGCCATCAGGACACCGGCGCCAATCGCAGTGACAATCTCAATTGGCGCAGGCAAAATATATCTCTCGGCAGTTTGGGCGATTTTGACTGCAAATCGTGGCCGAACTTGGGCCGCTTAGGCCGCCGAAAACCCATTATCGACAAACAATTGCGTTCCATTGACGAAATCGGAATCATCACTGGCGAGGTATAGCGCCGCGCGCGCGATATCCTCGGGTTGGCCAAAGCGGCCCTGCGCGGCCTTGATCGCGGCCTCGGACACATCGACGCCTAGCGCGGTCAATTCCGCCACTTCGCGCAGACCATGCGGGGTTTCGATGAAGCCGGGGCAGACGGCGTTGCAACGGATGCCCCGGTCGCGGAACTCAACCGCGATGGCGCGGGCAAACATATGGCAGGCGCCTTTGGTGGCGTCATAAAGCACCTCATTCGGGGTGCCGTAAACCGCCGAGATCGACGAGGTGCAAACGATGCTGCCCTTGCCCGCCGCCAGCATCATCGGCAGCACGGCGCGGGTCATCAGATACATGGATTTGACGTTCACATCGAAGAGGAAATCCCAATCCTCCTCCTCGGTTTCGAGAAAGGGTTTGATCACGATTGTGCCCGCGTGATTGAACAGCACATTGACCGGACCCAGCTGCGATTTGACGGTGGCGACGGCCTGATCCACCTCGGCCTTTTTGGAGACATCGGCGGTCGCAAAAACCACGCGGTACCCAGCGCGGGCCAACTCGATCGCAAGGGCACTGCCGGCCTGCACATTGCGGTCAATGATGCCCACCGCCGCGCCCTCAGCCGCGAAAAGCCGCACCGCCGCCGCCCCGCAACCCGTCGCCCCGCCCGACACAATCGCCACCTTGCCCGCCAACCGCCCCATAACCCGACCTCCCGTTATCTTCGCGCAGCCTAACCGGCGATCCTACCGCTATACAAGGACGCAAGGCTGTCCAAACGGTTGCGGAATGGGGGGATTGGCGCGAACTTACTGCCCAGGTGGGTTTGAGCTTTGAAACAAGCGCAACCAGATCAGCTGCGATATTCCCCGGCGCGGTAGGCTGGAAACCAACCCTCTGCGCGCGCCTCTGGGGCGAGACTTGCATAGGCGGCGGGGTCAAGAATCTTGCCGCACAGAAAGCTGGGGAGGGTCCGCTCGGTCCAGCCGGATTTGAAATGCGCAATCCCGGGGCCTGAAGCGCCGCCGGGCGCGCCGCCGAGGTTTATCGCATCTGCGATCGGGGCAAAGTATTCCATCGCCGCCGCCATCATCGGA
Organism: uncultured Paracoccaceae bacterium; assembly: GCA_903930735.1. Classification (GTDB taxonomy): domain Bacteria; phylum Pseudomonadota; class Alphaproteobacteria; order Rhodobacterales; family Rhodobacteraceae; genus CAIYZT01. The sequence continues at coordinate 2,794 of CAIYZT010000336.1, read as the reverse complement.
TAGCTGACCGAGGCTGCATAGCCCTGCGGCGCATAGGCCGAAAGATGGGCAAAGGCGGTGCCGCGGTCGAGGTAATAGAGATCCGCGCCCAGCAGTGCGTCCTCAGCCCAGGCCGTCACGACATGCGCGCCGGGCACGATCAGCTGCGCCGCCAGCGCCTGCACCGAAAAGGCCCGCGCGTCCTGAATATGTTTCTTTTCAATTAGATGGGCGTAAAGCTGCGCCCAGCCTTCGGCCAGATCCGCGCTGGCCGGGCCCGCCTTGATCGTCGGCGCGCGGGTCTGGCGCAGCATGCGGCGGTGGTGTTTGGACAGCTGCGCCGGCGCGGTCAGCCCGATCACCCAATGGTCATGAAGCGGGCGGCAGATCGGAAAGATCGATGCCAGCTCCTGAGGCGTCAGGGGGCAAAACGGGCTTGGGACCAGGGTCAGCGTGACCGCGCCAGTCGGCAGATCCGCCACGGCGGGCCCAAACTCGGCCCAATCCTCGCAGGAAAACAGCGGCCAGACGCCGGCAAGATCGGTCAGATCACTGCCCCCAATCGTCCGCTGCACCAGATTTCCGCCCGTGCGGCCCAGCGTAATCGGCGCCTGCCCCAGGGCCGCGAAATAGGCGGGGCTCGCGTAGCCTTGCGGATCACTCAAGCGAAAAGACATGCTCCGCCTCGTGGTCCAGATCTTGCCCCGGCCCGGCGACCGTGATCCCGAATTTCAGCACCTGCGTGTCAGGCGTCAGAAAGCTGCGCAGCCGCGCCATGACCGCCCCCCCGGCAGGCACCGCCATGGCGGGCATCGGGAAATAGGATTGGTGCCAGCAGGTTTCGCGCCCATCGGTTCCGGTGGTAATGGTCAGGCCGGGGGCCAGATCCAGCGTAAAATGGCCGACAAAGCCGTGGAACATGCCGGCGACCGGGTAATCGAACCGCGCCTCGGTGGTAAACAGATAATCCCTCTCGGTGCCGTTCAAAAAATCGAAACGGGCAATTTCATGGGTGCAAACCAGATCCTTGGGCTCGGCGGTCAGAATATAGCGGGCCGGACGATAGGCCCCTGAGATCAGAACGTCGGAAAAGTCAAAGCCTTGGACCGGCGCATCGAAAAAGCCCCAGCCGCGTTCATAGGACAGCCTGCGGCTGTCGACCGCCGACAGAAACAGGCCAGAGGCGCGGGGGATCACCCGGCCCCCCGGCTTTAGCCAACGATCGCGGACCTGCACAAAGGCGGCATAGTGGCGCCATTCCTCCAGCAGCCACAGGCCCGCAAATTCGCCCATGATCAGATCGACCGGCGCGCCCGCATCAAAAAGGGCCGCATCGCCGCGCACCACCTGCACCGCGCTCTGCCCGTTCGTCGCGGCCAGCCGTTCTGCCCAATCCGCCATCTGGGTGATTTCCAGCGCGTACACTTTTTCCGCCCCGGCGCGCGCCGCGCACATGGCCAGAATCCCCGATCCGGTGCCGACATCAATCACACGGTCTGCGGGGCCGACCTGGGCGCGGATCGCCTGATCAAACGAGCCGATGCGAACGGGGTCGATCAGCATGCCCTTTTGGCTGCGCCATCCCGAAAAGGTATCGAACAGATCTTGCGGCGGACGCGTCGCCTCATGCTTTTCCAGAAAGCCGACTTCGAGCAGGGCCTGTTGCAGATCCGGGCTCATCCCTTCAGCCGCCAAAGTCTCGGGATTCTGAGAAATGCGCAGCGCTTCGATCATTTTGCGGCCCTTGGCGCTAATCCCGATCTTGTTCACAGATAACCTCATCATCCATAAAATCTATTCGGCACCTATCCATTCGCCGCGCAAAGCTGTCAAGCTGCGAAGCGGGTTTCAACTTGCTCCGCCAAGGGGCTGCCCCTAGACCAGAGCCCATATCCAAGGTGAGCCAGATGCCGTCCCTGCCCGTCCCTCCTTTGAAATTGATTGGCGGTTTTTTCGGCCTTGAACCGGCGGGCCCGGGCGGGTTGGCCGAGTTTTGGGGCGCGCAGCAGGCGCTGGCTTGGGAGAACGGCAGTTCCGCCTTTGCCGCGCTGGTTGAGGATATCAAGCCGGCTGCGATCTGGATGCCGGGCTATATCTGTGCCCATATGGCCGCCGTCGTGCCCGAACCAAAGCGGCGGTTCTTTGCGCTTACCAGGGCAATGGAGCCTGATCTGAACGCCTTTGACGGCTTGCAGGACGGCGATCTGGTTCTGGCTGTCAACTATTTCGGCCGCGCTCCAGGCCCGGAATGGCGCCGCTTTGTGGCGTCTCGCCCCGGCGTTTGCTTTGTCGAGGATTGCGCCCAGACGCTGGGCAGCGGTGCGGCGCCTTGGGGGGATTGGCGGATTTTCTCGCCGCGCAAGCTGATGGGGGTGCCGCAGGGCGGGCTTTTGGTGCCCACCTCGGTCCGCGCTGGCAAAGGCCCTGCCCCCGCCGACCCTGCCGACCCCGAGCTTGCGCGCCAACGCCGCCTGCCCCTGCAACTGCGCGCCGCCCATCCCGCCGACAACGCGCTTTGGCACCCGCTCCATCAGGCCGCCGAGCGTCTGGCAATCCCGTCCCACCGCGCCATGGACCCGGAGGCTTTCTGCCTTTTGGCTTCGATCGATCCCGCCCCGATGATCGCCGCGCGGCGCGCCAACTTTGCCGAACTAGCGCGGCTCTTGCCCGAGTTTGCCCTGATCCGCGACGAGGCCCCGGCCTTTGCCCCCTTCGCCTTTCCCATCGCCCTGCCCACCGACCGCCGCGATGCGGTTTTGGCCCGCATTTATGCGCAAGGGGTGTTTCCAGCCATCCATTGGCGCGACATCCCCGC
>CAIYZT010000335.1 GCA_903930735.1 uncultured Paracoccaceae bacterium | reverse complement strand
GGGATCGGGCGGCGGCTGGTCGCGCCGCATGTCCCCGCTTTCAAAGATCTTTATCCGCAAATCGATGTGCGCCTTCGTCTGTCTGACCGCAGCATCGACGTGATCGCCGAGGGGCTGGACGTGGCCTTTCACCTGGGGCTTTTGGACGATTCCACGCTCAAGGTCCGCGTGATCGCCGATTGCCCGCGCGTTCTTTGCGCCGCGCCCGCCTATATCGCGCGGCGCGGGATGCCCGCTGACGGCGCGGCATTGCTGTCTGAGCGCCACGATTGCCTGAACCTGCGGTTTCCCGGCGCGAAGGAGTTTCAATGGACCTTGACCGGCCCCGAAGGCCCCCGCCGTTTCGAAATCACCGGCCCCTTTGAAAGCGATGATGGCGATGTCCTGACCGGCTGGGCGCTGGACGGGCGCGGCATCGTGATGAAGCCGGTGTTCGAGATCGCCGATTACCTGCGCTCAGGCGCGCTGGTGCCGGTGGCCTTGGCCAATCCGCCGGTGCCCACGCAATTGTCATCGCTATCGCAGCACCGGCGCCTAAAAGACCCCAAAGTGCGGCTTTTTACCGACTATATGGCGCTGATCATCCGCGACGCGACCCGGCGCGCGGTCGAGGGCCTGTCGGTGCCGGGGCTTTGACCCCGCGCGTCAAGAGCCGCGATAGGTGGAATAGGCAAAGGGGCTGATCAGCAAGGGCACATGGTAATGCCCCTGCGCATCCGCCACGCCAAAGCGGATCGGGATCTGGTCCAGAAACAGGGCACCCTCGCCCGCCTGACCCGAAGCGCGCAGATAGTCCCCAGCGCAAAAGACCAGCTCGTATTGGCCCACCTTCAACTCCGGCTCCGCCAGCAAAAGCGCATCACAGCGTCCGTCGGAATTGGTCACCGCTTCCTTCAGCAGCTTGTGGGTGTTGCCGCTGACCCGGTACAGCAATATCCGCACCCCCTGCGCCGGTTTGCCCAGCGAGGTATCCAATACATGCGTGCTCAGCCGTCCGCCTGCCATCCCGGCCTCCCTTTTGCGCCGCAGCGCTGCTGCCTTACTCTACCGGCTCGCCGCGCGCGGCGGGATGCCCCGGGACTCTTTAGGTCTTTCATGGTTTATTTGTTAAACCAAATCAAAAACCGCCCCTACAGTTTTGTTGATCCGCTGGAGAGCCGCCCCATGAACCGTTACCCCCGAGACTTTCGCGGTCATGGCCCCGATGCGCCCGATGCCGCCTGGCCGGGCGGGGCCAAAATCGCGATATCGCTCGTGCTGAATTACGAAGAAGGCGGCGAGAACAATATCCTGCACGGCGATGCCGGCTCCGAGGCCTTTTTGTCTGACATTCCGGGCGCTGCGCCTTGGCCGGGCCAGCGCCATTGGAACATGGAATCGATCTATGAATATGGCGCGCGGGCAGGTTTCTGGCGCCTGCACCGGATGTTTACCGGCCTGCAGATTCCGCTCACCATCTTTGGCGTGACAACGGCCCTCGCCCGCAATCCCGAACAACTGGAGGCGATGAAATCGGCAGGCTGGGAAATCGCCTCGCATGGTCTGAAATGGGTCGACCACCGCGACATGGATCAGGCCGAGGAAGCGGCTCAGATTACCGAGAGTTTCCGTTTGCATACCGAGGTCGTCGGCTGCCCGCCAACCGGCTGGTACACCGGGCGCTGTTCGATGAACACGGTCCAACTGACCGCGCAGACCCAGAAACTGGCCTGGATTTCCGATACCTATGATGACGATCTGCCCTATTGGCTGGCCATCGGGGACCATGACCAACTGGTCATTCCCTACACTCTCGAAGCCAATGACATGCGCTTTGCCACTGCCCCCGGCTACACCACCGGCGCGCAGTTCTTCGAATATCTGAAGGACAGCTTTGACACGCTCTATGCCGAGGGCGAGGGCGGCCGCGCCAAGATGTTCTCCATCGGTCTGCACAATCGCCTTATCGGCCGTCCGGGCAAGATTGCCGGGCTAAAGCGGTTTCTGGACTATGCAAAATCCCACAAGGACGTCTGGTTTGCCCGCCGCATCGACATCGCGCAGCATTGGCAAAAGTCCCATCCGCCCAAACGCTTCGAGCGTCCTTCTCAGATGGCGTCTGAACGCTTTGTCCAGGCCTATGGCTCCATTTTCGAACATTCCCCGTGGATCGCGGAGCGCGCTTGGCATCTGGAACTGGGCCCCGCGCACGATACAGCCATTGGTCTGCACAACGCCCTCGCCCGCATTTTCCGCACGGCGAGCCAGCCCGAACGTCTGGGCGTTCTGCTAGCGCACCCCGACCTTGCGGGCAAACTGGCGGCGGCCAAACGCCTCACCGCCGAGAGCACGCATGAACAGGCCTCCGCCGCTCTGGACGCGCTGACCGATGCCGAACGCGCCACCTTTCAGCGGCTCAACGCCGAATATGTCGCCAAACACGGCTTCCCCTTCATCATCGCAGTGCGCGACAATACCAAAGACAGCATCCTCGCCGCCTTTGCCGCCCGCATCCACAATGACACGGAAACCGAGTTTTCCGCCGCCTGCGCCCAGGTCGAACGCATCGCCGTCCTCCGTTTGAAAGACATCCTGCCATGAGCACCCCCCAGCCCCCCTATTACTCCCCCAAGGGCGGCCTGCCGCCGCAAACCGCTTTGATGACCGGGCGCGCGGTCTTTACCACCGCCTATGCCTTCATCCCCAAGGGCTGCTTTTCCGATATTGTGACCAGCTACCTGCCGGGCTGGACCCAGACCCGCCTCTGGTTGATCGCCCGGCCCATGTCCGGCTTTTCCGAAACCTTCAGCCAATATGTGATGGAGGTTCAGTCCGGCGGTGGCTCCGATAGCCCCGATGCCGAAGCCGGGGCCGAGCATTTTCTGTTCTTCACCGATGGCCTCGCGACCTTGACCATCGACGGCACGGGCTACGAGTTGGACGCGGGCGGCTATGCCTATATCCCGCCCGGCGCCTCCTGGACCCTGCTGGCCCTCGGCCCGCAACCCGCCCGCTTTCACTGGATCCGCAAGCTCTATGAGCCCGCGCAGGGCATCCCCCGCCCGCCCGCCTTTGTCACCAATGAAAAGGACCAGCCGCTGAACACGATGCCGGGTACCAAGGGCGTCTGGGGCACCACCCGTTTCGTCGATCCCGGTGATCTGCGCCACGATGCCCATGTCAATATCGTCACCTTCCAGCCCGGCGGCGTGATTCCCTTTGAAGAAACCCATGTCATGGAGCACGGGCTTTATGTGCTGGAAGGCAAGGCGGTCTATAAACTAAATCAAGACTGGGTCGAGGTTGAGGCCGGCGATTTCATGTGGCTGCGCGCCTATTGCCCGCAAGCCTGCTACGCCGCCGGCCCCGGCCCTTTCCGCTACCTTCTGTACAAAGACGTCAACCGCCACGCGACCCTGCGCGGCCCCGGCGCCTTTCGCCCGGCGCTGTAACCCCCCCCCATTCACCTGATCCAAATATTCCACGGGGGGGCACTGGTTTTGCCTGCAAAACCGGTACGGGGGGGGGGGTGAAACCCCCGACTTGCCGCCCCCAAACCGAAAGCTGCCATGACCCAATTGCGCCTAGAACCCCTGACCGCCGCCGCCTTCGCCCCCTTCGGCGACGTGCTGGACGCTACCGGCGATTTCCGGCTGATCAATGCGGGCCTGTGCCATCGTCACCACGATCTGGCCCGCATCGACACCGGCGACGCGCGCGCCGGTATCTCGATCTTCAGCGCCGAGGCCCGCGCCCTGCCCTATGATTTCGATCTGCTCGAACGCCACCCGGAGGGCTCCCAAGCCTTTGTCCCCATGACCCAGCACCCGTTTCTGGTGATCGTGGCCCCGGATGCCGGCGGCACCCCCGCCGCCCCCCGCGCCTTTATCACCAATGGCGCGCAGGGCATCAATCTGCACCGCGGCATCTGGCACGGCGTTCTGACGCCGCTCGGCGCGCCGGGCCTTTTTGCCGTGATCGACCGGATCGGGACGACGCCAAACCTTGAAGAATACCGTTTTTCGGCGCCTTGGTGCGTGCTGGCCTAGCGCTGCTCCAGCCGTAAACCGGGGGCGCGGCCCTCGGCAAAGCCCTTCCAGCCGGGGGCGAGATAGGCAGCCCGCGCGGCCAGGCCCTTCAGATGCAGATCCAGAAAGGCCAGCGCAAAATGCTGCGCGATGTTGTTCATGCGCAGATTGTCCCAGACCGGGTCGGCGTAATGGGTATAGGCGGGCAACTCCATGTATTCAGTTTGCTCCCAGGATTCGGTCGGCGCAGGGATTGGCGCTGCGGCATTATGCTCGGCCCCTTCAAAGGTCAAAAGCCAGACCGGCGCGCCCGCCTCGTCAAAGATCTTGCGCATCCCGCCCTCGTAATCCGACACGTCATCGCCTGAGCCTGCCATGATCAGACAGGGGCGCTGCAACTGGCCCAGACCCTGCGCATCCCAAAACCCTTTGTGCCGCCCCCAGGGGCCAATCGGGATTATGGCCTTTAGCCGGTCCGGCGCCACGGGCGTGCGGTGCATCGCCAAGATCCCGGCGGGCGGCGCATAGTCAAAGTTTACCGCCGCCTCGGCCACCCCCGCCCCCGCCGCAACAAGTGCGCCGTAGCCGCCCATCGAATAGCCGATGATCGCGTAATCGCCGCCCAGCGCCGCCGCAACAAAGCCGGTATCGAGCGGACGGTTGACCAGCGTCGAGGGGAAACTATCCCCACCCAGATAGGCCGGATCGTCATAGGTGCTGTCCTTGTGGTCGATGGACGCGACCCGATAGCCATGCGAGGCCAGATGTTCGGCAAAATGCGCCAGCAGCATCCGGTTGCCGGGAAAGCCGTGGCTGATGATCACCAAAGGCCCGCCAAGATCGCCCGCCGCCGCATCCCGCTCCGCCATGCCCTGAAGCGTCACGCGCCGGTGCCCGTCGCGCAAAATGGTCTGGTACCTGGTGCCAGCTTGGGTGCCCGTCGCCGCCGGATACCAATATTCGACCGTCAACTCCCGGTCATAACGGGGCTGCAATTCCGCCGTCGAGTTTTGCACATCGATCTGGCCAGGGTTGACCATGATCCTCGTACTGACCCCAACCGCATGGGGGCCAAAAGCCGCCAGTTCAGGCGCATCGGGGCGCTTAAGATCAATCCGGTTCTGCATCAAGGTCCCCGCTTTTTCGCCGAGCATAGAGGCTTGATTGCAAAAGGAAAGCCGCCCCGTTTCAGCCTGCCAGACCGCTTGCGACCGCCAGTGTCCGCAAGGTCATGTAGATCAGCAACACCGATCCGATGGTCCACAGGCTGGCGCGCATGTCATGGGTTTGGGCGAAAAGATAGGCTGCAAAATGTGCCATACGCGAGATTACATGTCCGAACAGGACCACCCTTGCGGCGATCAGGTTCGGCTTGGTCAACACGTAAAGAAGGCCGGCGATCAGAAAGAACGGAAGATTTTCCAGATCGTCCATCTGGATGCGGCGGATTCTTTCGACCCGCTCGTCCGGGGCCAGTTGGGCCGGATTGGGCGAAGGATTCAACAGGGTCTGCCGCAGGTCTTCGGGCGAACGATAGCCACCCTTGACCTGCATCATCCGCAGCGCGGTCAACCTGGCCATGGCCACCGCCTTCAGGATCATCAAACTTGCCGCAATCGCATAGGTGGCAAACACCGGGTCACTCAAGGAAAAAAGGATTCACCGCATTTCTCCTTTTTCGGTCGCTCCTGCCTTTAAACTATCGGGCAGTATTGCGCGAAGTCTTAATGAAAAAAGGCAGCCAGTGGCTGCCCTTTTCCCGTCCAACCTTTCGGTTGAAACTTTTATGCCATAGCGAGGTTGATCGCCGATTCGCGGCCGTCGCGGCCTTTTTCGATGTCGAAGGTCACTGCCTGACCGTCATCCAACTGGCGGATGCCCGCACGCTCAACGGCCGAGACGTGTACGAACACGTCCTTGCCGCCGTTTGCCGGAGCGATGAAACCGAAACCCTTGGTGGTGTTGAACCATTTCACTGTGCCATTGGCCATAGTGATGTCTCCTAACTTAGATCGCCACCCACAACACGTGATGGCCCGGCTTGGTCACTTGGATCGAGTGTCTGAAGCCGTGATGGAGACAGAGAAGATCGATAGAAAGCGTTTACGCCCAGCGCTTCTAGGCGCAATCCCTATAAAACGCAAGGCCGCCGGCCAAAGTTTATCTATGGCGCGCCGCGTTCAATCGAATTCACTTTGCACCCCGAACGCGGCACGCTTTAAGACTACAGCTTCAGATCGTAGGTCACCCATTTGGTCGCCTGCGCCAGCTGATCATAAAGCCCGCGCGCGCGGTCATTGTCCTGCGCCGTCAACCAGCGGATCACTGACCAGCCTTGGGCGCGGCCTTCGGCCTCCACCGCGCCGATCAGGGCGCGCGCGACGCCAAATCCGCGCGCCTCCGTATCCACAAAGAGATCATCCAGAAAGCCGCCGGTGCTGGCCGAGAGGGGCCGCGAAAATGGCCGGAAATGCGCAAGGCCCAGCAGCCCGGCGGGGCCTTGCGCGACAAAGGCCTTTACCGGATGGGCCGGGTCTTGCACCCAAGCCCAGACGCGCGCACGCATCTCCTCCGTTTGCACCACGCCGTAAAAGGCCGCATAGCCCGCGTAAAGCCTTTGCCAATCAGCGAGGTCTTCGGGCAGCGGGCGGCGGATAACCACGCTCATGATCCCGCCCCTTCGGCATATTGGCCTTTGAGCACGCGGCGCAGGATCTTGCCCGAGGCCGATTTCGGAATGGCCTCGATCACCTCGATCCGGCGCGGCTGTTTGTAGCTGGCGAGACGCTCGCGCAGAAAGGCGGCTATGCTTTCGGTGTCCTGTCCGGGTCTGGCAACGACAAAGGCGATCGGCACTTCGCCCGCTTCGCCATCATCCACGCCGATCAGGGCCGCATCCAGCACGCCCGGATGGGATTGCAGCACCGCCTCCAGCTCTGCCGGGGCGACCTGAAATCCCTTGACCTTGATCAGCTCTTTCAGCCGGTCCTTGATGTAGAGATACCCCTCATCATCGAAAAGCGCGATGTCCCCGGTATGCAACCAACCCGCTTCGTCAATGGTGCGGGCCGTTGCCTCGGGGTTGTTCAGATAGCCCAGCATAACCTGCGGCCCCTTGATCCACAACTCGCCCTCGTGCCCCTGGTTCATAAGGGCGCCGGTTTCAGGATCGACCAGCTTGCAGATCGTATTGGGCAACGTAATCCCCGCCGCCCCCGCCTTGTGGTGATCCGGCGAGGAAAAATGCGAAACCGGGCTCAATTCGGTCATCCCGTAGCCTTGCTTGCAGATGGCGTTCAGCCGCGCGGCGCAGGCCGCCGACAGCTCCGCGCCCAAGGGTGCCGCCGCCGAGAAGAAGACCTTGCGCGCCGACAGATCGAACTGGTCCACCACGGGGTGTTTGGCCATGGCATTGACCACCGGCGGGACCGCCATCGCCCTGCGGACCTTATGGTTTTGCAACTGGCCAAGGAAGGCCGGCAGATCAAAGCGCGGCATGGTGACCAGCGTCACGCCAGCGACCAGATGGACGTTCATCAGCACTTGCATGCCGTAGATATGGAAGAATGGCAGAAAGGCCACCGAGGTCTCGCAGGCCCGCCACGTAAATCCCCTGATCCAGATTCGCCACGAGATTGCGGTGCGACAGCATCACGCCCTTGGGCAGGCCGGTCGTGCCGCTCGAATAGGGCAGCGCCAGCGGGTGGCGCGCCAGATCGACGGGCACTTGGACCAAAAGGGGCGGGCCGCTGAACTGCGCCAAAGCCTGCGCGATGGTCATCAGTTGCGTGCAGCCCGTCCCCGCCACCCCAGCGCTGGAAACGGCCATGAAATCAAGCGCAGTGATCAGCAGGACAGCACCGCTGTCGGTCAGCTGATGCCGGACCTCAGGCGCGGTATAGGCGGGGTTGATCGTGGCGATCGTGGCCCCGGCGAGCGCCACGGCGTGAAAGATCACGGCATATTCCGGCATGTTCGGCGCCATCAGCGCCACCACCTTGCCCGGCCCAAAGCCCGCCCGCACCAGCCCGCCCGCCAAGGCACGGATCTGCGCGACAAGATCCGCCGCCGTCATCTCGCGCCCCGTACTCCCGTCTATCGCACGACGCGGTCTGGGCGGTTTGCGAGGGCTTCGAACACGCATTGCGTGATCGACATGTCGCGTATGGCCAGATCGGGCAACGGACTGTGGTAATAGCTCGTGCGAACTCTCCGGATCCGGTCCAATGCACGATCATGGGAAGGCGAGCTGCTGTCCAGCAAGCAAAATCTCCGCTTGCCTTGCATATTTCGCTGGGATCACTGTGCAGCCTGATCCCCAAAGCGGCGCGCCGATGATCCTGCTCAGTTACAACATCCAATATGGCTTTGGCGCGGACGGCGCCTATGATCTTGCCCGCGCCGCGCGGGTCATCGAGGGCGCTGATATTGTGGCCCTGCAAGAGGTTGAGCGGCACTGGCAGCGCAGCCAGATGCACGATCAGCCCGCCCGCCTCAGCACGCTTTTGCCCGAGTATTATACCGCCTATGGCCCCGCCTTTGACATGGACGCTTCCACCCGTGAGGGCAGCCGGATCATCAACCGCCGCCGCCAGTTCGGACCGATGATCCTGTCACGCTGGCCGATCCTGTGGAGCCGCCTTCATCTGCTGCCGATGCGCCGGATGCTGGACCCGCTGAACACCCAAACCGCCGCGCTGGAGGCCTGCATTGACGCCCCCACCGGCCCAGTTCGGGTGTTTTCGCTGCATCTTGCCCATGTCGGGGTTGATGAGCGGCTGGACCAGATCACCCATCTGCAAACGGTGATGGCGAATTCGGCCGCCTCTGGCCCGCCCTGGAGTGGCACCGACGACGAGCCCGCCCGCAACTGGACCGAAGCTCATCCAGAGCCGCCCAATCCGACCTCGGTCATCCTGATGGGCGATTTCAACTGTGAGCCTGATAGCGCCGAAATGACCCGCCTGCTTGGCACCGCCCCCTACCACCCGAGCGCGCGCTATGCCGGTGCGTTGATCGACGCGGCCGCGCAGTGCGGCGTTTCGCTGCACACCCATTCAAAGCAGATCGCCGGCCAGATGCGTCTGCGCCAACTTGACCATATCTTGATCAGCGCCGACCTTGCCCCCCATCTACGCCGCGTCTGGACCGACCCGCAAGAGCCCGCTTCAGACCATCTGCCGCTCTGGGCCGAGCTTGGATTTTAGGGCTGGATAGGCCGCCGAGGAATTGCCCGCTGCCCTGTCAGCGTCAAGCAATCCGCCCCCTACAGCACCCTCATTGGCAGGCGCCCTAGTATTGGCCAAAACACCACCCCTCCGCAAACCGCCCGGGGCCCCAAAGGCCGCGAGCAGCGCCCGACCCGCCCCTGGCGGGCGCTGCCCTCTGATATTTCGTTGTGAACCAGTATCGTGGCAATCGCCCCCCTTTGAGCGGGGCCGTGCCTCCACTGGAGGCCGGTCTGATCCCGCTCAGACTGAGGCAGACCCCTGGTGCGGCCATAGCTACTTTTACAACGCACTTGCCCTCGGCGGGACCGATCTCTTCCGCAAAGCCGCTTTTTGTCGCCCGCCGCCGCTTTCGCGTCGCGGCGTGCCGGGCGCTTGAGCGGCCAAGGGTCTAGGTAGGGAACACCCAGACCAAAAGGCGCAAGATGACCCAGCTTCCCCCCCGCGATATGGCGCTTGCTTTGCTCGTCGCCGCGATCTGGGGGATGGGCTATGTGGTAGCCAAGGGCGCGATGGCGCAATTCCCGCCGATCTTTGTCATGGCGCTGCGCTATGCGTTGGCGGCGGGGGTGCTGGTCTGGTTCGCGGGGCCACTGAACGGCCAGTTTCTGCGGCTTGCGGGCATCTCCTTTGTTGGCGCCACATTGGCCTATGCGCTGACCTTTACCGGGGTGAACGGAGTGGACGCCGGCCTTGCCGCGCTGATCGTACAGTTGGAAGTACCCTTCATGGTGCTCTTCGCCGCGCTCTTGTTTCACGAACGCCCGACCGCCCGCAAATGGACCGGCATTGCGATTGCTTTCATCGGAGTGGGTCTGATCGCGGGTCAGGTAAAGCTGGAGGGCGAGGGCCGCGCGGTGCTGGTTTTGGTGCTCGGGGGCGCCACTTGGGCGCTGGGCCAAGTCAATCTGCGGGGCTTGCGGGGCATGACGCCGATCTCGGTGACCGCTTGGCTGGCGGTGTTGGCCGCGCCGCAGCTTTTCGTCGCTTCGGCCCTGTTCGAGACCGGTCAAATCGCGGCGCTGCAAAGCGCGGGACCAGGCGCTTGGGCGGCGGTTCTGTATCTGGGGCTGGTGATGACATGCACCGGCTATCTGATCTGGAATGGGCTGATCCTGCGTCACGAGGTCGGCAAGGTCGCGCCTTTCGTGCTGCTGCTGCCGCTTTTTTCCGTTGTCGGCGGCGTGGTCTTCTTAGGCGAAGTGCCGCATTGGGGC
>CAIYZT010000334.1 GCA_903930735.1 uncultured Paracoccaceae bacterium | reverse complement strand
GCCGAAGGGCCGACGTCATTGTCCTGATCAACGCCAAAGCCGGGAATGCCCGAGCCAACGTAGAGATCGCCGTTAAACTCGGTCATCGCCCCGGTGGACAGGCTGTGGTTGAACCGGTAGCCACCGTCGGTCAGCACCCGCTCCCAGGTAAAGGGCGCCTCGCCCGCCGCATCGGTGCGCCACAGCTGAAACCCGCGCGTCGGGCTGCCGGTGCCCGCATAGACATAGCCATGCGCGGCGGTCATCGAAAACACGCCCTCATTCGCCGCGTCATCGAAATCGGGCAGATTGGCCTCTTTCCAATTGCCCGAGGCGGGATCGTCCGTGACATAGATCAGGGCCGAAGGGGCCAGATTGCGGTCAATCCGCTCTTCGGTGATGGTGCCGACCGGGGCGACGAAAATCTGATCACCCAAAATTGTCAGGGCGCGAAACGACATCACGGTATCATCGCCAAGGCCGGGGGCCGCGACGGTGTCGAAATTGATGCCATCTTCGGAGCGCAGGATGGTACCACCCCAGATGGACATCGTGCCGACATAAAGACAGGGCGACTTGTCGGATTTGCCCTGAAACACCGCCATGCTGCGCAGACCGAAATCGCGGCCCATCTTTTCGGCCTCGGCTTCTTGCCGCCGCCGTCCGCCGCCGCCGCCCGTCGAAAGCCAAGTCGAGCGGGCCTTGATCCGCTCGTCCATCTTGAACACGGGCGATTCCCATACCGTCGTCCATTCGGACGCAGCGGGGTCAAAACGCAGGATCCGGGCGCGATCATCGGGCGACTTGGTCGACGGCGAAGAGGTGCCTACATAGACAAAACCGTGGAATTCGGTCATGGAATGGGCAAGGGTCGAGCCCGGATTCCCGAACCCGCCGTCGATCAGCTTTTCAAAATTCTCTGGGTTCAACATCACTTTGCCTTTGCCTCAGCCATAACCGAACTGACGTGCGACTTTGATGACCGGCTTGGAAAACTCCTCGCCTTTCAGCCACTCGACGGGGCCGTAAAGCGTTGGTTCCTTAATCTTGGCCAGTCGTGCCAGATCCAGCGCCGGGTTGGCAAGGAAGTTGGGATCATTGCCGAAGGGCGCGCTTTCCGGTCCGATCGAGGCGAAGGGCGACGATTCGGGGTGCAACATCTGCTCAATCGCCTCAGCGCCGGGGTCGATCCCCAGCCAGTCACAGACCTGCGCCAGATAGAAATGCGGGTTCGACAGCAGCATCTCGCCCTTGATCCGCATGTATTGACCGGTCGAAAGCTGTTCGCTGAATTTCAGGATATTGGTCTGCGAGCGCAGCCAGACCCGGTCGGGGCTGAAATGGGCGTTACGTTCGGAGGGATCCTTGTCGCCGTAGCTTTTGATCAGCTCGATGGTGGATTTGCCGGTGGTCAGTGGATGGCGCGTCAAATGCAGGAAGGACGCCCGCGGAAAGATCCGCAAAAGCCTCTGCAAATGGTCCAGTTTCATGGTGTTACGCGGGCTCTTGTCGACCAGGATCTTGTCCTCGCCCACGGCCTCCTGAATATAGGCAAAGACCTTGGCGCCGGTCCAATGTTTGCGCCGCATGATCCATTGCCGCGCCCGCAAGACCGAATCTTCGGTCTGCACATTCTCATGCAGATGGGCCAGAAGCCGCAACAGACCCGAGGTGCCAAAGTTCATGGCGGCGGTAACCGAATCCCACATCTCGCCCAAAGTGTCGGCGTGGGACAGGTTCACCTCGGGAAGGCCATAGATCTGCGGGTGCTGGCCGATCATTCCACCGATCACAGAAGTATAGGACCGGGGCGGCGCAATAATGAACAGGGGATCTGCCAAAAGACTCTCTCTCAAAAGGGAAATGGATCAAGAAAACAGTGTTCGCGAATAGTCTTAGTCGGGCAGGTTTGGAATGACAACGGCTTGAAATCCAGGCATTCAACATCTGCGCATCTTTCCGGCGAAATCCGCCGCTCTTTTGCGCTCGGCTTGCTGCTCTGCGGCAAACGGCTATACTATACCGGTGTTGCTTTGTCGCTTTGACCGCCCAGAACCATAACAAGAAGGCAGTTTGTCCCATGCACCGCTTTTTCACGATATTTTTCGCCGGACTGGTTTGTGCGGCCATCGGTGCCGGTTTTGCCGGGGCCGGGCCGATCCGCGATCTGCTCAAGAACCTGAAGGACAAGCGCAACGGCGCCGAGACGAGCGCTGTTTTGCAGCCGGTCACGGTCTCTTTTCAGGGCGTCGACCGTACCTTTTACGTCTATGTGCCGCAATCGGCGGTGGGGGCGGCCAATGTGCCTGCGGTTATGGTCTTTCATGGCGGCGGCGGTGATGCGGCAGGGGTGGCGACCAGCAGCGATATGATAGACGCCGCCCAAGCGTTTGGCTTTGTTGCGATATTTCCTGAGGTGGCCACGGGCCAGTGGAATGACGGTCGATCGGTGTCGGTAGGAAGCTATGACGATGTCGGCTTTGTCAGGGCGATCATCGGCAATGCTGAGGGGCTGATCGGCGTCGATCTGGGCAGGGTTTTTGCCGCCGGAATCTCGAATGGCGGGATGTTCACGCAGCGGCTGTCCTGTGACGCGGCGGACTTGTTTTCGGCCGTGGCGGTGATTTCCGCCAACATGCCGGATGAATACCAAAGCGCCTGCAATCCGTCGCGGTCCGTGCCAAAGGTCTTTTTCAATGGCACTGATGACCCGATCATGCCCTGGTCCGGCGGCGAGATTAAGTCGCTGAAAGCCTTGGGTTTTGGGGCCGGCGGATCGGTTATGTCGCATCAGCAGACCCAGGAGTTTTGGTTAGCGCAGGATGGGTGTTCGGCGGCCGGATCGACGCGCAGCCTGCCCGATTCTGTCAATGATGGCACAACGGTTTCGCTGCAGAGCTTTACGAATTGCAGCGGGTCCACGCAGCTGTCTTTCTACGAAATCGAGGGCGGCGGCCACAGCTGGCCGGGATCGTCCGAGCGCGCGCGCCGCATGGCCGGGACGATCAGTCAGGATGTCTCGGCGACCGCGGAAATGATCGGTTTCTTTCAGGGATACGGGCTCTGATGACCACGGAATCTCTGGTTGCGATTCTCAAACGCGCCAATTTGCCGGGGCCGATTTTTGTCCTCGCGCCGCCGGGGATGTATGGGGAAACGGTGGCGGCCATGCTGGGTCAGCATCCGCAGTGCTGGGGACTTCCTGAGATAAATCTGGAGCTTGGTGGGAATCTGGACGCTTTGATCCGCGATATGACGGGTATGCGCTCGGCCCAGCTGCACGGCCTGCTGCGCACCCTTTCGCAGCTTTTGACCGGCGAGCAGACCATTATCGGCGTCGAGGCGGCGCGGCGTTGGCTGTCGCGCCATGCCTATTTGCCGACCTCGGCGGTCTGGCAACTTTTGGCCCAGCGCATTGCTCCCAAGCGGATCGTTGCCCCGGTCACGTCGGCAATTTTTGAGGGCAGCAGCCTGTCGCGGTTGGTGGACAGCTTTCCGGCGGCGCGTTTTGTGGCCCTGAAAATGCACCCCAAAAGCCACGGCGCAGCGGTCATGGCGCAGCATGGCGGCGCGGCGGCCTGGCTGCTGGGGGCGGTGGATGAAACCGTGGCACCCGTGATGCCCGAGCCTTCGGAGATCTGGCAACTGGCGGAAACCGCGCTGGCGGATCTGGTGGAACTGGTGGATCCCAAGCAGTTCATCGCGCTGCGGATCGAAGATCTGGCCCACGCAAACGCGCCAACCTTGCGCGATCTGACGGCGCAGCTGGATCTGAGCTTTACCGACGAGGACATTGCTGCGATGCAGAAACCGCAGGCCTCGGTCTTTATGGGCCGCGGGCCTTTTGGGGCGCATTTCGGGGGGGAAATCTTGTCTCTGCAGGCGCTTGCGCAAGCGATCGCGCCGCTTGACACCCTGACGCTGGAGGGTTGGGCGCCTTGGCGGACGGACGGGATGCCGCTGGACAAATCCCTGCGCCAACAAGCAAGCGCGCAAGGTTACCGCTAGCGCCTGCGGCTTAGGCCTGCGGCTCTGCGTCAGATTCTTCGGCGGGATCGGGCACGGAAACGAGGGCGGCGGGTTTTGACTGATCCGCGATGACCCGGTCCAACAGATCCAGCTCTTCGATCAGCAGACCCACGACGGATTCCATCACATTTATCCGATATTTCAGGTCTCTGCGCCGCTCTGACAGCTCGCTCGCATCCGAAGCGGTCAACAGGGGCTGGTCTTTCATGTCGATGAAATTAGGGCTGGTCAGGAATTCCTGCACATGGCGCACACGTTCCTGCCGCTTTTTCTGATCGCGTATCGCATCACTGACCGCGCGCGAGACTTGGGTGGGGAGTTCCTTACCGGCGCCTTGCCCGGGGGTCTGCGCCGTCTCTTGCGGCGATTTATCCTTGTCAGCGACGGCTTTCATGCAGTTCCTCAACACTTGAACCTTGCCAAAGAGGTAGGACCGATGCGGCTTTGGTGCAAGTCCGAAAACTATCTGCAAACCGCCGCAATTCTTGCACATAGCGCAGGCATAACTGTGAAAAATGCGTGTGTTGATTCGCGGCTGATGTTGCAAATGCAGCATTTGCGTGATAGACAGGATATGTTGTACAAAAAGACATTGGCACATTGTAGCCCACCGTAAATCGGGTCTGCCCCGAGGAGTAAGATGACGAATCGTGTTTTGATGATCGGGCTTGATGGGGCAACCTTCAGGCTGCTGCGCCCGCTTTGCGAAATGGGTGTTTTGCCGTTCCTTGCCTCTATGATGCGGGGCGGGGTCGTTGCAGACCTGATGTCGACCAACAACCCGCTGACGCCGCCTGCCTGGACCAGCATGACCACCGGTCGCAGCCCAGAAGTGCATGGTATCTATGACTTTTTGCGTCCGGCTTATCTTGACGATGGCTCGGTCTACCTCAAGGTCAACGACCGGCGCGATAACCGGGCAGAGACGATCTTTTCGATCGCCAACCGGAACAAACTGCGCGCCACGGCGCTGAATTTTTACGGCCATTCGCCGGCGCCGCAGATTGATGGCTATGTCGTTTCCGGCTTTGTGCCGTGGAAACACCTGCGCCATGGGATGCATCCGCCAGAGTTGTTCGACAAGCTGAAGGCGTCGAAGAATTTCGATTACCGCGATCTGGGCATGGACATCGGCGAAGAGAAGAAATGCATCACCGGCATCAAGGCCGATGAGCATGCCGACTGGATCGAGCTGCAAAACGTGCGTGATGCCGCCTGGACCGAGGTCACCTGCCGCATGATGCAGGATGACCGCACCGAATTGACGGCCGTCGTTCTGGACGGTCCCGACAAGCTGCAGCATCTGTTCTATCGCTACGTCGATCCCGATTGCTATCCCGGCGCGCCGGGGCCGGAAACCGAGGCTCTGAAAACGCTTTGCATCGATTTCTATCGCCGGATGGACGGTAACATCCGCCGTCTGGTCGCGGCTGCCGGTCCCGATACCAACGTCTTGGTCACGTCCGATCACGGCTTTGGCCCGACGACCGAAATCGTCTATATCAACGAATGGCTGTCGCAAAACGGCTATCTGGTATGGAGCAAGAACTCGGTCGCCGATACCAAAGGCTCTTTGACCGCCGACAAGATCAAGGATCATCTGGGCATGATCGACTGGCGCAAATCGGTGGCTTTTTGCCCGACGCCCAGCTCGAACGGGATTTACCTGAAGCCGGATATGGGCAATGGCATCGGCGTCAAACCCGATGATTACCTGGAAACCGTGCTGACGATGCGCAAGCAACTGCTGGACTTCCGCGATCCGCGCGACGGCAAACCGGTGTTTCTGGACGCCACTTTGAACAAATTGCGCGGCAAAAGTTTTGTCGAGCCTTGCCCCGACATCACCTTGAAACTGCGCGACGGCGGATTTGTGTCGATCCTCGCGCAAGACCAGGTAGTTGTGCAACGCGAGTTGGCGGATGGTACGCACAACCCAGCCGGAATTTTCGTGGGCTTTGGTCCGATGTTCCGCAGCGGTGTTTCGCTGGATGCGCTGAACATTCTTGACATGGCCCCGCTGATGTTGACCCTTCTTGGGGTACCGGTGCCGCGTGATCTGGAAGGTCGGCTGCCCACGGAAGCCTTGGACGACGGAATTTCGGCTACCACGGGTGGGTTCACCATGGCCACGGTCGATACCGATCACGAAGAAGTGTCCGAAGAAGATCGCGAAGCATTGCTGCGTCAGATGAAACAACTTGGTTACATGGATTGAACTGGTGGCTCGCCACCCCGCATAAAAGGAAGTGCCAGTCATGCCCGTCATGACCCGCAACGATTTAAAGATCAATTATCAGACGCTGGGCCCGGATATGGGGCCCGGGTCGGTGCCGGTTGCCCTTATTCATGGGCTTGGGGCAAATCTTGCGTTTTGGTATCTGGGCGCGTCGCGCCATATGGGGTCGGATCGGCCTGTGCTGATGCATGACCTGCGCGGTCATGGCGCCAGCTCGATGCCGCAGTCTGGCTATTTACTGGGCCAACTTGCCGAGGACCTTGGCCAGCTATTGACCGAACTTGGCCAGCCGCGGGCACATATCGTCGGGCATAGCCATGGTGCACGGGTTGCCTTGGCCTTTGCCCTAAAAAACCCGGAGCGCGTGGCCAGCCTGACCATCGCCGATACCCAATTGCAGGCGTTGCAGCCGATGATGCGCTTGGTCGATTGGCCACATTGGCCCGCCTGGAAGGCCGAACTGGCCCGCCAGGGCGTCGAGAACTTCCCTTCGGACGAGGCCGAGATGGATTTTCGCGTGCTCGCGCAACTGGGGCCGCGCGGTGCGGGCGTACCATCGCCCCTTGCGCAGCCGGGACTGATCAACGCGATGGGCGAAGAGACCTTTGTCGCGCAGAATGTGACCCGGCTGGTTCAGCCCGCCGGTCAAGAGGTGCGGCGCATCAACCTGCGCTCGCGGCAGATGGGCGCGCGCTCTGGGCAGCGCTGGCAGGCCCTTTTGGACTCCACCACCGCCTCGACCGAGTTGCAGGACGAATCCGAGCTTTCGGCGCGGGCTCTGGCGCGGCTGACCATGCCGACGCTGCTGCTGTACGGGGCAAAATCGCATTGCCTTGCGACCTCGGATGGGCTGCTGGATGCCATTCCGGGCGCGCGGCGGATCGTGGTTCCCGAGGCCGGGCATTTCTTTCCGGTCGTCAAGCCGCGCATGTTCAGCCGCGCGGTCAACACCTTTATCTCCAGCGTCGACGCACCGCAAACCGCGGATCGGCGCCGGCTACTGGCCCGGTTCCTGGCGGCGCGGGCGGCCCGCGGACAGGCGCAGGCCGTTTGATGTCGCAGATCAGCGGGCGGGTTGCCGTCGTGACCGGCGCGACCTCGGGGATCGGGCGGGCGCTGGCGATTGCCTTGGCGCGGCGCGGCGACACCGTCGTCGGCATTGGCCGCAATCCGGCCCGTTTGGCCGACCTTGAGGCCGAGCTTGGGCCGGGCCATCATGTTTTGTCCCTTGATGTGGCCTCACCCAGCGATATGGCGAAACTCAGCGCGCATCTGCAAGCCATCGGCCGCGTGGATCTGCTGATTGCCTGCGCGGTTCTGGGCCGGGCGGGCAGCGAGAATACCCTGCCCCCCCGCACACGCGATCTGCCGCTGACCGATTGGCAAGCGATGGTGGATGTGAACCTGCACGGCGTTTTTCTGGCTAATCAGGCGGTGCTGCCGCTGATGCGTGAGGCTGGGGACGGCGATATTGTGAACATTGGTTCGGCAATCACGCCGCAGGGTCAAAAAGGCCAGGCCCTGGCGCTCGCCTATAGTGCGACAAAATTCGCTCTGACCGCCTATGGCCATGCGCTGGCATCCGAGATGGCCGAAGAGGGCATCCGCGTGCGCACCTTTCTGCCCGGCACGGTCGAGACGCCGCTGATCGCAGGGACAGCGCTGGGGGCGGCTTTTGGCGGCTCGATGAGTCCGGAAAACTTTGCAACGGCCCTTTTGGGTCTGGTTGATCTGGGGCAAGATGTTTTTGTGCCCGACCCGCACGTTCTGCCGGTGCCGCGCGCGCTGCGCAGGCCTGATATCTAGGAATTTGGAGTCTGGAATGGACGATGTGCTGAACGAAAAGGTCGTCATCATCACCGGCGCTGCCGGCGGCATCGGGGCGGCAACCGCGCGGCTTATGGCCGGGCGCGGCGCAAAACTGGTGCTGGTGGACCGTTCGGCAGAGCCACTGCAGGCCTTGGCGGCCGAGATTGGCAAGGGCGCACTGGCCCTGCCGTGCGATGTCACCTTCGAAACCGATATGGCGGCGATGGCCGAGGCGGCGATGGAGCGGCATGGAAGGATCGATATTCTGATCGCCGGGGCCGGGATTCTGCGCACCTCGGGCACGCCGCAAATGGTGGCCGATACCGCATTTGCCGATTGGAAGCGTGTACTGGACGTCAATCTGACCGGCACCTTTTTGTCAAACCGCGCGGTGCTGCCGGCAATGCTGGCCCAAAAGACCGGCGATATTGTGAACATCTCTTCGGTTTCGGGAAAACAGGGACGCGCCTTTGACGGCGCTTATGCGGCATCCAAGTTCGGGATTGTCGGCCTGTCGGAATCGCTTGCCGAAGAGGTTCAGCGCGAAGGCGTGCGCGTGCAATGCTTGTTGCCGGATGCCGTGGACACCGGGATTTGGGAGCAATCTGGCGGTCTGGCCCTGAAGCCGCGCTTGATGCTGACGCCCGAACGGGTGGCCAGTTTCATCGCCTATCTGGTGACCCTGCCCCGTGACACCTTCCTTTTGAACCCGGTCGTGGCCCCCGTGCCGCTGCGGGTTCGCAAAGTCAAAACCGCCGTCCATCCGGTATGACCGAGCATCCCAAACCCTTGACCAGTTTTCCCGATCCGGCCCCCAAACCGGGGCTGAGACGGCAGGATTTCACCTGCCTCGGCAAGGCCGGCTTTGGAGATGGGCATAATTCCTATGCCCATTCAATGGCTTGGTTCAAGGGAAAGCTCTATATGGGCACCACCCGTTCGAATATGTGCATGCTGAAACTGCAGGCGGCCTTTGCGCAATTGCCGTTGCATACGTGGCCGGTGGAATGCCCCGATGACCGCGACGGGCTCTATAGACTGGATTTTCACGCGCAGATCTGGTGTTTTGACCCTGCGAGCAACGCTTGGGAGCGGGTTTTTCGCGCGCCCGAGGTAGAAGGCACGGGCGGCGCGATGGTGGCGCGCGAAATCGGCTACCGCTCGATGGAGATTTATCAGGCGCCCGGCGATGCCGAGCCTGCGCTGTATATCGCCACCTGGGCGCCGGGGCGCGCGCCGGGTGGGCTGATCCTGAAGACCACGGATGGCCGTATTTTTGAGCCGGTCACCAAATACGGGATCATCGATCCACCGATTTCGACCACGCGCAGCCTGACCGCGTTCAAGGGGCGGATGCATTTTGCCCCGACCGCGCGGCGCGGGACCGATGGGGGCCAGCAGAACTCGGCCGGCCTGCCAATCGTCTTTGCGGCGGCCAATCCGGCCAGCGATACGTGGGAAGAGGTCAATATCCCCGGCTTTGGCGATCCGGCGAATATGGGCATCTTCAGTCTGGCAGCCGTGGGCGATACGCTTTACGCGGGCACGATCAATCTGAACGGCCTGCAAGTCTGGGCCACCGATGGGATTGGCCCTGCCCCCTATCACTGGCGCCAGATCATCGCAGACGGCGCCGGGCGCGGCCCGCTTAATCAGGCGGTGGCCTGCATGACTGGCTTTAAGGGCGCGCTCTACATCGGCACCGGCATTCAAGGCGGCGGCTTTGACCGGGTCAATAATGTGGGGCCGGCTGCGGCCGAGGTGCTGCGCGTCAATTCCGATGACACATGGGATGTGATCGTGGGCGACCGGGACGATGCCGACCGCGAGCCGCTTTCGGGACTGCGTGCGGGCTACGGCCAGTTCTTCAACGGCTACATGTGGGCGATGACCGAGCATGACGGCTGGCTCTACGTCGGCAGCTATGATTGGACCGTGACCTTGAAATGGGCGACGCTGGCCGATGCGCCGGAGCGGGTGCGCAAGATCGTCTCGATCGTCGGCGCGGACAAGATGATCGCGGCCGAGGGCGGCGCGGATCTGTGGCGCAGCGCGGATGGCGAAAATTGGGTGCCGGTGGACCGGCGCGGTTTTGACAATCCTTATAACTGGGGGATCCGGAACCTTCTGTCGACGCCAATGGGGCTTTGGGTTGGAACCGCGAATGTCTTTGGACCGCGCGTGGCGGTCAAGGATGCGGCGGGGGCCTGGGGCTATGTTGACAATCCCGATGGCGGACTAGAGGTATGGCTGGGTCAGCGCATTGCTGCCAAAACGGAAGCCTGAGATGCGCGCCCCTGACCTGCCCGACGATCTTGAACCGCTGGCGATGCTGACCGAGGCTGGGCTGCGCGTCGCCCATAGTCTGGCCGCCCCGGTCGGCGGTGCTGCGGCGCAAAATCCGGCGCTTTTCCTAGGCTTCCACGGCGGCACCGGCCACGCCCCCCTCTTCGCCACCCGCTCTGGCCTTGCCGATGCCTTGCATGCCTTGGGCTATGGTTCGGTCTTTGCACAAGCCAAGGGGCATTGGTGCGACGGACGTGCGGCCTTGGAAGAGGGTTGGGCCGATGATCTGGAATTTGTGCAGCACCTGATCCGCAATGCCGGACCAATGCCACTGGGGCTGGTCGGTCTGTCCAACGGCGGCATGTTTGCCCAAAGGCTGGCCTGCGAATTGCAGCCTGCGGCCAAGGCGCTGGCCATGATCATGGCCCCGATGCCCGCCGATTTTCTCCACGAAGCGCCGGCCGGCGATCCGGTTCCGGTGCTGATCGCCGCCTCCCCTGTGGATGCGATCATCCCATGGGGCGGCGGGGAAATGTTGAAAATCGACAACGAAACCCCCGGCGGCGAGGTTCTGTCGGCCGATGATACGCTGGCCTTCTGGCTGCGGCGCAACCGCGCGACCGGGGTCATGCCGCGCCGCAAGGTCCGGTATTTTGGCCTGCGCCCGGTCGAAATCCGGGTCTGGTCAGGCGCGGCGGATGTCTGGCAGGTCATTTTGCACGAGACCGCGCATGGCTGGCCCGAGCGCCCGGATCAGGAGCCGCTGACAGGCTCTCTCGAAGATCTGATTGCCCGGTTTTTGTGCCACTATGTCCGGTAAACGTTTTTTTGGCGTTTCTGAATGACTTTCTGCCAAAGGTTTACGACTTCCGCAGCCGCCACTACACGCCGGTTCTTGTCTGTCCCCTTGGTAATTTGCTATCTGCGGTCAAGTTGAAGCCTGATCATCGCTTGGCCCGACCCCGTTTGCTGTGAAAATGCGTTCAGAAGGAAAAGGCTTTGACTGAAATGAGCAAAGAAAATTTGTTGGCAATGGTTATTGGTGTTCTTGAGGACACCGTTCGCGATTGGGATATGGAACTGGAAGGCGGGATGAACGCCGCGACCACGCTGCTGGGCGATCTGGCGTTTGAATCCATCGACGTCGTCCAATTCGCCGTCGCCTTGGAAACCGCCGTCGGGCGCAAGGGCCTGCCGTTTGAAAAGCTGTTCATCATTGATGGTGCCTATGTCGATGACGTCGCCGTCTCGCAGATTGTGGCCTTCCTCGAAGAAGAGCTGGTTCTGTCCTAAACAGGCGCGTCCCCTATCCGGGCCAGAGCCCAGCGCGCGGCATCTGCAACCGCTGCGTCCGGATCGCCGATCAGCCTTGCCGCGACCGGCGCAAGGCTGGCCATACCGGAGTTTCCGATCGCATAAAGCACATTGCGCACCATCCGGTCGCGCCCGATGCGCTTGATCGGACTGCCGGCGAACCGCTCCCGAAACGCGGTATCATCCAGCCCCGCCAGATCGGCCAGTTCCGGCAACCCGACGCGGGCCTGATAGCCAATCTCGCGCGCCTCAGCCGCGAATTTGTTCCAAGGGCAGACGGCGAGGCAATCATCGCAGCCAAAGATCCGGTTGCCCATCAGGGGGCGCAAGGTCGGATCGACCGGTCCTTTGTGTTCAATGGTCAGATAGGAAATGCAGCGCCGCGCATCCAACTGATAGGGCGCGGGAAAGGCATTGGTCGGGCAGATATCCATACAAGCGGTGCAACTGCCGCAATGGCTGATCTCGGGCGCATCTTTGGGCAGATCCAGTGTGGTGAAAATCGCCCCCAGAAAAAACCAGCTCCCCAGATCGCGCGATAAAAGATTAGTATGCTTGCCCTGCCAGCCCAGACCCGCCGCCTGCCCCAAAGGCTTTTCCATCACCGGCGCGGTATCGACGAAAACCTTGATCTCGCCCGACTGGCCTTGCCGCGCCGCCTCATCCAGCAGCCAGCGCCCCAACCGTTTCAGCCGCCGCTTGACCAGATCATGATAATCCTTGCCCTGCGCATAGACCGAGACCACCCCCCGATCCTTCTGCGCCAGACCCGCCATCGGATCGCTCTGCGGCGTATAGGCCTCGGCCAGCATGATCACCGAACGCGCCTGCGGCCAGAGCGCGCAGGGATCGCCCCGCCATTCCGCACGCGCCGCCATCCACGCCATCTGTCCGTGCCGCCCCTCGGCCAGAAACTCCTGTAACCGCGCCGCCGCCTCAGGCACCACCTCTGGCGCGCATATCCGCAACTTGGAAAAGCCCTCATCCAAAGCCCGCTGAACCAAAAGCGCCTTCATCTTACACAAAAATCCCGTGGTCCCCACCCGATCCGCTATTGCCGATCAGGTCGGGACAGCGCCCCCGGGGTTTCGGATCAGAAATCAAGATTGGCATAATGCGCCGGCGGCGGGAAACCCGAGATCTGATCAGCCAGAAGCGTGCGGAACGAGGGTCGCGATTTGATCTTGGCATACCAATCCTTGACCGCCCCATGCCGGTTCCAATCCACATCCGAGATATAATCCAGACAGGAAAGATGCGCCGCCGCGGTGAAATCCGCCAGTGTCATCACATCCCCCGCCAGCCAGCGCCGCTGATCCAAAAGCCAGGCCAGATAATCCAGATGATACTTGATCGCCATCGCCCCCGATTTCACCGCTTTCGAATCCGGATAGCCGCGCCCCATGACCTTTTTGCTCACCCGCTCATACAGCAGCTTCGAGGTAACTTCGGCCTGAAATTTGTCATCAAACCAGGCACATAGCCGGCGCACTTCGTATTTTGCATCCGCATCGCGCGGCATCAGGGCGGGGGTCGGATAGGCCTCTTCGAGATACTCGCAGATCGCCTGGCTTTCGCTGAAGATGCGGGCGTCTATTTTCAGGATCGGCACTTTACCAGCCGGGTTGCGGCGCAAAAAATCAGGGGTGGGTTCCCAATAGCGCTCTTCGACCAGTTCGACTTCCAGCTTTTTCTCAGCCAGCGTCAGGCGCACCTTGCGGCAAAAAGGCGATAGCGGAAAATGGTAGAGTCTGATCATCGGGCACTTGCGGTTATAGGTTTCTTCTTCAATGCCCTGACCGGGCGCGGGGGTCAATCCTGTGGCGCGAAACAGTCGGCGCGGCCGTCGGCCGCAATGGTTTCCGCCCCGGCCATGATCGACTTTGTCCGGCTGCGCACAAAGCTGGAAGGCTCGGCCGCATCGCGGCCTTTGGGATCGGGCAGCACCGCCGCCAGCCGCGCGGATTGCAGCGCGCTAAGATCGCGGGCATCGACGCCAAAATAATGCTGGGCGGCGGCCTGAACGCCAAAGATGCCTTCGTCGAATTCCACGGTGTTCAAATAGACATGCAAGATCCGCCGCTTGGTCCAGACCACTTCGACCACCGGGGTCAGCGCCGCCTCGGCCGCTTTGCGCAGCCAATTGCGCCCGTGCCATAGAAAGGTGTTCTTGACCATTTGCTGCGACAGGGTAGAGGCGCCGCGCCCCTCGCCCTCTTCAATCGCCACCCGGATTGCGGCCATATCAAAGCCCCAGTGCAGGCAATAATTTGCATCTTCGGCCGCCACGACCGACAGCGCAATTTCGGGCGCAATCTCGTCCCAGCCGACCCAGTCCTTTTCAATCCCGCCCAGCCGCCAAGCCTCGCCGATCTGGTAAAAGTTGATCGGCGGCGGCACGAAGGCGAAAACGACGATCAAGGCAGCATAAAGCGCGGTGATCCCGGCCAGAATCCGCGCGGCCCACCAGCGCACCGAAAGCCAACTGACCCTTTGCCAAAGCCTTGGGAAAATGCCCTCTGGCCCGGCTACAGGTTTCTTCCGGCTCGCAGGTTTCTTCGCATTCGTCATGACAGCGTTTAGGCCTCAAGAAGCGACAGGGGTCAAGAACCCGGCGCAACAATAGGGATCAGAAAACGGCACGCCCGCAAGAGGCCCGCCGCGCTATTCCGCCGGCATTTTCTGCAGCTCTTCGGACAGGGGCGCCTTGAGATGGACCAGCATCTCGCGTGGGCAGACCTGCAGAAAATTCGCCCGCTCTTCGGCCCAATTTGCCAGAATAGCCGCGCCGTGGCGGCTGCCAGTCTCTGTCACATGTGCGGCGATCAGCCCTTTCAGCTGCGCCTCCCAATGCGGATGCGATACCGCGCAGGTCAGCAGGCTTTCGGGGTTCACATGGTCTTCGGCCAGACCTTCGGGGTCATAAAGATAGGCCATCCCCCCAGTCATCCCTGCGCCAAAATTGGCCCCGATGCTGCCCAGGATCACCGCCACGCCGCCGGTCATGTATTCACAGCCGTTTGAGCCGCAGCCCTCGATCACCGCCGAAGCGCCCGAGTTGCGGACTGCAAACCGCTCGCCCGCCCGGCCCGCGGCATACAGATACCCCGCCGTCGCACCGTACAGGACGGTGTTGCCGATGATGGTGTTTTCGCGCGCCGTCAGCGGCGAAGACATCTGTGGGCGCACCACGATCGTGCCGCCCGACAGGCCCTTGCCTACATAATCATTGGCGTCGCCCATCACCTCCAGCTTTAGCCCCTGCACCGCAAAAGCGCCCAGCGACTGCCCGCATGACCCCGAAAGCTTGACCGTCAGGTGATCGGGCTGCAGCGAGTTCCGCATCCCGAAATTCTTGACAATCAGGCTCGATGCCCGCGCGCCGATGGTCCGATGCGTGTTGCGCACGGCGTAGGAGAGCTGCATCTTTTCGCCCTCCTCAAAAAAGCGCGCGCCGTCGCGGATGATCTCGGCATCCAAGGTATCGGGCACATGATTGCGCGGCTTTGACCGGTCATAGGTGATCTTGTTGGCCGCATCGACGGTGATCAAGAGCGGGTTCAGGTCCAGATCGTCCAGATGCGCCGAGCCGCGGCTGACCTGGCTCAGCAGATCCGCCCGGCCGATGATTTCATCCATCGAACGCGCGCCGATACTCGCCAGAATCTCGCGCACTTCCTGGGCGTAAAAGGTGATCAGGTTCACGACCTTGTCGGCATTGCCGGTGAATTTGGCGCGCAGGGCCTCATTCTGCGTGCAGACCCCCACCGGGCAGGTGTTGGACTGGCACTGGCGCACCATGATGCAGCCCATGGCAATCAGCGCCGCCGTGCCGATGCCGTATTCCTCGGCCCCCAGCATCGCCGCCATCACCACATCGCGGCCCGTCCGCAAGCCGCCATCGGTGCGCAAAGTCACCCGCTCGCGCAGGTTGTTCATCGACAAGACCTGATGCGCCTCGGTCAGGCCCATCTCCCACGGCAGGCCAGCATATTTGATCGAGGTGCCGGGCGAGGCACCCGTGCCGCCATTATGACCTGAAATCAGAATGATATCGGCCTTGGCCTTGGCCACACCGGCGGCGATGGTGCCGACCCCGGATTGGCTGACCAGCTTGACAGTCACCTTGGCGCGCGGGTTGATCTGCTTGAGGTCGTAGATCAGTTGCGCAAGGTCTTCGATCGAATAGATGTCATGGTGCGGCGGAGGGCTGATCAGCGTCACCCCCGGCGTTGAATGGCGCAGACGCGCAATCAGCGCGGTCACTTTCATGCCGGGCAACTGGCCTCCCTCGCCGGGTTTGGCCCCCTGCGCGACCTTGATCTCCAATTCCTCACAAGCGTTCAGGTATTCGGCGGTGACGCCAAAGCGCCCAGATGCCACCTGCTTGATCTTGGCGCTTGGATTGTCGCCATTGGCCTCGGGCACGAAATGCGCCGGGTCCTCGCCGCCCTCGCCGCTGTCGGACTTGGCCCCGATCCGGTTCATCGCCACATTCAACGTCTTGTGTGCCTCGGGCGACAGCGCGCCCAGCGACATGCCCGGCGTCACGAACCGTTTGCGGATCGAGGTGATGCTTTCCACCTCCTCAATCGGCACCGGCTTGGCCAGCGATTTGATATCCAGCAGATCGCGGATATGGATCGGCGGATTGGACCGCATCGCGGCTGAATACTGCTTCCAGATGTCAAAGCTGGCCCGGTCGCAGGCCGATTGCAGCATATGCATCGTCTGCGCTTCCCAAGCGTGCTTTTCGCCCGACCGGCGCGACTTGTAAAAGCCGCCGATCGGCAAAACATCGCTGCCGCCCTTCCAGCCCTTGGCATGGACCTCTTCGACTTTCATCTGCAACCCGGCCAGACCGATCCCCGAGATGCGGCTTTGCATGCCGGGGAAATACTCCGCCACCATCGCGCGGGACAGGCCCACCGCCTCAAAGTTCAGCCCGCCGCGATAGGAGGAAATCACCGAAATGCCCATCTTCGACATGATCTTCAGCAGCCCTGCGTCGATAGCATCGCGGTAGCGGCGCATCGCGTCCAGCAAGGAGCCGTCGATCAACCCGCGCGAGACGCGGTCGGCGATGGAATCCTGCGCCAGATAGGCGTTGACCGTGGTCGCGCCCGAACCGATCAGCACGGCAAAGTAATGCGGATCGATGCATTCGGCCGAGCGCACGTTGATCGAGCAAAAGGTGCGCAACCCCTTGCGCGTCAACCAGGAATGAACCGCTGAAGTGGCCAGGATCATCGGCATGGCAACGCGCCCCGCGTCCTGATGCTGATCGGACAGGACCAACTGCCCCGCGCCCGAACGCACCGCATCCTCGGCCTCGGCGCGGATACGCTCCAGCCCGTTGCGCAGGGCATCGGGGCCGGAATCGGCTGGAAAGGTACAGTCGATAAAGGCGACCTGCTCGCCAAAGCGTTTGACCAGAATGTCAAACTCCGCATTGGCGAGGAACGGGCTTTCCAGCACCAAAATCTCGGTCTGCGACGAGTTTTCGTCCAGCACGTTGCGCAGATTGCCAAAGCGGGTCTTGAGGCTCATCACCCGGCCTTCGCGCAGGCTGTCGATCGGCGGGTTGGTGACCTGGCTGAAATTCTGGCGAAAGAAATGCGAGAGCGGCCGGTAAATGCTGGACAGAACGGCGGCGGGCGTATCATCGCCCATCGAGGCGATCATTTCCTTGCCGTCTTCGGCCATCGGCGCCAGAACCTGCTCCAACTCTTCGACCGTATAGCCCGCTGCGATCTGCCGCTTGCGCAGATCGGCGCCGGCAAACAGCGCCTGTTCGGGCACATCGCGCAGCAAGGCGTTCAGATCAACGATCTTGCCGACCCATTCGCCGTAAGGCTGCGCTTGGGCCAGTTTATCCTTGATCTCGGTATCGCGGTACAGCTTGCCCTCTGTCATATC
>CAIYZT010000333.1 GCA_903930735.1 uncultured Paracoccaceae bacterium | reverse complement strand
TGGGGCGGATCCTCGGTTCCATCGGCATAGGCAATATCGGCGCCGAAATGTTTCGGTTGGTGCAGCCCTTGGGCATGAAATTCATCGCGCATGACCCCTTTGCCGACCCCGCGGTCGCCGCAGAGTTGGGGATCGAACTGGTCGATCTGGAAACCCTGTTTCGCCGATCTGATGTTTTGGCCGTCAACTGCCCACTTACCCCAGTCACCCATCATCTGGTGAATGCCGACCGGCTCGCCCTGATGAAACCAACCTCATACCTGATCAATACAGCCCGCGGCCCAATTGTGGATCAGGCCGCCTTGACCGCAGCCTTGCAAGATCACCGCATCGCCGGCGCCGGGCTGGATGTGTTTGAAAAAGAACCCCCCGATGCCGACGACCCCCTGCTGCAACTCGACAACGTGATCGTAACCCCGCATGCTTTGTGTTGGACGGACCAATGCTTTGCCGGCATTGGCGCTGCCGATGTGGCTGCCGTTCTGTCGGTGTTAGCAGGGCAGCGCCCGGCAGGATTGCTAAACACGTCGGTGCTCGGACAGCCCGGCTTCATGGCAAAACTGGAAGGTTATGCAAATACCGTCCGCCAAGGGCAGCAGCCATGAAGGTTGCGCTTGTCACCGGCGCGGGCTCCGGCATTGGCCGGGCCGTCGCATCCGCGCTTGGCGCCGATGGATTCAGCATGGTCCTTGCCGGGCGGCGAATGGACAAGCTGGAAGAGACCGCAGCCCTCATCGGGACAGACTGCCTGCCCGTCTCGGTTGACATATCTGACGCTACGTCCGTCAGGGCCCTGTTTTCCCGGATCGAACAGCGATGG
The DNA here is from genome assembly GCA_903930735.1 of uncultured Paracoccaceae bacterium. Classification (GTDB taxonomy): domain Bacteria; phylum Pseudomonadota; class Alphaproteobacteria; order Rhodobacterales; family Rhodobacteraceae; genus CAIYZT01. Next base: position 6,326 of record CAIYZT010000333.1, on the reverse strand, counting down.
GGGCGGTTAGACCTTTTGTTCAACAACGCAGGCACAGGCGTGCCGGGGAGCGTTTTGCTGGAGGATGTGCAGGCCTCGGACTGGCAAACAGTGGTGGGCACGAACCTTTCCGGGGCGTTCTTTTGCACTCAGGGCGCGTTTCGCATTATGAAAGCGCAAAGCCCGATGGGGGGCCGGATCATCAACAACGGCTCGATCTCGGCCCATGTTCCGCGCCCGAATTCCGCACCCTATACCGCCACCAAACACGCAATGACGGGCCTTACAAAATCCGCCGCTTTGGATGGCCGGAAGTACAACATTGCCGTTGGTCAGATCGACATCGGCAATGCGGCCTCGGCGATGACCGATGCGATGGTGACCGGCATGCCGCAGGCCAATGGGACGATTGCGCCGGAACCTGTCATCGACGTGGCCATCGTTGCCGATGCCGTCCGGCACATGGCCTCGCTGCCGCTAGCAGCCAATGTCCAGTTCATAACCATAATGGCAACCAAGATGCCCTTCATCGGCCGCGGCTGATGGGCACTCTTCAGTCCTGAGAGGATTGGCGATGAAGAAGCTGCTGAATAACCCCGATAACTATGCCGACGAGGCGCTGGATGGAATGTGCCTGGCACATCCCGAGTTTTACCAACGGTCGGGGGATACGGGCAGGATCATCCACCGAACTGGTGGGCCGATCAAAGGCCGGGTGGGCATCGTTTCCGGCGGCGGCTCGGGCCATCTGCCGGTCTTTGCCGGATATGTCGGGCCGGGCCTTCTGGACGCCTGTTCGGTTGGAAATGTATTTGCCGGGCCCAGTGTCGCGGATTGCATGGACGCGATGAAGATTGCCGATGGCGGCGCTGGGGTTTTGTGCCTGTACGGCAATTACGGCGGCGACCGGATGAATTTCGACATGGCCGGTGAGATGCTGGCGATGGAGGGCCTCGCCTCCACAACCGTTCTGGTCGCAGATGATGTGGCCAGTGCGCAAAGTGCCGAAAGGGACAAACGCCGCGGTGTGGCGGGAATGATCTATCCGTTCAAGATTGCCGGGGCGGCAGCGGCGTCGGGCGGCGATCTTGCAACTGTGACCGTTATTGCCCAGAAAGCCGCTAACGCCTGTCGCTCAATCGGGGTCGCCCTCTGGCCCTGCACCGTCCCTGAAGCAGGCAAACCCACCTTCGAGATTGCAGAAGATGAGCTGGAAATGGGCATGGGCATTCACGGTGAGCCTGGCATCTGGCGCGGCAAGCTTCGGCCGGCAGATGAGATTGCGGCGGAGATGTTGCAGCGGGTGTCTGACGAGCTGGATCTGGTTAAGGGTGATCGGGTCTCGGTGCTGGTGAACTCGCTGGGAGCCACCCCGCATGAAGAGCTGTTTATTCTTTATCGGCACATCGCCAACGCCCTGGCTGCGAAATCTGTCTCAATCATCATGCCGCTGGTCGGTCGTTACGCCACATCAATGGAGATGACGGGCGCCTCTCTATCGCTAATCAAACTTGACGCGGAACTGGAGCAGCATCTGAAAGCGCCCGCGCGTTGTGCGTTCTGGAGCGTTGCATGAGTTGGACCGCAGACGACATCGAAACCTGGCTCGGAAATTGTGCTGATCGCATGACGCAATCGGCGCCCGAGTTGAACACGCTCGACGGCCAACTTGGCGACGGCGATCTGGGTGCGACCTTGCAAAAATGCGCTGCGTTGATGAAGGCAGGTCTTTTGGGGACCGCCGCGCTTCCGTCGGATGCGTTCAAGACGGCAGCGGGCGCATGTGCGCGGGCTTCGGGGTCCAGCTTTGGCACGCTTCTCGCGGTCGCCCTCTTGGTGCTGGCGCAGGAAACTGCCGGAAAGCCAACCCTTCTGGTGCAAGACATGGCACCGTTGCTTGAGAAGATTATCGCCGCCCTGATGCTCAGGGGCCGCAGCAAGCTTGGTGACAAGACCGCCCTGGATTCCCTTGAGGCGATCCGACTTGCTGTGTCTAATCTGCAGGATGCAGAAGACTTGCAGCTGCTTTGCTCTGCTGCCGCTGAACGCGCCATCGAAGATTTCAGAATGCGGCCGAACCTGATTGGACGCGCCCGGATGTTCGCCGAAAAATCAGTTGGCCTCGCAGATCCAGGCATGGTCGCAGTCGCGCGCATTGTCGGCAGAGCGGCGTGATGGCGAGCGCGGGATCATAAGTTGATGCGATTTTCCGCCAACATAGGGTTTCTTTATGGCGAACTTGGCCTGCTGGACCGTATCAAGGCAGCCGCACGAGATGGATTTGACGCGGTCGAGTGCCACTGGCCCTATGACATACCGGCCAGTGAGGTGCGAGAGGTCCTCTTGGAAGTCAACCTGCCGATGCTTGGACTGAATACCAAACCGGGTGATCTAACGTCGGGTGAGTTCGGCATTGCAGCAATGCCGGATCGTCGTGTCGAGGCCCGAAACGACATTCGCGTTGGCCTTAAATACGGAGCAGAAATGGGGGCTGCAAACCTACATGTGATGGCCGGCAGGACAGGAGGAGGCCATGAGGCTGAGAAGACGTTTCGCGACAACCTGCGATTTGCCAGTGATCTGGCCGATCAATACGGCATGACGATCCTCATCGAACCCATCAATCAGCGGGACTGTCCCAATTACCACTTGTCCACCATCGAACATGCCGCAGAAATCATCGATTCGTTACAGAGGCCGAATCTAAAGCTGATGTTTGACTGCTATCATGTGCAAGTTGGCCAAGGTGACCTGACCCGTCGTCTACGGGACTTCTTTCCATTGATCGGCCATGTCCAGATTGCCGCAGTTCCAGGCAGAGGAGAACCCGACCAAGGCGAGGTAGCCTTCCTGGATCTGATGAAGTCGCTACGCGGACTAGGATACACCGGGATAGTTGGCGCTGAATACAAACCACGATCGCGAAACACCGAAATCGGGCTAACTTGGCTTGCCGCGTTTCGCACTGCCTTGTCCGCTATGCCGGACACAACAAAAAAATAGATCAATCTATATCCAAAAGACGATCATCAGTTTGGCTTAAGGTGGGGAGTGCCATCAATATGAATAAATCTGAACGGACCCTAGTGGTAAGCGTGCCCGAACCCCGCAGCCTCGACATCATTTTCACGCAAGAACAAAAAAAGCATCTCTTCGAAAACTACGAGGTCGTCGAAACGACATCTATTGACTTCGGGGCCCTGCCTGAAGAAACGCTTGCAAGGGTCAAATATGTCATCGGCCAACCGCCGATCTCGCTCGACCTCTTTGAGCGAATGGGATCGCTCAAATGTGTGTTGAACGTGGAAAGCAACCTGATTAACAATATGCCCTACGATCACCTTTTTGCGCGTGGCGTGCATGTAGTAACCACCGGGGCGGTCTTTGCCGAGCCGGTTGCTGAAATGGGATTAGGCCTCGCGCTGGACCTCGCGCGCGGCATTGGTCACGCCAATGCGCTTTTTGAAGTCGGAATGGAACGCTGGGGCGGCGACGGCAATAAAGCCGCGCGGCTTCTTTCTGGTGCTGACGTCGGGATTATTGGATTCGGCGATCTTGGAAGGGCGCTCAATCGGCTCTTGGTGGGCTTCCGGGCGAAGGTAAAATCCTTTGATCCATGGCTTCCGGCTTCAATCCTGCGCGAAAATGGTGTGGTCCCGGCAACTTTGAACGAAGTCTTGGAACAAAGTGACTTTGTTTTCGTTGTCGCCGCGGTAACCTCCGAAAATGCTGGGTTCTTGAACGGGGAAAGTTTTGCCCGGATGCGCAAGGGAGCCGCGTTCATATTGCTGAGCCGTGCCGATGTCGTCGATTTTGCAGCGTTGATTTCCGCAGTCGAAAGCGGCCACATCGTCGCCGCAAGCGATGTTTTCCCAGAAGAACCGCTGCCCAAAGACCATCCTGTTCGACGTGTGCAGAACTTCATCAAATCGGCGCACCGAGCAGGAGCACTCGATGTCGCATTCAAACGCATGGGGGATATGGTACTAGAGGACATGGCCTTAATGGAGCGCGGGCTGCCACCGCTGCGCTGCAAACGTGCCGAGCGGGAAACGGTCGCCCGCATGCGTTCAAAGCCCGTGACGACCAACTGATACGAGCAAGTGTCCCCCCATCATTGCTTATGGAAAACTCTTGTTCGATTGCGTAGCGCAGCGTGCCCGTCGCAGGTTTGTAATAAACCAAAACCAATGAAAAACGTTATACGCAAAGTTGTTCTATCCGGAGCGAACTGATGCAGTTAACCGCTCGCATCGGACGGCGTTAATCGGTAGCTTCCTAACGTTGGGATTGGACTTATATCTGAACATATAGCCGATCGATTTTAGTCCTGAAAGCGTTCAGGATCGCTGCGAACATGTGTGCAAACAACGCTCTCATGTGGGCGAGAATCATTCGGGTATTGTGGTCGCAGCCGCATAGGACGGCAATGAGGCGCTGTCAGAAAAATAGTTCGTTGAGATCGACAAGGCGTCCAGACTGGATCGTCGGATGAAAGCCCCAGCCCCTTCCGTAACTTCAAAACGTCCCCCGAGATCATCCGCCTGGCGGTAATGATGTTTATCCGCTTCCCGCTTTCGCTGCGCAACGTCGATAGCTTGCGACACAAGCGCGGCATCGACATTAGCCACCAGCGCCCGCAGATCGGGGCTTTCCTCCATGATCGACGCCCAGTTCCGCCGCCATGTTCGCAGCCACCCGGGGCGGCCAGTTCAGCTAGGCGTCCCGCTCGCGCCGCGCCAGATCAAACACCATCGCAGTCGCGCGGGCCCGGTCGATCACCTCTGCCTTCATCCTTTCCAGCCGGACCTTGGCGGTCTGGGTTTTCAGAACCTCGTTCGCCATTCGGGCGCGCAAGAACGACACCTCGCCGCCGGTGGCCTCCGGGCTGCCCGGATCGGTTCCGGCATCGCGCAACGTGTCCGCCACGGCCCGGATCGCCGCCTGCGGCACCGGCTTGGTGGCCGCCGCCCTGGCCGTTCCTGCCGCCGTCTCCGCGCCCATCTGCTTGGCATGTTGGCCCCGCTGCTTGGCCGGATCGGTCTGGGCGCCCCACTCAGAATCCGCCCGCGTGGGATCGATCGTGCCATCGGGCAGGGTGGTGATCCGGCCGGTGGCGATGGCTTTTCGGACCGCAGCTTCCGAGACCCCGCGCTGCGCGGCATAGCTTCGCCGGGATACTCCCATTCTGACCGAAACCTCATTTATTCAGTGACTTAGGAGTTGCTCTCTTTTGACTCCGTGCGCTGTCTGCAGCCATCGCAACGCAACGGAGAGCGCCATGAAGCCCCTGACAACCCACGAAGAATTCTGCCTGAAGAACGCTGCGCACTTTGTCGCCGCCCGGGGCCGCACGCCCGCCACCCGCACTCGGGAGCAATTCGCGACCCTGCCGGAGGCGCAGGCCTTTGGCGCGGCGATCGGTGACGGCCGCACGATGATCTACGCGGTCACCAGCCTCGGGCATTCCGCCCACATCACCAACGCCTGAAGGAACCCGATCATGAAAACCAAAGCCCTTACCGCCGCGCAGATCGACATGCTTGCCCAGCGCATGTCCGAAACTCCAATCGAACCGGCCACCAGCGCCAAGAAGGCGGGCGATAACTTCGCTCGCTTGCTGGTGGCACGGATTGGCGACGAGCGTGCGGCCCTTGCCTTTACCTCCATCATGACCGCCGCGACTTTCGATCAGGCCGAGGCCCGGCTGACCTTGGTGCTGGACTACGGCAACCACGATCCCGCGGGGGAGCCGATCATGGTACCGGTCGACCAACCGAAGGCTGCGCCCGCCCCGATGATCGGCAAGCGCCAAGCCATCCGATATCAAGCCCAAAGCGGCGCGCTGCCGCAGGCGCCGGATTTCTCCAAACCGACCCACGCCCGCTTCCGCACAAAGCTGGCGCAGATCGTGGCCCTTGCAGAGGCGGGCGACATCGCGGCCCTACTGGCTTTCGAGATCAACCCGGTTTCGTCCAGCCCCAAGGCGATGGCGCGCTACCGCGACCTCTGCGTGATTGCGATCACGGCGCGATCGTCGGTGACGGCATGAAGATCACCCGTGAGTTCGCACCCGCTAATCGCTACTTGTATGATTTCGGGCTCTGCAGCTACGAGAAGGGCTGGGCGCAAGTCGATACGGCCCAGGACGCGTCTTACTTCGGGACATGGGCCAACCCGACCCGATTGATGATTTTCAGCTATTGTGAGGGCGACACGACCTTGAAGGAGGCCGGGTCGCCTGAGGAGTTCGCCGCAGAGCTGCGCGAGATTGATACTTGGAACCGGGCGCAGGGATATGGTCCGGCGCGTATCGATCCCGGGTTTGATCCGACAATGAAGGCCGC
>CAIYZT010000332.1 GCA_903930735.1 uncultured Paracoccaceae bacterium | reverse complement strand
CTGCCGACCAGATCGACCATCAGCTTGGCGGTTTTGCCGCGCTCATCGAGAAAGGGATTAAGTTCCACCAGATCCAGCGAGGTCACAAGTCCGGATTCGTGCAACAGCTCCATCACCAGATGCGCCTCGCGAAAGGTGGTGCCGCCCGGAACCGTTGTGCCGACGGCGGGCGCGATCGAAGGGTCGAGGAAATCAACATCGAGGCTGACATGCAACATGCCGCCGGCCGCGCGCACGGCGGTCAGAAACTCGCGCAAGGGGGCGACGATGCCGCGCTCGTCCAGCACGCGCATGTCGTTGATGGCGATATCGGCCTTCAAAAGGGCCGCATGTTCGGCCGGATCGACCGAGCGGATGCCGTAAAGACAGATGCGTTGCGGCGGGATCGGGGCGGGGAAGGCGGGAAAACACTCAAACCCATCACGCCCGGCGATATAGGCGACAGGCGTGCCGTGCAGATTGCCGCTGGTCGTGGTCATCGGCGTATGAAAATCGCTATGCGCGTCGAGCCAGAGCAGGAACAGGGGGCGGCCGGTCCGTTCGGCAAAGTTCGCAGCGCCAGTGACCGTGCCGAGCGCCAGCGAATGATCACCGCCGAGAATGATAGGCATGCCGCCCTGCGAGAGCGCGTCATCGACCTTGTCGGCGAGAACTTGGGTCCAACCCAGCACCTGAGCCAGGGAATGGACCACCGGATTGGCGCAATGCGCTTCGCTAAGCTCGGGCAGGGCCATGTCGCCCCAATCCTGAACGCCGTGGCCGAGGCCCCGCACTTCGCGCGCAAGACCGGCCACGCGGTAGGCAGCCGGGCCCATAAGACAGCCCGCGCGCTGTTGTCCCTCGTCCACCGGGGCGCCGATCAGAATGCAGTTTGCCATTTTCGATTTCCTCTTTGCGCCAAAATCTTTGCAACTTGCGGCGAATCCTATCCTCATTTAATCCGTAATGCGTAGGCTATTGCACAAAACGGCGGAAGGATTGACCAAAATGGATGAAACGGACCATAGGGTGATCGCGGAATTGCGCCGGGACGGGCGGGCCTCGCTGTCGGAGCTGGCCGAAAAACTGGGCCTCAGCCGAGCAACGGTGCGGGTGCGGATGGAGCGTTTGCTCGCCAGGGGCGAGATCGCGGGGTTTACCGTGCTGACCCGCGGCGATGTGACCGCGGCCCCGGTGCGCGGGCTGATGATGATCGGGATCGAGGGGCGCGGCGGCGAAAAGGTAATGGCGCGGCTGACGGGCATTCCGGCGGTGATTGCGGTGCATTCCACAAACGGAAAATGGGATTTGATCGCCGATCTGGCCACGCAAACGCTGCTGGAACTGGACGAGGTCATCCACCGTATCCGCAGTATCGAGGGGGTGATGACCTCGGAAACCAATCTTTTGCTGTCGACGCGCAAGGCCGGGCGGCGCTAGGACGTGTTGCTTTTGTTCAGCTTCACCCGAACAAAAGCAATCGCAACATTCCCAGACTTTACCGGTCTTGGATTGCCTTCAATCTGAATCAGATTGAAGGCAATCTGCTTTAGGGAAAGGCTTGTCGTCGCAGGGGCGCCCCTTACAGAGGATTGACGTTGAAGCTGGCCCCGATGCGCCTACAATGTCTCAGGCTTGGCAACACGGGTGACCTTTGATGATCGTAGAGATTGGGCATTTCGCCTTGGTCCTCGCGCTGGCGGTGGCTTTGGTGCAAACCGTGCTGCCGCTTTGGGGCGCTGAGCGGGGCGATCTGCGCCTGATGGGGATCGCGGGTCCTGCCGCCGTGGTGCAATTCGTGCTGGTCGGCACCGCTTTTGGCGCGCTGACGCTGGCCTTTGTGACCTCGGATTTCTCTTTGGCGCTAGTGGTCAACAATTCCCATACGCTGAAACCCCTGCTGTATAAAATCGCCGGGGTTTGGGGCAATCACGAAGGATCGCTGCTGCTTTGGGTGCTCGCGCTTGCGGGATTCTCGGCCTCGGCGGTGTGGTTTGGGCAGGGCCTGCCCCTGCGGTTGAAGGCGCGGGTTCTGGCGGTGCAGGGCGCGCTTGGCGCGGCTTTTCTGGCCTTCATGCTGTTCACGTCGAACCCTTTCCTGCGCCTCGCCAGCCCGCCAATGAATGGCGGCGATCTGAATCCTTTGCTGCAAGACCCCGGCCTCGCCTTTCATCCGCCCTTTCTCTACCTCGGCTATGTCGGCCTCTCGATGAGCTTTTCCTTTGCCGTTGCCGCCCTGATGGAGGGGCGTGTTGATGCCGCCTGGGGCCGCTGGGTGCGCCCCTGGACGCTGGCGGCTTGGATTTTCCTGACCATCGGCATCGCCCTGGGGTCATGGTGGGCCTATTACGAACTGGGCTGGGGCGGGTTCTGGTTCTGGGATCCGGTTGAAAACGCCTCGCTGATGCCTTGGCTTTTCGCGACCGCCCTGCTGCATTCGGCGATCGTCGTGGAAAAGCGAGAAAGCCTTAAGGCCTGGACGGTTCTGCTGGCCATCATGGCCTTTGGCTTTTCGCTGATCGGCACCTTTATCGTGCGTTCTGGCGTCATCACTTCGGTCCATGCCTTTGCCGAAGACCCCTCGCGCGGGGTCGTGATCCTGTTCCTGCTGGTGGTCTTTGTCGGCGGCGCGTTGATGCTTTTCGCTGCCCGGGCGGGCGCGCTAGAGGCAAAGGGCGTGTTTCAGATCATCAGCCGGGAATCGGCCTTGGTCGCCAACAACCTGCTGCTCTGCGTCGCGGCTTTCGTGGTCTTTATCGGCACGATCTGGCCCTTGGTGTCCGAACTCGCCTTTAACCGCGTGATTTCGGTGGGCGAGCCGTTTTTCAACGCCGCCTTCACGCCTTTTTTCGTAGGCCTGGCGCTGATCCTACCGATCGGTTCGACCCTCGCCTGGAAGCGCGGCGATCTGAACCGCTCGGCCTTTGGTCTTTGGCCGGTGGCCGCGCTGGCAATTGCGATAGCCGGGCTGGCCTATGCGGTCACCTCGGGTCGCACGCTGCTGGGGCCGATTGGGGCGGGTCTTGGGGCCTGGATCATCTTTGGCGCGCTCGCCGATATATGGGGCCGCACGGGCCGAGGCGATCTGGCGGGGCGGCTTTCCCGGCTGACCCGCCTGCCGCGCGCAGACTGGGGACGCATTGTTGCCCACGCCGGCATGGGTTCGGTGATCTTTGCCGCCGCCGCGATGACGGCCTGGGTCAGCGAAGATATCCGGGTGCTGAAAGCCGGCGAAAGCTTTGCCTTGGGCGGCTACGAGGTGCAAATGGTGGCAGTGAACGACGTCCAGGGGCCCAATTATTCGGCGGTTCAGGCGGAAATGCGGGTCACGCGCGATGGGGCCGAGGTGGTGCGGCTTTACCCCGAAAAGCGGTTTTATCCGGTGGCGGGCATGCCCACGACCGAGGCCGCGATTGATTACGGGCTCTGGCGCGATCTCTATCTGGTGATTGGCGATCCGCAAGAAGGCGGCGGCTGGGCAGTGCGCAGCTATATCAAACCCTTTGCCAATTGGCTTTGGGGCGGGGCGCTGATGATGGCCTTTGGTGGCTTGCTGAGCCTGACGGACCGCAGGTACCGCGTTGCGGCAGGCAGGGGCCGGGTGCCCGTGGCGGCAATGTTGGGAACAAGCAAAGGATGATGCGCCGCATCGCCATCGGTCTTTTTGTCCTGCTGCTGGTCATGCGGCTGGCCCACCGTGCCCATGCTGTAGAGCCTGCCGAGATGCTCGCCGACCCTGCGCTCGAGGCGCGGGCACGCGAGATTTCGAAGGACCTGCGGTGTCTTGTCTGCCGAAATGAAAATATCGACGACAGCGATGCCCCCTTGGCCCGCGATTTGCGGATCTTGCTGCGCGATCGCCTCAGCGCCGGGGAGAGCGACAGGCAAGCCGTCAGCTATATCGTTGAACGCTATGGCGAATATGTGCTGCTGACCCCGCCGGCAGATGGCTCGGCTTTGGTGGTCTGGCTGGCCGGGCCTTTGATGCTGCTCTTGGGCGGCGGATTGGCCTTGCAGAGGGTCCGGCGCCGGGCAAATGCCGCCGCGCCCGAGGCCTTGAGCCCAGACGAAGAGGCTGCCCTGGCCGAGGTTCTGCACCGAAAGCCGTGACGCGGGGTCAGGGGCGACGGCGCGCGCGCCCAGCGCTATTCTGGCGCAACAGGAGGGTCCGATGTCCCAAAACCCAGTGATTTATGCACTGTCCGAAGGCGTGGCGACCCTGACACTGAACCGCCCCGAGGTGATGAACGCCCTGTCCTCTGCCCTGCGCACAGATCTGCTGGCGGCTCTGAGGCGCGCGGCTGGTGAGGCGCGGGTTATCGTGTTGACCGGGGCCGGGCGGGCCTTTTGCTCGGGGCAGGATCTGATCGACGCGCAGGCGATGGGTGCGGTCGATTTCGAGCGGATCCTGAACGAGGAATATGTGCCCCTGATCCGCGCCATTACCGATTGCCCGCTGCCGGTGATCGCGGCGGTTAATGGCGCCGCGGCAGGGGCAGGGGCCAATCTGGCGCTGGCTTGCGATGTGGTGATCGCGGCGCAAAGTGCCAGTTTCATTCAGTCTTTTACCCGCATCGGCCTGATGCCCGACGCGGGCGGCACCTATTGGTTGCCGCGTCAGGTGGGCATGGCGCGGGCGATGGGAGCGGCGCTGTTTGCCGAAAGGATCATGGCGGATCAGGCGGCAGAATGGGGAATGATCTGGGAGGCGGTGCCGGATGAGGGCTTTGCCGCCCATGTCGCGGCCCGGGCCCGGGCATTGGCGCGGGGACCGGGATTGGCGCTGCATGCGGTCAAGCAGGCCCTGCGGGCAAGCCCCGACAATGACCTTGCTGCGCAACTGGCGCTGGAGGCGCGGTTGCAGGGGCAACTCGGTGCTTCCCGCGATCTGGCCGAAGGGGTGGCGGCTTTCCTTGAAAAACGCGCGCCCCGGTTCGAAGGGCGCTAAGGGGGCGCTGCCCCCTCGCCGGCGTTTTTGCAAAACGCCCGCTCACCCTCGGGATATTTTTGGACAGAAAATGGGGTCAGGCACCGCGCGCGAGGGCGGCAACGCCGGTGCGGGCAATCTCGCGCAGGCCCAAGGGACGCATCAGATCGGCGAAGGCGTCGATCTTGTCGGGGGTGCCGGTCATCTCGAATACAAAGCTTTCCAGCGTCGAATCCACGACATTGGCCCGGAAAATCTCGGCCAGACGCAGGGCCTCAATCCGCGCATCGCCTTTGCCGGCGACCTTGACCAGCGCCAATTCGCGCTGAACGGATGGGCCCTCGGCGGTCAGATCATGCACTTCGTAGACCGGGACCATGCGGCGCAGCTGCGCCTCTATTTGGTCAATAACCTGCGGTGTGCCGCGCGTGACCACGGTGATGCGGCTGCGGTGGCCGGTATGGTCCACTTCGGCGACGGTCAGGCTGTCGATATTATAGCCGCGCCCCGAGAACAGCCCGATGACCCGCGCCAGGACCCCCGGCTCGTTTTCGACAATCACCGCGAGCGTATGGGATTCCTCGACCTGCGAATTGGGGTCGCGCAGCTCATAAGCCGAATGGCTGGTGGCGCCTTTTTTGATGTTCAGTGCGGACATCGCTTGTCCCTTCATCTTGAAAAAAATATACTAGGGGTCCGGAGGCTAGCCCCCGGGCGCGCCCGACTAAACCAGCACCGCCCCCTTGGCGCCGATGGCCCCCGCCGTGTCGGCGTCGCCCAGCAGCATCTCGTTATGCGGCTTGCCCGAGGGGATCATCGGAAAGCAGTTTTCGTGCTTTTCCACCCGGCAATCGAAAATCACCGGACCGTCATAGGCCAGCATCTCCTTGATCGCCTCGTCCAGATCGGCGGGATCGTCGATGCGGATGCCCTTGCAGCCAAAGGCCTCGGCCAGCTTCACGAAATCGGGCAGGCTCTCGGACCAGGACGAGGAGTAACGCTGTCCATGCAGCAATTCCTGCCATTGGCGCACCATGCCCAGACGTTCATTGTTCAGGATAAACTGCTTGACCGGGGTGCGGAACTGCATCGCCGTGCCCATTTCCTGCATGTTCATCAGCCAAGACGCCTCACCGGCGACATTGATCACCAGCGCGTCCGGATGCGCCACCTGCACGCCGATACTTGCCGGCAACCCGTAGCCCATCGTGCCAAGGCCTCCGGAGGTCATCCAGCGGTTCGGATCTTCAAACCCAAGAAACTGCGCCGCCCACATCTGGTGCTGGCCGACCTCGGTGGTGATGTAACGGTCCATGCCGCGGGTCAGCGCCTCAAGCCGCTGCAGGGCGTATTGCGGTTTGATGACCTTGGTCGAGTTCTTGTAGGTCAGGCATTTGACCGCCTGCCATTCGGCGATCTGCGCCCACCATTTGGCCAGACCATCCTTGTTCGCCTTCGCGCCGCGCGCCTTCCAGATCCGCAGGGCGTCCTCGAGCACATTGGCCACATCGCCGACGATCCCCACATCCACCCGGATCACCTTGTTGATCGACGACGGATCGATGTCGATATGCGCCTTCTTCGAATGCGGGCTGAAATCCTTGACCCGGCCGGTGATCCGGTCGTCAAAGCGCGCGCCGATGT
>CAIYZT010000331.1 GCA_903930735.1 uncultured Paracoccaceae bacterium | reverse complement strand
GGTAGACCCGTGTGCGTGTGTCGATGAAGGAGCAAAATTACAACTTGATATTTTCAACCTGCATCAACCCGGGATATTCATCGAACCCCTCTCCGAGAGGGGCTCCGGTCGGTTTCGTAGCCCGCGATGGCCGTTTTCTGGGTCTGTGAGCGGCCTCGGTCGATGGTTGGCGGGGCCGTCGCGCCCCCGGGTTCGTTTTTGGCAGGTCCCGGCGGCGGGCGGTCGCCTCTTGCGCATGATGGCGGGCCGCCCGCGGGCGTTTTTCGGTTTCACAGGCTGGGCCGACGTCAGGCCGCTACGGATCGGCCCAATGCAGGGCCATGATCCCGGGCCAGAGCATCGACCAGAACGGTGCCGCAGCTGAGGACAGCGCCAGCATCATCCTGCGCGCCCCGAGATCACCAGCCGCGCACCGGCCCGGAGCACCGGCCCGGAGCACCCGCTCTCGCAGGCGGCGCAGGCTCCAGCCCGTCCCGGTCGCCTTCGCCATAACGCGGCGGGCGATAGGCATGATCTGGTAAGCGAGACAGGCGACAAGCAGCCGGACCTCGTTGCAGGCGAAGGCATCCACGGCCGGTGTCTTCGACTTCAGCTTCTTGCCGCGCCAGTGCGACTTTGCCCGATTGGTGGAGGAGAGCGCCGGAGCCAGCACGTCTTTCAACTCGCCCATATGCCCTTCGGCCTTGCCACGTTCGCGGTCGTGGGCCAGCACCTCGTTGCGCAGTTTCGCCGTCCAGTCGAGCGAGGTGACCAGCAAGAAGCGGTCGAGCAGGAGATCGTCGGCGCGCTCCTTGACGACCAGGATCACGCGGCGCGGCTTGTCCCAGCTGTCGGCCTGATATCGCAATTCATAGAGCCAGTTCCGCGGTTCTGCCGGGCGGCGCCCCGGCGGACGCTTCATGCAGGGTTCCGCCAGCCGGTCCAGCACGAGATTGGCACGCAGACGCGAGACATAGTCGATCCCGCGCCCGTCAAGGCCCGCCAGCAGGGCTGCCGAAGGCAAGCCCGCATCGATGCGCACCATGGCCACGTCGCAGAAGGTCTTCCGCGCCCGGTCCACGACGTCGAGGATCACATCGAGCGCGCCGTCTGCGGTGCCGACATTGCCGGGGCGCAGCCGGGCGTCGAGCATGTCGCCGGTTTCGGCAATCGAAGTGATCAGCGGATGGTAGATCCGTGCGTTGTAGTGCCCGTTCCACTCCGCCTTCGGCTGGTGGCCATGAACCTCAATGGGGGCACTGTCGACGTCGAGCGTCACGCATGGCAACTTTTTGCCGCGCCGCTCGGCCCTGATGCCACAGCCGGCAAGTTCCAGCACCGCCTCGCGCAGGACTTTGAGGTTGGCCGGCTCCGCCATCAGCGCGCTAAACCGCGACAACGTCGGTTGCGAGGCCAGTCCCGGCCCCCCGAGTGGGGTGAGCCCCGCCGCGGAACTCGCCGCCAACCGGAAGGCAGGGTCATGGCGCAGCGCGTCGGCATCGTCGTGGTCCCGCCAACCCTGTGCCGACAAAAGCACGCAAGTGCGGATGAGCGAGGCGCGGTCGTGGCTGACGTCCACCTGGCTGCGCGGGTCTTTCAGGCGGGCGGTCATCCAGCCAAGGATACCGCTGCGCTCGAGTACCTCTCTCAGCACCACCGCACCCGGATCGCCGGTCAGCCGATCGGTCCTGCTCTCAATCCGAAGCGAACGATTGAAACTGGGCGTGACCCGCTGTAAAGTTTCACCCATGCGTGCGTCCGATGCTGCCGTCAGTTTGCCACTAGAAGCTTGAATCTACAGCGCTTTCAGACGAACGCAACCAATCCTACCGATTTCCGTAAATAAGCCGGGGTTAAACCAGTTGCGGGTGGGTTTTTTCCGACATTCTCCAAGTAACCTGCCGTCTGACGTCAAGATCGCCTTAATCTGCACGCTGGACAAGTATTTTTCGCACCGAGCGGTGTCGGCGGTCGCTTGGGCGGGTGGATTTGGGCGGATCGTGCCGCGAAGGTGGATCATCCTGGTCGGACGGTGACGTTGGTCTGCGTGGTGGACAGACCTGTCCTGTCGCTTTCGTTCAGTTCGAACCTGGATCGCAGTCACGCGCAGAGGGGTGGCGTTCGTAATCGGCGGATGGCGGCGAGGATGGCGCGCACCATCGGGCCGGTGACAGCCACCTCGGCGAGTTGGAAGGTGATGGCGCGGGCGTGGCGCACCACACGAGCGCCGATCTTGATCAACTTGAGTTGCAGGCTGGTC
>CAIYZT010000330.1 GCA_903930735.1 uncultured Paracoccaceae bacterium | reverse complement strand
GTTCGCCCTTGCGCAGGGCATAGGTCGCCTGGTCAAAGGCAATGCCCTTGAGGTTCAGCGCCGCCCGCACCCGGAAAGAAGTGGAGGAGCGGAAAAACCCGTGCAGGACGGGAGTCATATCGCCGGTCCGATGGGTGTGGTGATCTCGGCCAGACCTTCGATGCCCCCGGTGATCACATCGCCCGGCAAAACGGCGCCAACCCCGGCTGGGGTTCCTGTCATCACCAGATCGCCGGGTTCCAGCCGCATGGACTGCGACAGGATCGCGATGATTTCGCGGACCGACCAGATCAGTTGCGACAGGTCAGCCTCTTGCTGAGTGTTGCCATTGACGGCCAGCCAGATACGGCCTGCGTCCAGTGACCCGACGCTGTGCATCGGCACAAGCGGGGCGATGACAGCGGATCTGTCAAAGGCCTTGCCCCAGTCCCAGGGGCGACCCTGTTCGCGGGCGGCCAGTTGCAGGTCGCGGCGGGTCAGGTCGTTGCCGACGGTGGCGCCCCAGATGTGGTCCATCACCGCATCCTGCGGAATGTTCACCCCGCCCTCGCCGATGGCCACCACCAGCTCGATTTCATAGTGGAAATCCTGCGTCAGAGGCGGGTAGGGCACGGTCACGCCATTGTCCACCACCGCATCTGCGGGTTTGGTGAAGAAGAAGGGCGGGTCGCGGTCGGGGTCCTTGCCCATCTCGCGGGCATGGGCGGCGTAGTTGCGCCCAACGCAAAAGATGCGCCGGACCGGGAAACGTTGGACGCTGCCTGCAACGGCAACAGACGCCTGTGGCGGGGCGGGAATGATGAAATCGGTCATGGTGCCTCTAGTGATTGCCGCGCTGTTCGCGGTGTAGGCCAAGTTTTTCTTGAATGGGCCGGTCCGAGAAGGCGAACAGGACTGAATCTTCGGCCGGGTGATGGGTGACTTCGTGCCAGGAGGGGACGATGAACACATCGCGCGGACGCCAGTCGATGCGCTGGCCCGCCACGATGGAATGGCCGCGCCCTTCGACGGCTACAAAGCCCGTGGCATCGGTGGACCGATAGGCCTGGGTGTCGAAGCCCTTGGGCAAAAGCTGCAAGGTCGTGCCGATGGAGGGCATGGCCCAATCCCCGTTGACCGGGTTGATGTAGCGCATCCGCAGACCGTGGCAGGGGTCCCATTCGTTTTGGTGGCGCATCGCCTCAAGTGCTGCACGCGAACGGTCGTAGGGGTAATTGAAGATCGGCGAGGCAGGGGTGTGTTTTTCGTAGCCCAGCGGCAGCATGTTGGCGCCATAGCGCGCCAGGCTGTCGCCCTCGCTGCGTGACAGCTTTTGCTGATCTGCGCCCATGCCTTCTGCAAAGGAGGCGTCCAGGAACTGCACGATCGGGATGTCCAGCACGTCCAGCCAGAAGATCGGCTGATCGCTGTCGTTGCCGTGGTCATGCCACTGCCAATGCGGGGTGATGATGAAATCGCCTATGCGCATCTCGGTCCGCTCGCCGCCGACGACGGTTTGAGCGCCGGACGATTCCAGCACGAAGCGCAGGGCCGATTGGCTGTGGCGGTGCGCCGGGGCAACCTCGCCCGGCATCACCAGCTGGACACCGCAATACAGCGAGGTGGTGATCTTGGACTGGCCGCGCATCCCCGGGTTTTCCAGGATCAGCACGCGGCGTTCGGCCTCTTTTGCGGTGATAAGGGCGGACGCCTCCAGCAGTCGGGCGCGGATGCTGTCATAGCGCCAGATGTGCGGCACGCAGGGGCTTTTCGGCGTGGGGGTGATGATGTTGCCCATGACGGCCCAGAGGGCGGACAGGCCCTCAGGCTCGATGGCCTTGTAAAAGGCGCTGCGTTCGGGCGTGTCGGCGGGTTTTTCAAAGGACATGTGCGTTCCTATCGTTGGGGCCGGGTCAACCCAGCGGGACGGTCAGCGGATCGTAGTTGTAAAGCCAAAGACCCCGGTCCTTGGCCGGGTCCATGGCGGCGAAAGCGTCGCGGAAGGCCTGCGCCGTGTCGTGGTGGTAAAGCTTCGCGTGTTCGGTGGATTCGTCGACGATCCGCGCGGTGCGGTCGATGCGAGCCGCCTCGTAAAGCTTCAGCGCTGTGGGGATGTCGGCCTGTTCAAGGGCGCGGCGCAGCACCGCACCGTCCTCGATCGCCATGACCGCCCCCTGTGCCATGTAGGGCAGGGTGGGGTGGGCAGCGTCGCCCAGAAGCGTGACGCGGCCCGTGCTCCAATAGGGCAGGCGGGGACGGTTGTTCAGGGCCCAGCAATAGCAGGCCTCGCGGTCGGCGGCATCGATCATGGTCTGCACATCAGGGTGCCAACGGGCGTAATCGTCCTTCAAGTCCTGCCAGGGCGCGCGCACCGCCCAACCGGTCTCGCGCCATTCGGGCTTTTCGACGCAACCGACGAAGTTCAGAAGCTCGCCGCCCCGCACCCAATAGACCACCATGTGCTTCTTGGGGCCCATCCAGTTGATGAAGATGCGGTCCATGAAGTTTTCCGGCAGCCGGTTGCGCGGCACCATCACCCGCCAAGCGACGTTGCCGGTGAAGTTGGCCGGTTCGTCGCCATGCATCTGCGCCCGGACCACCGACTTGATGCCATCGCCCGCGATCAAGAGATCGCCCCGGAAGCTGCGCCCGTCCGCAAGCGTCAGCGTCACACCATCGGCGTCCTCGGCATAGCCGCGCACGCCGGCGTTCAGGTGGATGGAGTTTGGCGAGGCTTTGCTGACCGCATCGACTAGAATGTTGTGAAGATCGGGCCGGTAGATGTGGTAGTATGGCGTCCCGAAGCGGGTTTCATGCGCCTCGCCCAGCGGGATCACGTTGACGATCTCGGCCGTGTCATGCAGGCGAAATTCGGTGCGCAATGGGCGGACGGCGACGGCCTCGATGGCCTGCTTCAGGCCAAGGTCGATCAGGACGCGGCTGGCATTTGCGCTCAGCTGGATGCCTGCCCCGACCTCGCCCAAGGCGGGCGCCTGTTCGAAGACCTGCACGTCATGCCCGGCCCGCAAAAGCCCTGCTGCAGCAGCAAGTCCACCCAGACCAGCACCGGCGATGAGAATCTTTCTTCTGTCGGTCACGGGGCCCTCGCTTTCCAAAACTGTACAACAATTATTGCGCTGTGTTGGTGTGGAGTCAATCGCTCTTGATCTCACCTCACGGGAATCCTTTCCTCGCTGTGGGTGATCTTGCCCATTTTCGGCGTGAACTTCAGTGAAATCGGCACCAAGAGGCCCGATCTTGGCTGGAATCCAAGCGTCATGTGGTGTCAGTTCTTGGTTTTTGATGCACATAAAAGCCGGAAATCGGCAGTCAATGCACCCTGATCCTAGGTAGTGTTCTACATTTTTGCCGCGCGCCCGCTTTTGCAGTTGCTTTTAGTCCTGTAAGGGGTATCAATTTCCATATTGTTGTACAAAGGGGGAGTTGATGGACTCTGATCGTACCGGGAACCGAACTGCGGAGAGACGGCTGATTGCGGCCCAGCAGATCATGGCCGAGGACCCCCGGCACACCAAGAAGCTTGCGGCGGACGGTTATGCTGGCGGGGCGGCATATGTGATCGACCGCTTCGTACCCTTGGCCGAAGCCGGGGTGCCGATCACCGATCTGGGGTTCAACCGGGGCGATGCGGTCTATGACGTGGTGTCGGTCAGCCGGGGGCAGTTCTTCCGCCTTGCCGATCACCAAAAGCGCTTTGCGGCCTCGTGCAAGCGCATCCGTGTTACGATGCCCTTTTCAGACGAACGGTTGACCGAAATATTGAACCAGCTTGTGGCCCTGACCGGTTGGCAGGACGCCTATGTCTGGTGGGGCGTCACGCGGGGCAAGACGCCGATGCGGTCCGCGGACCGGACCGACGCCACCCGCTTTACCAACCGCTTCTTCGCCTATGTGCTGCCCTATATCTTCATTGCCGACGATGAACGCCAGCAGCGCGGCACCAACGCGGTCATCAGCAAGGAATACTTCCGCATCCCACCCACCTCGGTCGATCCGCGGGCGAAAAACCTGCTGGGTCTCGATTTCTCGCTGTCGCTGTTCGAGGCGGGGGATCGCGGGGCCGAATGGTCCATCCTGACCGATGGGCAAGGCAACATCACCGAAGCGCCGGGTTCCAACCTGTTCGTGGTAAAAGATGGCAAGCTGGCTACCCCGGTTGATTGGTGTCTGGAGGGGATCACCCGGCTGAGTGTCATGGATCTTGCCGCCGAACTGGGTCTGCCTTTGGAGGTGCGTAAGGTCACGGCGCAAGAGTTGCTTGACGCGGATGAGGCTTTCTACACCTCCAGCGCGGGCGGTGTCATGCCGCTGCACAGCGTCGATGGTGTGGTTCTTGGCCAACGCAATGCGTCGGGTCCGGGCCCGGTCTCGGCCAAGATGCATGACCTTTATTGGGAAAAACGCTGGGCCGGATGGCACGGCACGCCGGTGGATTACGCCGCGCAAGGCTGACCCACGGATCAGGAATGCGATGCCCGCATCGCCCGTCAACAGGCCGCCCAAGCGGGAAAGAAAAGCGGCCCTGAACAGGGAGAAGACAATGAAAGGCATTCTTCGTCGCACGCTGCTTGGCGCTGCGCTGACAGCTGCCACGCTGAGCGGATTGGCAGCCCCGGCCCTTGCCGAATACCCCGACCGCCCGGTGAAATTCATCTACGGCTTTCCGCCCGGCGACATTGACGAACTGTTGATGCGGATGATCGCTGACAAGATGACCGAGATGACCGGCGTGCCGGCTGCGGTGATCGACAAGCCCGGCGGCGCTGCTTCGGTTGCTGCTGTCAGTGTGCTGGAGCAACCGGCCGATGGCGCAACTGTCGGCGGTTTTGCCCTTTCGGTGCCGATCGTCCACCCGCTGCGTGGTCATGAGGTGCTGAAGAAAGACAGCTTCGAGCCTGTCGCCATCTTCCTCAGCTATCCGATGATCCTGGTCACCAAGTCGGACAACCCCTTCAACAACTTTGCCGAGTTGAAGACCCATTCCGAAGCCGCCCCGATCTCGTTCGGGCATTTCGGGGATGGTGCGCTGCCGACGCTGGTTACCATGCAGACCTTCAAGGATCTGGGCGTGCAAATGAAAGGTGCGGCGGCCTTTGATGAGGTGAACTGTGGCACTGTGCTGAATGGCGATGCGGATGTCGCGCTGACCAATATTCAGACCGTCCTGCCCTGCCTGACCTCGGGCGAAGTCAAGGCGATTGCCTCGATGACCGAACAGCGCCTGCCGATGACCCCCGATGCGGCCACCTATGCCGAGCAGACCGGGTCAGAGCCACTGTATCTGTGGTTTGGTCTGTTCGTGAAGACCGGGACGCCGCAGGAGGTCAAGGACAAGCTGATCGAGGTCACTACGGCGACGCTTGAGACCGAGGAAGCTAAGGCCCTTGCCGCTCAAGGCAACGCGGGGCTGTTCATGAAGACCGGGGCGGATGCGGTGGCGTTCGTTGACGGGTACTACCAGCGGGTCGAAAAGATCCTGGCGGCGGCGCAGTAATGACCGCGGCCCAGCCCGAAGCGGCGCCGCATGACGCGCCGATAACGGCGGCCGAAGCAAGAACAGGGCGCCGGTTGACCGGCGCTCTGGCTCTGGCGGCAGCCGTGTTGCTGATGTCTTTGCCATGGCAAGCCGCCGTGCCAAAGGGAACCGATCCGCTAGCACAAGGCTGGTGGAGCCATCCGGCGGTATTTCCCGGGGTGACGCTGACGCTCATTCTGATCTTTGCCAGCCTTTTGCACTTGAAACTGCGCCGTCAGGCGGGCGAGGGCGCGAGGCAAAGCCTAGCCGTGCAGTTTGAATTCGGCGCCTACTTCATCGGCTTCATCTTCTTGATGGGTCTGGTGGGCTTTGGCCTTTCGGTGCTGATCTTTTCGACACTGGGGCTTTGGCGCTCGGGCTTTGCCCTTGGGCGGTCGGCACTTTATGCCGCGATCCTGACCGCGATCCTGGTCGTTCTGTTCCGGCTGGTGCTGACCATCTGGTTTCCACCCTCGC
This sequence comes from uncultured Paracoccaceae bacterium, assembly GCA_903930735.1. Taxonomy (GTDB): domain Bacteria; phylum Pseudomonadota; class Alphaproteobacteria; order Rhodobacterales; family Rhodobacteraceae; genus CAIYZT01. The sequence goes on along the minus strand of CAIYZT010000330.1, from coordinate 2,883 downwards.
TTCTGTCGAGCCTCATGCCGGCGGCCATCGGCAATTTCCTTGAAATCTACTTCTAAGCGGGGGCGACAATGGATTCCTTTCTGCTGGGCTTGAATGAAATCATGCATCTCTATGTGCTGCTGGCCTTGGTCGGCGGCGCACTGACGGGTTTGATCGTCGGGGCCATTCCCGGCCTTGGGCCGGGTATGGCCATTGCGATTCTGCTGCCCGTGTCTTTCGGGATGGAGCCCTTGGTTGGATTGACCCTGCTTTTGGGCGTCTATGCCGGGTCCTGGTACGGGGGGGCCATTCCGGCCATTCTGATCAACACGCCTGGCACGGTTGCCAACGTCATGACCACATTTGACGGCTATCCGATGACCAAGAAGGGCCAAAGCGCGCGCGCCCTGTCCATCGCCTATTCCAGCAGCTTCGTGGCCGGTATCCTCAGCGTCCTGGCGCTGGTCTTCCTCAGCCCCAAGCTGGCCGCCGTGGCCAAGAACTTCGGCTCACCCGAGTTTGCGCTGGTGGTCCTGTTCGGTCTGGTCCTTGTCGTTGCCGCAAATGGCAAGCGCAAGACCGAGGCGGCGCTCATGGTATCCATAGGAGCTTTCATCGGCTGCATCGGGCAAGAGCGGGCCTATTCGACCTTTCGCTACACCTTTGACCAGACGTGGCTTGAAGGCGGTGTGACCATCATCTGCTGCGCCCTTGGGCTTTTCGCCGTGTCGCAGGCGCTGGAGTTGGTTGCCGATCGTCGCGGTCCGCCAACAGAAAAGATGGAGATCACGGGCGGGCTGTTCCGTGGCTTGTTCGAAGTGCTGAAGTATCCCGTGACTCTTTTGCGCTCCACGGGCCTTGGCACGATCATGGGAATCCTGCCGGGCCTTGGCGAGTTTCTGGCGCAGTTCCTGTCCTATACCGCCGCCAAGAAGGGCTCAAAGACGCCCGAGGCTTTCGGCAAAGGCTCACCCGAAGGGTTGATTGCGACCGAAGCCTCGATCAGCGCGGTCCCTGCGGCAGCCATGGTGCCGCTCTTGGCACTGGGCATTCCGGGCGAGGAGCTGACGGCGATGATGCTGGTCACCTTCATGGTGCACAACGTCATCCCGGGGCCGATGCTGTTTGAATTGCACCCGGAGTTTGTCTGGGGCCTTTATATCAGCCTGTTCCTGATGAACGTCGTCTGCCTTGTCACGCTCTTGTTCGGCACACGCTGGATCGCGCAACTGGCGCGTATCGACAACCGGATGATCGGGGTTTGCGTGCTGGTGCTGGTGATGATCGGCACATTCGCGGTGAATTATCGCATCACCGACCCGCTGATCGCCCTGGCCTTCGGCTTTCTCGGGCTGATCATCAAACGCGCCGGGATGGCACCGATGCCGATCATTCTGGGCCTGGTGCTTGGCCCGCTTTTCGAAGGCCGGTTCCGGCAGGTCATGGGTGTGTCGGGGGGCGACCCCTTGGTATTCCTTCAACGCCCGCTGAGCCTGTTGTTGATCGTGCTGATCGTTGGATCAATCGCCGCCCTGCTTTGGTCCGAACGCAAGGCCGATAAGGCCGCTGCAGCCAAATCCTGAATAGGAAGAAGACAATGACCACCTCGACCGAAGTCGCCATCATCGGCGCCGGCTTTGCCGGGATTTGCTTGGCCGCGCAGCTAAAACGCAAGGGCTTCGAGGATTTCGTGATCCTCGAAGCTGCAAGTGACATCGGCGGGGTCTGGCGCGACAACACCTATCCCGGCTGTGCCTGCGACATTCCGGCGGTGCTGTATTCCTATTCCTTCGAAACCGGCTTTCCGTGGTCGAAGGCCTATCCCTCGCATGCCGAGATCCTGCAATACATTCGCTGGGTCTTTGCCAAATACGACCTGGCGCGCCATCTGGTGCTGAACGCCCGTGTGGTTGAAGCGGCCTTCGACGAGCCTTCGGCGCGCTGGCTGTTGCAGACAGCAGAGGGGCAGCAATTCGAAAGCGCCTTTTTCGTTTCAGCCATCGGGATTTTCAATGAACCAAGCCTGCCGAGCATCACGGGGCTTGAGGGTTTTCAGGGTGAAATCCTGCATTCGGCCCGCTGGCGCGCGGGTGTGGACCTGACCGGAAGGCGCGTCGCCGTGATCGGCACCGGCGCCAGCGCAATCCAGATTGTCCCAGAACTGGCGAAGACGGCGGAAAAGCTCGTGGTCTTTCAGCGGACCCCGCCCTATGTCGTGCCCAAAGCCCATACCACCCTGCAGACGCAGGATGCCTCCGCCGACCGCGCCCGCATCTTCGCCGAGTTCGAGGATGCCGCCCGCCGCCGGGGCGACATGGAGGCGACGAGGGCCGACCAAGAGCGGTTTCTGCAATATCTCGCAGCCCAGGTGCCCGACCCTGATTTGCGTCGCAAACTGACTCCGCCTTTCCCCTTGGGCTGCAAGCGGACTCTGTTTTCCAACGACTGGTACCCCGCGCTGCAACGCCCCAATGTCCATGTCGAGGAAGGGCACGTCGACCAGATCCTGCCGGATGCCGTTGTCTGTGGCAATGGACATGGCCATGCCGTGGATGCCATCGTTTTGGCGACGGGCTTTCACCCCTCAAGCTATTTGCCCGGAATGACCGTCATCGGAAGGTCTGGCGCACGCTTTCACAAGGTTTGGCACGAGGGGGCCGAGGCCTATCTGGGCATCTGCGGTTCGGGCTTTCCCAACTTTTTCCTGATGTACGGGCCGAACACCAATATCTCGGGCAGCATCCTGCACATGATCGAATGCCAGACCCACTTGATCCTTCAGGCCTTGGACGCGGTTGCCGCAAACAAGGTGCGGACGATCGAAGTCAGCGAAGCCGCCTATCGCAGCTATTGCGACGGGGTCCAGCAGCGGCTGACCAGCACCGCAATGTCGTCCTCGCTGTG
>CAIYZT010000329.1 GCA_903930735.1 uncultured Paracoccaceae bacterium | reverse complement strand
GCCAGCGGCCCGATGGCCCAAGGCGCCGCCGCATAGACCATCTGCAGGCTTTGAGTGCGCCCCAGATCGGCCCGCGCCACATAGTCCAGCACATAGGCGTTGAAACAGACAAAGCAGGTGACGGTCGCCATCCCCATGATCAAGATCGCCAGCTGAACCGACAAAGGCGTTTGCACGATGAACAGGGCCATCGCCACCAGATACAGCAAACATCCCCCCGTATAGACCCAGCGCCGCGGCCAGATCTGCGTTAGCCGCGGCACCATCAACCCCCAGAACAGCGTCGCCACCCCGGCGATGAAATAGACCGTGGACAGGTTCTTGGCCGAGCCAAAGGCATCATAGACCGCGATCGGGATCGTCGAGATCAAGAGCCCGCGCACCGCCGCTTCGAGCCCGGCCAGCAGCGCGAAATGCTGTAGTTTGGGCGACCCTGCGTGCCGCAAATGAGTGGGGATATACCGAAGCGCCATCTCCGCACCCTGCCCCAGCCGCACAGCGCCTGCTAGGCCTTGGGCGACCTTCCGAGTCAACTTGCGACTTTTGGCCAACAGTTATTGGTGGTGAAACGCGGGATGCCTCGCGGCAAAACCTGCGGCGCAAAGGATTGATTTCCGGGCTCAAAGGTCGCGGCGGCAGAATCCGCGAGCTTTAAGCGAACAAATTTCACCCGCAAGTTAGGGTTAATACTGCCACGTTGGGGGACGCCGCAGCCGGGATTGGCGCCATGAATAACGGTGCCGCATCAGGCCGCTGCCCGTTGCTGCCCGTTGCTGCCCGTTGCTGGTTGTCATGTTTTCAGGGATGCACGCCTTGATATCTATTTTCCTGATTTTGGGCGCTTTGGCCTTTTTGCCGATGATGTTCGACACATCGAGCGGGCCTGACGACGAAGTCGAGGGCGACGCGGATGACGGCGGCGGCACTGATGGTCCCGGCGAATTGATGGGCGAGACCCTCATTGGCTCGGACGATAGTGATACCCTGTCCGGCTCGAGCGGCGATGATCTGATCTACGGCAACGACGGCAATGATCTGGCCGAGTGTGGGGATATCTATCCCGTGGACAATGAAACCAGGGATGACACGATCTATGGCGGCTCGGGAACCGACACGGTTATCGGCGGCTTTGGCTATGATCAGCTTTACGGCGGCGGCGATGGCGATGGCGATACGGTTCATGGCTGGAACGGCGCGGATACCCTTTATGGCGGCGAGGGCAACGACACCTCTTATGGCGGGGCCAGTGACGACAATATTTTCGATGTCCAACAGACTTATGACTCCGTGCCGAACATCAGCCTGATGGACGGCGGCGCAGGCAACGATAGTTTGAGTTTTGATGCGGGCAGCACGATCGCCGATGGGACCGGCGACGACCGTGATCGAAGACGGCGCGGGCGATAAGACGTTGATCGGCAACAGCAGCGACGATACGATCGACGGCGGCGCCGGGGATGACGTGATCACGGTTGGCGGTTTGTTCAATTATCTGGGGCAGTCCTCCGGCGGCGAGTATCTGATCCATGGCGGCGACGGACAAGACACGCTGTCAGCCACAGGCGGCGAGATATATGTCTACGATATAATGCCCGGCGGGGGTAACCCCAGGGAAAGCGCCACAGAGAAGAGACTGCCTTCGTGTCGGGGTTCGCCCCGACGGATCCAGGGTGATGGTGAAACGGTGGGGTAAGAGCCCACCACGGACCGGGCAACCGGGACGGCATGTCAAGCCCAACCCGGAGCAATGCCGAATAGGGACCTTGCGTGGAAAGGTCCTTCCGCAAGGAAGGAGACCTCCACAGGGACGCTTCAGCCCAAAGGTCCGGGTTGGCAGCTTGACCGCCCTGGTAACAGGTGCGGCAGAGGAATGGTCATCCAAGGGGGCAACCCCTGGACAGAATCCGGCTTACAGGCCATCCGCGCAATCTGCCTGGGCCCATCCACAGGCCCGTCCTTGCCAAAAAACGACTGCATTCGCGCGGAATTCTGCTAGATTCCAATGAAGATCCCGAAGTAGGTGTCGTGAATGGCAAAGGCGGAAAAGATCATTGTGGCCTGCATGCGCAACGAAGCCTTGTTCCTTGTTGAATGGGTGGCGCATCACTTGGCCGTCGGTTTCGACCGGATCATCGTCTTTACCAATGACTGCGACGACGGCACTGATGTCATGTTGGAGGCGATGTCGAAGTTTGCGCCGGTGGAACACCACGACAATCCGCCCCCCTATGACGCAGGCAGCATCCAGAAACAGGCGCTGCAGCGCGCCTATGCCCTGAAACATGTAAAACACGCCGACTGGGTGTTGCACATTGATGCCGACGAATATGTGAATGTCACCATCGGCAACCGCAAGATTGATGACCTGATCGCGCTTTACCCGGGGGTTGATGCCATTGCCCTGATGTGGCGGCATTTTGGATCGGCGGGGAAAAGCGTCTGGGACGGCGGTTCCATCATTGAAAGCTTTCCCTTCGGTGAGGGAACCATGCCGGATGTTGAAAAGGGCGAATTTGCCGCATTCAAGACGCTGTTCCGGCCCGCAGCCTTCAAGATGATGAGCGTGCATTCGCCAAAATTTCCCCGCCACCGCGCGGTTCCGGTTGTCGTCAATGCCAAAGGGATCGAACTGCCGACCGAAAACATGATGAGAAAGCGCGGATCGGGCTACAGGGTGGTCAATGACATGCTGACCTGGGAAAACGCCCTTTTGCACCATCATCATGTGAAATCGGACGATCTGCACCGGCTGAAACATGCCCGAGGCGACGCCAACCAACGCGCCAATTCCAAACGGCTGATCGGCAGCGACTACTATCGCCATGCCAATCGCAACGACGTCACGGGCGACAGCCTCAGGCAGTTTCGCCACAATGTCCTGCCGTGGGAAGAAAAGCTCCGCACAATACCGGGGGTGAATGAGGCAGAACAACAGGCTTGGGCCTGGTTCAAGGCGAACTTCTAGCAGGATGAGGTTCATCTCGCAGCTAGAGCAGGCTCGGTTGGCAAAAGCAAAGCTTTGCTGTTGACTCTGCCGGGGTGATGGCTAAACGGTGGGATTAAAAGATGTCACGGGGGCGCGGTGCGGCAACGGCGAAGACGATACCCAAGCACCCAATGTCGAACAAACCACTCACCGCGACACGCTTTATGGCGGCTATGGCGACGATCTGATCACGGCGCTTAATGGGGCCGATATGACGGGCGGCGCGGGCGAAGACACGTTTGGCATTGATGTGTTGACGCGGGATTGGGCCTACGGCTTTGAATTTGAGGCCGCTTTGAACACCGATTTTGATCCGGACGAGGATTCGATCCTGATAGACGAAGGCAGCCTGCTGCCCGGCACCACGCCCCAGATCGTGGTCTGGGATGATGGCACCGGCTGCGACATAATGACCGGCGATATCGTTCTGGCTCGCGTCACCGGCGGCCAGGGTCTGACCACGGCCGACATTGGCCGGCCGCCATCGCTGTACTGATCGCTTATGACCTTGCCCCATAACGGGGCGGGGTCACTTCCTGCTAAGGGCCTATCCGCCAAACGGATCCGGCGCAATATTGGCCCCGCAGACCAAAATCGCCACCCTCTCGCCGCGCGCCGGCACATAACGCCCACTGATCAGCGCCGCCAAGGCCACAGCCCCCGCCGGCTCCACCAACTGCCGAAGGCTGGTCCAAAGCATCCGCTGCGCGGCCACGATCGCGGCCTCGTCCACCAGAACCGAGGTCACATTTCCCCGCGCCAGCTCATAGCAGATGCCGCCGATCTGACGGGCCCCCAGCGCATTCGCCGCAATCCCGCCGACCGAAACCTGCGCCTCCGGCCCCTCGGCCAAAGCCCGGTTCAGCGTCGGCGCAAGCTCCGGCTCGACCGCCACAACGCGGCGCCGCCCGCCGAGCCAGCCCAAAGCCCCCGCAATCAGCCCACCGCCGCCGACCGCAATCAGAACCGTATCCGCACTCAGCCCCTGCGCCTCCCATTCGCGCATCAGCGTCCCTTGCCCCGCCACGGTCGCCTCTGCGTCATAGGCATGCACCTGCATCGCTCCCGAACGGGCAGCATGCCCCTGCGCCTGCTCGGCCGCCACCGCATAATCGCCCGGCACCACAACGCATTCCGCCCCCTGCGCCCGGATCAGCGCAATCTTCGCCGGACCCGCAAGCTCAGGCACATAGATCGTCGCCGCCAAACCCAGCCGCGCCGCCGCAAAGGCGACCGCCGCGCCGTGATTGCCCCCGCTTGCCGCCACAACGCCGGCCTCCGGCACCGAGCCGGACAACAGCGCATTAAACGCCCCCCTCGCCTTGAAACTGCCCGTGTGCTGCATCTGCTCCAGCTTCACCTCGACGGGCCCCACCTCCGGCACCTCCAGCACCGCAAGCGGCGTCTGCCTGACATGCCCCGCCACCCTTTGCCCCGCCGCCTCGATCCGCGCCTGCCAATCCATGCTGCACCGCCTTCCCCTGTTGCGCGTTACCCTATAGGTCTGGGGCGCAAGGTCCAGCCCGCAGGATGTGATGAAAGACGAACCCCGCCCCCACCCGTTCCGCGATTCCAATCAGGATATCGCCGCCACCCAAAGCCTGCCCGACACCCCGCAAACCCGCGCGCCTGCCTATAGGCTTGCCTTCGCCGACCCCGACTTCATGACCCGCGAAGAATTGCGCCCGGTCCGCCTGCAGCTCGAGCTGCTCAAACCCCAGATGATCCTGGACGAGCGCGGCATCACCTCAACCGTGGTCCTGTTCGGCGGCGCGCGCATCCCCGCCCCTGAAAACCGCGCCAATGCCAAGACCCCTTTGCTCGCCGATCTGTCCCGCTACTACGAAGAGGCACGGGCGTTCGCCCGTCTGATCACCAAACGCTCGCTGCTGTCTTATGGCCGGGAATGGGTGATCTGCACCGGCGGCGGCCCCGGAGTGATGGAGGCGGGAAACCGCGGCGCGGATGAGGCGGGCGGCCAGTCCATCGGGCTCAACATTGTCCTGCCGCACGAACAGGCCCCCAATCCCTATGTGACGCCGGACCTGTCCTTCAACTTCCACTACTTCGCGATCCGTAAAATGCATTTCCTGATGCGGGCCCGCGCCCTGTGCATCTTTCCTGGCGGCTTTGGCACGCTGGACGAGATGTTCGAAGCCCTCACCCTGATCCAGACAGGACGTATGAAGCCGATTCCCTTCCTGCTCTTCGGCCGCGACTGGTGGCAAAGAATCATCGACTGGCAGCACCTTGCCGAAGCCGGCGTGATCGCCGCCTCGGATCTGGACCTGTTCCGCATCGTGGAAACCGCCGAAGAAGCCCTTGCCGTCATCGACACCTGGCCCCAAACCGCCAAGTGACCTCCCCCAAGGAGCCACCCCCATCGGCTTCAAGGTGGCCCAAATATCCTCCGGGGGCAGCGGGTTTTTGAAAAAAACCCGCTTGGGGGTGGAAAACCCCCAAAAGTCCGCGCCCCACCGGGCAGCCGACGTCCCTTAGACCCCCAAAAGCCCCGGCAACTCCGCCATATCGGTAAACAAAACCGCCCCCTCCGCCGCCAACGCCGCGCTTCCGTGCCGCGCATAACCATAGCAGCGCATTCCCGCCGCCCGGGCCGCGCGCGCGCCCGTCGGGCTGTCCTCGATCACCACCGCCCGCGCCGGGTCAACGCCCAGCCGCCTCGCCGCATGCAAGTAAAGGTCGGGCGCAGGTTTCGGCGCACCCAATGTCTGGCCCGAATAGAGATGCCCGCCAAAAGCCGCCAAAATCCCCGGATGCTGGCCAAGCGTGATCGCCATTTTCTCGTCTGACCCGTTGGACCCCATCGCCACAGGCACCCCCGCCGCACTTAGCCGCGCCAGAACCGCCTCGATCCCCGGCACAAGGTCCACCCCTTGCCGAAGTTTTATGTACAGGCGTTCATAAAACTCCTCCACCCAATCCAAGGGCAGATCGGCCCCCAGATCGCGGGCGCGCAGGTAGAGGCTGGCGACGGTACCGCCCAGGAAAAGCCGCTGCATCGCGGCCTCGTCCAGATCCAGACCCGCACGCGCAAGATCTTGCTGCAAAAGCGCAAAGGCGATGCCCTCGCTGTCCACCACCACCCCGTCACAGTCAAACAGCACCGCCGAAGGGATCATTCCGGCACCTTCAGCAGGGTCACTACCGTATCGCCGTATTTGCGCTGGTCCAGCCGGTCCAACCCCGGAAAATAGGCCGGAGCGCTGCCCTCTTCCCAGACAACCAACGCCCCCGGCGCCAGCCAATTCCCCTTGAGGCAACGGCCAAGCGCAATTTCCGCCAGCCCCTTGCCATAGGGCGGATCGAGGAAGGCGACCGTAAACCCAGGCCCCCGGTTGTCAGGCAGTTTGGTCGCATCAAAACGCAGGATCTCGGCCTGCGCGCCCGCCCGCATCAGGGCGATGTTCTGTTTGATCAGCCCCCGTGCCACCGCGCCGTCATCGACAAAGGCCGCATATTCCGCGCCGCGCGACAGCGCCTCCAGCCCCAGCGCGCCGGTGCCCGCGAACAGATCCAGCACCCGCGCCCCGGCCAAAGGATTGCCGTAGCCGCCATTGATCAGCAGGTTGAAAATCGCCTCGCGCACCCGGTCCGAGGTCGGCCGCAGATGCGCCTCGGCATCGCCCGCGCCGACCGGCGCCAGCTGCAGCCCGCGCGCGCTGCCCCCGATGATCCTCATGCTTTCAAGAGGTCTTTCAGCACCGTGGCGGGATCGGCCACGGCGGCCTTCGAAGGCGATTTACCGCTTTCGATCAACCGTTTACCCACCATATAGCCGCGCGGATCATTCATCGCATCGACGGCCAGCAATGTGTCGCCCTTGAAGTACCAAAACGACACCGCTGGGCCTTCGGGTCCGCGCGTGATGATGTTGTCATAGCCGGTATTGAGCCCCGCGATCTGCAGCTTGCACTCATATTGATCGGACCAGAACCATGGTTTGGCCTCGTAGTCCTTGCCCGCGCCCATGATATTCTCGGCCACCAATTCGGCTTGATCAATCGCATTGCCGACCGATTCCAGCCGCAGCCGCCCGCCCCGATAGGGAAAACTCGCGCAATCCCCCGCCGACCAGATATGCGGGTCGGAGGTGCGGCCATGGGCATCGGTCTTGATCCCGTTTTCAATCTCCAAACCTGCCGCTTCCGCCAGTGCGACCCCCGGCACAATGCCCACCCCCGCAATCACAAAATCCGCCGGCAACTCGCGCCCGTCCTTCAGGCGCGCGCCCGTCACCCGGCCCGCGCCCAGCAGGCGGTCAAGGCCGGTTTCCTCGAGAATCGTCACGCCGTGGTCGCTATGCAGCGCGCGGAAAAAGTCGCTGGTCTCGGGCGCAGCCACGCGCTGCAAGATGCGCGGCGCCATTTCCAACACGGTCACTTCCAGCCCCATCTTGCGCGCCACCGCCGCCGCCTCAAGCCCGATATAGCCGCCGCCCACGATCACAACCCGGGCGCCGGGGATAAACTCGGCTCGCATCGCATCGACATCGGCAAGACTGCGCACGGTGTAGACGCCGTCCAGATCACCGCCGATCGCGCCCGGCAGGGTGCGCGGCGAAGAGCCGGTTGTCAGCACCAGATCGGAATAGCTCAGCACCTTATCGCCCAAGGTCACCGTTTTTGCCGCGCGGTCGATGGCGGCTACGGGCTGGCCGAGTCGCAGGGTGATATTGTTGTCCGCATAAAAATCGGCCGAGCGCAGCCACAGCCTTTCGGCCTCCATCTCGCCCAAAAGATAGGCCTTGGACAGAGGCGGGCGCTGATAGGGCGGATGCGCCTCGGCCCCGATCAAAGTGATCGGTCCCTCATGCCCCAGTGCCCGCAGTTTGGCCACCAAAGCCGCCCCAGCCTGCCCGGCACCGATCACAATTACATGGCTCATCGCACTATCCTCTGGTCGAAGGCTTTGGCGAACCCTATATCCCGCAGGGAACCAAACGCAACGCAGGAGGGACGTATTATGACGATTTCCGTAGGCTCGACACTGCCAGATGCCAACCTTTTGTTCATGGGGGATAAAGGAGCCGAGGCTGTTTCAATGGCGTCCAAGCTGAAGGGCCGCAATGTGGTGATCTTTGGTCTGCCCGGCGCCTTTACCGGCACCTGCTCTACCAGCCATGTGCCCAGTTTTATGCGCGTAGCCGAAAAGCTGCGCGCCAAGGGTGTGGACGAGATCATCTGCGTCGCGGTGAACGATCCCTTTGTGATGAAGGCTTGGGGCGAGGCGACCGGTGCCGCGGCCAAGGGCATCACCTTTCTGGCAGACGGCGATGCGAGCTTTACCAAGGCGGCCGGGGTGGCTTATTCGGTGCCGAAACTGGCCTTTTTTGACCGCTCCAAGCGCTATGCGCTTTATGCCGTTGATGGCGTCGTCAAGGTTCTGAACATGGGCCCCGAAACAGACGCCTGCGAGATTTCGGGCGGCGAGGCGCTGCTGGACGCGATCTGACCTCAGGCGGTCCCGCGTCCAAGGGCTCAGGCTTTGGCGCGGGATTCGCACAGGCAGGAAATCGGCTCGGAGTGATCGCGGACGACATTAGTCGCGCCTGCGATTTTGTCCATTTGGACGGCCAGTGCGATATCAAGATCCGACAACCCATCGCAATCATGGGTGATCAGCGTGACATCCACCACATTGTATTTGTTCGACCATTCCGGGTGATGGTTCAGCTTTTCAGCCGCCAGCGCGGCGCGGGCCATGAAGCCCCAAGCTTCGGAGAAATTGCGGAATTTCCAGACCTTGCGCATCGCGTCGCGGCCGGGCACCGCGCCCCACCCCGTCTCGCCAAGCGCGGGCAGATGGGCGAGACGGTCTTTTTCGGAGAGCAGGGAGTTGGGCATGGGGATGATCCTTCAGTCTTGTTCGGGTTCAGGCGGGGCGGCCTTGCGGAAGGGGCCATAGGCGGTCAGATCTTCAATCTGCTCGTCCACGGCGCGGCGTTCCTGATCCAGATAGCGCGCGATGGCTTTGCGGAAGCCGGGATCGGGGATGTAATGCAGCGAATGGACCGGGACCGGCAGATAGCCGCGCGCGAGTTTATGTTCGCCCTGCGCCCCGGCCTCCACCCGCAGGCAGTGGGCGATGGCGTAGTCGATGGCCCGGTAGTAGCATAGTTCGAAATGCAGGCAGGGATAATCAGCGCCGCATCCCCAATAGCGGCCAAAAAGCGTATCGCGGCCGATGAAATTCAGCGCGCCGGCGACGGGGCGGGTGCCTTCGAAGGCGAGGACCAGCAGGATGTCATCGCGCAAGGTTTCCACCATCAGATCGAAAAACCGGCGCGACAGATAGGGCGTGCCCCATTTGCGCCCGCCGGTATCTTGGTAAAACCCCCACATCGCCGCCATATGCTCAGGCTGGATCTGATTGCCTGTCAGGGATTTGATGGCTAACCCGTGGCCCTGTGCCGTCGCGCGTTCCTTGTGGATCATCTTGCGCTTGCGGCTGGACAGATCGGCCAGAAAGGCATCGAAACTGGCATAGCCGCGATTTTCCCAATGAAATTGCTGGGTGACGCGGGCCAACGTTTCGCGGTGGCCGGTGAGGGCTGACGCCTCGTCCTCGGTGCAAAAGGTGATGTGCAGGCTGGACAGGCCATTGCCGGCTGTCAGATCAATCGCGGCATCAAGAAGGGCGGAGCGGTGCTGCGGCGCGCAAAGAAATCGGCGGCCGGTTGCGGGGGTAAAGGGCACGGCGGCCTGCAGTTTGGGGTAATACTGGCCGCCCGCACGATCAAAGGCCTCGGCCCAGCCGTGGTCAAAGATATACTCGCCTTGAGAATGGGATTTCACATAAAGCGGGAGCGCGGCTATGGCGTGGCCCTGATGGCGCAGGATCAGGGGGCGGGGCTGCCAGCCGGTGCCCTTGCCGGTGGAGTGGGATTGGTCCAGCGCTAGCAGAAAACGGTGGGTGGTGAAGGGGTCGATGGGGCGGCCACGGGCGGATTCGGGGCAAGCGAGGGCATCCCACTCGGCGGCGGGGATATCGGCCATGGCGCTGAGCAGGGAGATATCGGTCTGTGTCATCGGCTGCCAGGGGTTTTCCACCCCCGGACCCCCGAGGATATTTGGGTCAAGATGAATTGGGCCGTTTGGGCTGGAGGTCAAGCCGGGAAGAGGGCGGGGTAGGACTCAAAGGTGATGTTCTGCGCGACGGTGCGGGCCTCGACCTCGGCCTTCGGAGAACGGATGGTCCAGCACAGGATGGAGGCACCTTGCGCCTTCAGTTCGGCAACGCGCGGTCGTGCGAGGTCGCTGGCCTGATGGGAAATAAAGCTGGACTGTGTCCGGTCGTAATCGGGGATCTCTCGGAGCCGATCGCAGACTTCTGCCGGGATCGGCGCGTTGAGAGCGGGATCATAGGCTTCGGTCGTCAGACCGCGCGGAACGCCGGGGGCCACGCGGGCCATATGG
>CAIYZT010000328.1 GCA_903930735.1 uncultured Paracoccaceae bacterium | reverse complement strand
CAGCCCCATGCACCTGAAACACATTCTTCGCTAGGTCGAGCACGACCGTGGTAGTAACATGACCGCTCTCCTTTGCGGATCCTCGCAGACCCACCTTGGCACATTGATGCCGTCGGGGGGCCGTTACATCATCAAAGCCGGGTTGTAAGCGTGGTGCAATCATGCACGGTTTTTGCCCGCGGCGCGCGAGACTGAGGGAGCCACAATCCTCAGTCCAAAACCAACCCAAACTGCGACAATGGGCAAGCGACCGGTAGGTCAGGGTACATCCCGAGACCGCGATTCCTGCCCCGTAAACCTCCCCGTTGTCCCCACCCCCATCATCCGCTACCAAGGCCCGAACCCAGCACAAGGCTGCCCCAAATGACCGCCCCCATCGACCCCGTCCAGCTGACCGCCGATCTGATCCGCTGCCCCTCCGTCACCCCGACCGAGGGCGGCGCGCTGGTCCTGCTCGAAACCCACCTGACCGCCGCTGGTTTCACCTGCACGCGCGTTGACCGAAACGGCACCGCCAACCTCTTCGCCCGCTGGGGCAACCGGGGCGCGAACCGCAGTTTTGGCTTTAACGGCCATACCGATGTCGTCCCGATTGGCGATGCTGGTGCCTGGACCCAAGACCCCTTTGGCGCGGCGATCATCGACGGCTGGATGTACGGACGCGGCGCGACCGATATGAAATCCGGCGTCGCCGCCTTTACCGCCGCCGCCATCGACTTTGTCCGCCAGACCCCGCCCGACGGCGCCATCGTCATCACCATCACCGGGGATGAGGAGGGCGAGGCCACCGATGGCACCGTTGCCCTGCTCGACTGGATGGCCACCAACGGCGAAAGGATGACACATTGCCTCGTGGGCGAGCCGACCTCGCCCAACGAGATCGGCGATATGATGAAAATCGGCCGTCGCGGCTCCTTGACCTGCTGGTTCACTGCGGCCGGGGTGCAGGGCCATTCCGCCTATCCCCACCGCGCCAAAAACCCGATGTCGGCGCTGGTTCAGCTACTGACGCGGCTGGAATCGCAGCCGCTGGACCAGGGCAACGACCATTTCGATGCCTCGACCCTTGCCATCACCACCATCGATTGCGGCAATCCCACCACCAATGTCATCCCGGCCAAGGGCGCGGCCACGGTGAATATCCGTTTCAACGACATGCATTCAGGCCAGTCCGTTTCCGACTGGCTGCGCAGCCATGCTGAGGCGGTGACGGCGCAGACCGGCGTGCAGATCGACTTGGCGCTGCAGATCGCGGGCGACAGCTTTTTGACCCCGCCCGGCGAATGGTCGTCGATGATCGCCCGCGCCATTCAGGCCGAAACCGGGCGCACGCCGGAGTATTCGACTTCGGGCGGCACCTCGGATGCGCGGTTTGTCAAGGATCACTGCCCGGTGGTCGAATTTGGTCTGGTCGGCAAGTCAATGCATCAGGTCGATGAGCGGGTGGAGGTCACCCAGATCTCCCAGCTGAAAGCGATCTATTCCCGCCTGCTGCGCGACTATTTCGCGTGAGCGCAGGCATCACCCAAACCCGCGATATCGCCGCCTGCCGCGCCCTGCGCCGCGCGGTTTTCATTGACGAGCAAGGCGTGTCCGAGGCGGACGAGGTCGACGATCAGGACGAGGCCGCCATCCACCTGCTGCTAAGCGCGGACGAGGGCCCCATCGGCACCGCCCGCCTGATCCTCGGCCAAGGCTACGTCAAAATCGGCCGCGTCTGCGTGCTGAAATCCGCGCGCGGGCATGGCCACGGCGCCGCCCTGATCCGCGCCGCTGTTGAGATCGCCCTCACCCTGCCCGGCGTGCGCAAAGCCACCCTCTGCGCCCAAACCCACGCCTTGGGGTTCTACGAGGCGCTCGGCTTCACCGCCGTTGGCCCGGAGTTCTTCGATGCGGGGATCGCGCATCGGGAGATGGTGTTGGGGGTTTGAATTGGGCCGTAACTCTTCCAAGAGGGCCTTGCAGCCCCACAATTGGAAGATCAGTTTTCATCAAAAGCACCATGAGCTCAAGTTTAGCTGTCACATCACGGAAAGAAGTAGGGCTGTTTCCTGAACAGCTCTGGCCTTTTTGTGCCAGTCCTTCATGTCCTGCAAGGGCGTCTTGCTGCCAAGGGGTGATTGGGGAAGCTGCTGGTTGTAGAGCAGGACATAGCGGTGCAACGTGGTTTCGAACTCTTCGCCCGAATGAAATTGGTGCGCCTGCAACACCTCCTCGATGCGGCCGTTGAACCGCTCGACCCGTTGCCCAGCAGGCGATTGCAGGCAATCGCCGAGAGGGATGCCGTTGGTTTGCGGATGCTGCGGCGGGGCCAGGCGGTGGTCGATGCCAAGTTCGGCGCAGAGTTGGTCGAAATCGTGCTTGCCAGTGGGGCTGCGTTTGCGCAGGCCGAACAAGCGGTCGGTGAACTCCTTGCCATTGTCGGCAAGAATGGTGCGGATGCGAAGGGGGCAGGCCCGTTCCAGGTCGCGCAGCAAGCGACGGGCGGCCAGGTCAGCGAATGGCGCTCAAAGGCGATACCCCGCTATCAGCGGCTGACCAAGACGGCCGAAGCGCTGATCGCGTCGGTTTATCTCGCGGGCACGAACACGCGGCGGGTGAAGTGCGCGCTGTTTGCGCTGTTCAAGGGGGCTGTCAGCAAAGACGCCCGTCAGCCGCGCCTGGCGCAAGGTGAAGGCGGATTGGGACGCCTGGTGCGCCTGTAGTCTTGCTGATGAGGACATCATCCGACTGATCCTTGACGGCACCGTCATCAAGACGCGTCTCGACAAGAAGGCCACGAACATCTCGGTGCTGGCGGCCATCGGTGTGCGCCGCCCCTCTCGTGACATCGCTTTGCGATGCACTGCGGGGCACT
>CAIYZT010000327.1 GCA_903930735.1 uncultured Paracoccaceae bacterium | reverse complement strand
CAGCCCCATGCACCTGAAACACATTCTTCGCTAGGTCGAGCACGACCGTGGTAGTAACATGACCGCTCTCCTTTGCGGATCCTCGCAGACCCACCTTGGCACATTGATGCCGTCGGGGGGCCGTTACATCATCAAAGCCGGTTCGCGACACAGATCGGCCACCGGCACACCGCCTTCGCCCTGCCGCAGGATCGCGATGATCTGCGCCTCAGTGCATCTGCTTGTCTTCATCCGAAATCTCTTCATGTTTCTTGCCGAGAAAAATCTACTTATGCATCTGCTTACCTTCTGGGGGGATTACCAAAGTAGCGCAGCTTTCAGTGCCGCGACCAGTCCGGCATCTGTCTGGCGCGCGCCCGCTTGCGAAAAGCCCATTGCGAGATCTTGCGCTCCGGCGCTCACCGCCGACCCGCAACTGGCATGAACCTCGGTCAAGGGCAGGCCCGCCAGCACGCCGATCGTGGCGACTGAGATCCCTGCCCCCGGCATCACGGTGATCCGGGTGCCGGCATAGGCCATGACCTCGGCCAACCGGGCCGCTCCAGCGGGTGCGCTGATCGCTCCGCCGCTGGTCAGGATCCGCTCCACCCCCAGCCTCACCGCGCCGTCCAGCGCCGCGCGCCAATCGGGCACCAGATCAAAGGCGCGGTGCAGCGTCACGCCCATTCCGGCAGAGGCCGCGCAAAGCCCGGCCATGGCGGGCAGATCCAGCACACCCTCGGCAGTCAGCGCCCCGAAAACCACGCCCGCCAGACCGGCCGCGCGAGCCGCAGCGATATCGACGTGCATCACCTCCAACTCGGCGGGCAAATAGAAAAACCCGCCTGATCGGGGCCGGATCATCGCGTAAACCGGCACTCCGCAGCGCGCGGCTTGCGCCATCAAACCGGCGCTGGGTGTCAGCCCGCCAATCTCCAGCGCCGCGCAAAGCTCTATCCTGTCCGCCCCACCCGCTACGGCTGCTGCCAGCCCAAGGGCATCGTCCACGGCCACTTCCAGTTTGATCATCGCATCCTCATTCGCCCCGCAGGCTGGACCTTGCCCGCATAATCCCTACAGTTGGCAGGACCCCGATCCCGAAGGCGCCCCTTGCCCATATCCGTCAGCACATCGCTTCTTGCCTGGTACGATACCAGCGCCCGTGTTCTGCCCTGGCGCATCCCGCCCGGATCAAACATCGCGCCCGATCCCTACCGGATCTGGCTTTCCGAAGTCATGCTGCAGCAAACCACCGTCGCATCTGTGATTGCCTACTTCAACCGCTTCACCACGCTTTGGCCAACGGTTGAGGCGCTTGGGGCCGCGCCGGATGCGCAGGTTTTGGCAGAATGGGCGGGGCTGGGCTATTATGCCCGTGCCCGCAATCTGCTGAAATGCGCCCGGCAGGTTGCGGCGTTGGGGGCGTTTCCGGGCGATGTGGCGGAACTGCAGACCCTGCCCGGCATCGGCCCCTATACCGCCGCCGCAATTGCCGCCATCGCATTTGGTCATCCCGCCACGGTGGTGGATGGCAATGTGGAGCGGGTGATGGCGCGACTGCATAATGTGCAAACTCCGCTGCCAACCGCCAAGGCGGCGCTGACGGCGCTGGCGGCCAGTCATACTCCAGCGATTCGGCCGGGCGATTATGCCCAGGCGGTGATGGATCTGGGCGCGACGATCTGCACGCCCCGAAGCCCCGATTGTGGGCGGTGCCCCCTCGCAGGCGGCTGCGAGGCCTATGCGATGGGCACCGCCGCCGATCTGCCGCGCAAGCTGCCCAAACCGGTCAAACCGACGCGGACGGGCACGATTTGGCTGGTGAGCCAAGGCGATCACTGGCTGCTGGAAACCCGCCCGGACCGGGGGCTGCTTGGCGGGATGCTGGGCTTTCCGGGCGATGGATGGGACAATGGGGGCGGCCCCGCGCCCATGGACCTGCACTGGCGCGAATTG
>CAIYZT010000326.1 GCA_903930735.1 uncultured Paracoccaceae bacterium | reverse complement strand
GGTCTCGAATATCGGCAGACAAGGGTTTGGGCATCGCGTGATCCTCCTGAACAGGATGAATCACAAACCAAGCCCCGTGGGAATCCCTGTCGATTCAACAAAAGCTGGAACCGCTTTAACGCGCTGGCCGTCGATCACTTCGTCGCCCAAAGGATTTCGCGGTACGCGCCCCTCTTGCGATTTGCTGACCGCCGTGTCTTCGGTTTTGATCTGCTGGCGCATGGCATCGAAAAACTCGACGACGCGGTCGATGAATTCGGGCCCGCTCAGGTCTGAAATTTCCGTGGGTCTCATCGGCTCGTAAAGCACCACGACGTCGGGCAACTACCCCAACATGCTACAAGCCAAAGTTGTCCCCGACCGCGGCAGGCCGGTCAGGATTGTGTTCCTCGGGCTCGTCGCATTCAAAGCATCTAGGAAGGTCCTGCGCTCAGCGGCCGGGTTGTGCTTGCTCACCATCCGCTTGGAACCGTCCGTTATCCTGCGCGCTACCTCATTATCCGACAACAAGGTCAACACAGACCCGACAATATCGGATTGCCTTGCAAGAGGCATCAGAGAGGTTTCGCCGTCGATACACATGTCTCGGTTTCCGACGGCATCCGGGCATATGACCAAGCAGCCTGCCGCCATCGCTTCGAGCGCAGGAAGAAAGAAACCCTCACGAGCAGAGGGCAGCGTTATAGCAATACGCGCACCGTGAAGCTTTGCAAGGAAATCGGCACGTGGCACACGTTCAGTTTCAACGACGACCTTCAATCCCCTGCCCTTGAGCTCCTCCATGACCGCAAGCGCAAGTTTCGGCGCCTTCAGTCCCGCGATGAAAACGTCATTCGACCGGCTTGCGTCAGGACGGAATTCATCGGGTCGCAGCGCCGCCGGAATGACATGAACACGCCCGTTGCATTTTCCGGTCGAAATGATCGCGTCCGCCACTTCGGTACTCACGCATAAACGCGTCGCCCTCCGACCCAGAAAGCCGTAGCGAATGTCGTCGCTATCTGCATGGCGAAGGCCTTGGATCAGGTTTATGACAGGCACGCGCAATTCGATATCTTTTGGCACTGCCTCCCAATCTCGGCCTGCCAGAAACAAGACATCGGCGAGTTTCGGATCGAAATAGGGCCCGACGATGTCGCAGTCGTCCCAAAGATCACTGGGCAAGGATCTGGATGAAAGTGACAGGATCGGCCGATAGGCTGGATTGCTGCGCACATGGCCGATATAATCGGCGACCTTCAAATGCCCGCCGGTGAACCCCAGGAAATCCCTGAAAAACAACACCGACTTTGGCATGTAGAAATCCCTTCCTGGAGTGTCCCCATCGGGATGTCCGCTTTAAACATTAGTGCATAGCCGGACTTTGGTCTATCTGCCTCAGGCAGGCGTCTTACGGATATCGATGTAATGCAAGGTGGCTTAATTGTTCCAGATAGAACTCGGTTTGTCGTGTCGACACGACATGCGGCCAGCAAACAGAAAACTGGCCGTCGATCACGCGCACTGCCTTTGCCTGTGCGCGCAGAAACTGTCCGGCCAGCGCCTGATCAAAGTGAACGGCAGGGTTAAAGGGGCCGAGCGGAACGGCCTTGCCCTCTCGATCGGCAGAGGGGGCTGGCGCTCCGATTGATGAGGTGCTGAAACAAATGCCCCGAGCCGACCGATTTGCCCTGCGATACCCAGATTGGTCCAAGGCATTGCCCGCCGGCAGCCCGCTGACCAGATGCGGATCGTCAATCGGTCCGTCATAGCTATGGCCAAGCCGACGCCAATCGCGGTGCCTTATGCCGAATTTGATCGTGGCCCCGCAGGCGCGCAAGAAGTCCTGCTCGTCCATCCCGAAATGCCGCAGCATCTGGCGAAACACCTCCCTGGTGCCTTCGCCCACGCCGATGGTTCCGATCTTGCTGCTTTCGATCACGGTGATCTCGCAGGCATGTTTGCCCCGGCAAGCACCGTCGCGAGGGTTGAGAGCGCGGCAAGCCAGCCCGCCTTGCCTCCGCCTACAACAACGATCCGCCGGGGCCTTATGATTCATCCCGCCTTGCGCGCCTGAACCCGTGCCCATTCCGGCAGCCAGGTGCCATGCGCGGCCAGAAGATCATGGGTCAGATCCCAGATCTGCTGTAGGTCCAACTCGGCCCCGGTATGGGGATCGAGCATGGCGGCATGATAGATATGTTCAGGGTTCTCGGTCAAAATCGCCTGAACCGTCAGATCCTGCACGTTGATATTGGTGCGCATCAGGGCGATCAGTTGCGGCGGAATCCCGGTGACCATGGTCGGCTGCAGGCCCATATTGTCAACCAGGGTCGGCACCTCGACCGCGCAGCCGTCGGGCAATTGCGGGATATAGCCCTTGTTGCCATGGTTGCCGTAGATCACGCTCGGCTCGCCCGTCACCACCGAATTCACGATCTGGCTGGCGTATTCGTGGCTTTCCTTGACCTCGACCTTGTCGGCCGATTTCAGCGCTGCCGCCTCCTTCTTCCAGCGCGCGATCTGCTCCACGCAGCGCACCGGGTATTCATCCAAGGGGATGCCGAATTTCTCGATCAGATCGGGGCGGTCACGTTTGATGAACCAAGGCGTGTATTCCGCGAAATGTTCAGAGGATTCGGTGACGAAATAGCCCAGACGGGTCAGCATTTCGTAGCGCACCTTGTTCGGGCAACGCGGATTCCAATGTGACGGCTTGGGGAAACGCCCCTCGGCATAGCCGCGTTTCAGCGCCGGATAGAGATCCTTGTAGCTGCCATCGGGCTGCCGATGTTCAAAGTTCAGGTAAAAGGCCATATGGTTGATGCCGCCCGCGCGGTAACGGATTTCCTCGACCGGGATATCCAGATCGCGGGCCAGCTCGTATGCAGTTCCCTGCACGGAATGGCACAGGCCCACCTGTTTGATCGTCGGATATTTCGCCGCCATCGCCCAGGTGTTGATCGCCATCGGGTTCACATATTGCAGCATGATGGCGTTTGGCGCGACCTGCAGCATATCCTCGCAGATCGCGAACAGGACCGGCACGGTCCGCAAGCCGCGCATGATGCCGCCGATGCCAAGCGTATCGGCGATGGTCTGGCGCAGGCCGTAGGCCTTGGGCACCTCGAAATCGATGATCGTGCAGGGGTCGTAGCCGCCGACCTGAAAGCAGCAGACCACGAAATCGGCGCCCTCAAGCGCGCGGCGCTGATCGGTATAGGTCTTGATCGTAGCGCGCCCGCCCAGGGTCTGGGCCAGCTTGCCGACGATGATTTCGGATTCCTCAAGCCTTTCGCCATCGATATCCATCAGCCGGATTTCGGCCTGCGCGAGCGCCGGACGCGACAGGATGTCACCCGCGATATTCTTGGCGAAAACGGCGGATCCGGCGCCGATGAAAGTGATGACAAGATTTGGCATTTTCCATAAGTCCTCAGGTTGCGATTTCAAATGCCGCGCGCACAAGTCGGCGGGTATAGTCCGTTTGGGGGTTTTCAAGGACTTGATCAACAGAGCCTTGTTCGACGATTTTGCCGTTCTGCATGACAATTACGCGGTGGCACAGGGCACGGACCACTTTTAGATCATGACTGATGAACAGGTAAGACAGGCCGCGATCGCGCTGCAGCTTGCAGAGAAGTTCGATGATCTGGCGCACCGACATGCGCGGATTCAGACTGGAAAACGGGTCCTGAAACACGATCTGCATACGCTGGCAGTAGGGCTTCATCCCGGCTCGGTCCAGAGTTTCGATCCGGTTGCTCAGAAACTCAACCTCGCCGCCAGATAGTTTGTTCAGCCGGATCAGCGCCTGACCAAAAGTGGTCTTGCCCGATCCCGATTTGCCCACCAGACTCAGGGTTTCGCCGCGCTTCAGCGACAAGCTCAGCCCGTCCACCCCCTGCAACGCGTGATTGCTGCCGCGAAACGCGCCGCATTTGCGCAGGGGAAAGGTGACGCGCACGTCGCGCTCCTCCAGAACGGTTTCTTGCCCAAGCGCCAAAGCATTGGCGCGGCCCTGCGGTTCGGAGCCCAAAAGTCGTCTGGTATAGGGATGTTGGGGGTCGGTGAACACTTGTTCGGTAGGGCCATCCTCGCGCCCTTCGCCGTGCTGCATCACACAGACATTGTCGGCAAACTGGCGCACCACGGTCAGATCATGGGTGATCAGGATCACCGCCATTCCGGTCTTGGTCTTGATCTGCTTGATCAGGTTCAGGATCTCGGCCTGAACGGTCACATCCAGCGCCGTCGTCGGCTTGTCCAGGATCAGGATGTCTGGGTTGTTGGCGAGCGCCATGGCGATCATCACCCGCTGGCGCTGACCGCCCGATAACTGGTGCGGGTATTGATTGACCCGCGATTCCGGCTCAGGGATCTGCACTTCGCGCAGCAGATCCAAGACCTTGGCCGTTGCCGCCGCCTTGGTCGTCTTTTGATGGATACGCAGGATTTCAGCGCTCTGCGCCCCCACGGTATAGACCGGGTTAAGGCTGCTCATCGGTTCTTGAAAAATCATCGTCATCCGGTTGCCGCAGATGGCACGCATTTGGCGCTCGCTGAGCCGGGCCATATCCTTGTCGCCGTAGAGGATCTCGGTCTTGGCCGCGACCTTGGCGCGCTTGGACAAGAGCCGCATGATCGCCCGCGCCGTCCCCGATTTTCCGGACCCGGACTCGCCCACCAGCGCGATGGTCTGCCCCCGGCGCAGCGTGAACGAGACATCCCGCACCGCCTCGATCAGGCCGCTGTCCACCTTGAAGGAAACCCCGCTGTTGCGGGCATCCATGACTATGTCTTGGGTCATTGCTGCGGCCTCAATAGGGGTCAATGGCGTCGCGCAGGCCGTCACCCAGCGCGTTGAAGTCGAAGACAGCCAGCAAAACAAAGCCGACCGGCGACAGGATCCAAGGATAGGAGCCGATCACCGAAAGGGTGCCCGCATCTTGCAACATCAGCCCCCAAGATTTCAGTGGCGGTTTAACCGCAAAGCCGAGAAAGCCGAGAATGATCGCGACGAAACGCAGAAACCACAGGTCAAACCTGCCCGCGATATAGCCCGAGGTGATGCCCAGCAGCGTGCCGACGATGGTGATCAGGGTGATCGAGGTCAGTGTGATGATCAAAGAGATCCGGCTGCCGATGATACCGCGCGCGAGGATATCCCGGCCAAGATTGTCAGTGCCAAGCAGGTGCAGCGTTTCGCCGTCCGCCAGACCGATCAGATTGGTATCCATCGGGATCAGGCCCCAAAGCCTGTAAGACCAGCCTTCGACGAACAGGCGCAGCGGGCGTGGGTTGTCCATATCCGGCGCCATGAGCGGCTGAAAGGTGATCGGGTCAAACTCGGTCGCGCTTTGCTCAATCCGGTAGGCGACGGGCCAAAGGGTAAAGCCGTCCTTGGTGAAAAAGGAAATCTGATCCGGCGGCGCAAAGGATTCTGCGGGCTGGTTGGGGTCCATCGGGGCCATGAAGGGCGCAAACAGCGCCGTAAACAGCAGCGCCGAGACCATGATCAGCACCAGCATCCCCGGAATCGACCGCCTGAAACGGCGCCAGACCAGCGCCAGATAGCCTTGGCTGACCGTCGATATGGTCGAGGTGCGGGCGTCGGCGGCCTCGTCTTCGTGCAGGAACGGGGCACTCATGCGTTGCCCCCCCACCCGAATGCGCGGATCCAAGGCGACCAGCAGCAGATTGGCGATGATGTTACCGATGATCAGGGTCGTGCCCAGCACCAAAAGCAGGGTTGCGGTCACGTAGACATCGCCAATGTTCATCGACGAGACGATGGCCGGTCCAATGGTCGCCAGACCAAAGACGATGGCCACCTCAATCTCGCCGGGCATCATATAGGGCGGGACCACGCCTTGATAGGCAATCAGCGGATGCAGCGCGTTGGGCACCGCATGGCGAATGATCACAGCGCCCGGATAGGCAACCAGACCAATGCCGTCGAGGTTTTCGGTGTAGGCCATCTGATAGGTCCTGGCCAAATCCACCCGCTTTGCCGCAACGCGTTGAGCGATAAAGGCCGTCACGGTCGCAACTATGGCGTCTTCATGGGGCAACAGGTCCAACTCGCCAGCAGGATTGTCGCGGTGGTTCGCGTCTGTCGTTGGGCCGACGGGCGCCAAAGCCGGGGTTTTCTGCACCACAGTGATCAGTTCCGTGCCGTTGCGAACAATGTCCCAGTCGAATTTGCCACTGTCGCGGGAGTTGTCAAAGTCCTTGCCGGTCACCGCATCCAGCGTCACTTTGACGCCCACCTCGGCCATCATCGCAACCATGCCTTCTGCAAGGTTCGTGTCGGTGGTATAGTCGGTCAGAAGTGTGACGTTCAGATCATCGCCGCCGGCCAGATTGACAAAGCCATTGCCGTCGGTGTCGCTCAGCCCGGCTGCGGCAAGGGCTTCCTTGGCGCTGTCCACCGAGTAGGGGTAGAACACCGTCGAGCCCGCATCATCGACCGAGGTACCGGCATAGATACCGCCTGGATACTGGCTCATTAACGGACCCTTCACGAGGCTGTCGCCCAGACGCTGACGATCCAGCGCATAGGTGATCGCCTTGCGGAAGTTCAGATCACGGTTCAGCATACGGACCGCTTGGCCGCGCTCATCCGGCTCGCCCCAGCCGTTGCCGGACAGGTTTGGAAGCAGGGTATGGCCGATGGTCAGAGGCCCAAAGGCCAGCTTTGCCGGCGAGGCCGGATCGGCCACCTTCTT
>CAIYZT010000325.1 GCA_903930735.1 uncultured Paracoccaceae bacterium | reverse complement strand
CGGCAAGACCGGCCTTGACGGGCCGCAATTGCCGGTGCCGACAATGCCGCTATCGGAGCAGCACGGCGTTGATTTCATTGTTGAGACCCTGCGCCGGGAGCCTGCAAAAACCGTCACGCTCTGCGCTTTGGGGCCGCTGACGAATATCGGGGCCGCTTTTCTGAAAGCCCCCGATATCATCGAAAAAGTGGATCAGATCGTCCTTATGGGCGGCGCCTATTTCGAGGTGGGAAACATCACCCCCGCCGCCGAATTCAACATTTATGTCGATCCGGAAGCCGCGGAGATCGTGTTCAAATCCGGGATTGATCTGGTGGTGATGCCGCTGGATGTGACCCATAAGGTCGTCGCCACCCGCGCCCGCGTCGAGGCGTTTCGGGCTTTGGGCACCGAGGTCGGGCGGATGACGGCGGCCTGGGCGGATTTCTTTGAGCGCTTTGACAAAGAGAAATACGGCTCCAATGGCGCGCCGCTGCATGATCCGACGGTGATCGCCTATTTGCTGAAGCCTGAGTTGTTTCAAGGGCGGCATGTCAATGTCGAGATCGAGACTGTGTCCGAACTGACCATGGGCATGACGGTTGCCGATTGGTGGGGGGTGACGGACCGTGCCGCCAATGCGCTATTTATCGGCTCGGTGAATGCGGACGGGTTTTTCGATCTGCTGACGGAAAGGCTGGGGCGGCTGTAAGGCCGCTCCGCCAACGATTTTCCTTCGAAAAATCAGGCCCTTATGGCTGTTCTTGCTGTGCAGGATATCGGCCGTTAGCCCAGGGAATAGCCGGTGCCACGCACCGTGCGCAGCGGGTCATTGCCGCCAGCCGACATCAGCGCTTTGCGCAGGCGGCCGATATGCACATCGACGGTACGGCTATCGACGTAGATATCGCGGCCCCAGACCCGGTCGAGCAGTGCCTCGCGGCTGAAAACCCGGCCCGGACGCTCCAGAAAAGCGGAGAGCAGACGAAACTCGGTCGGGCCGAGCTTGATCTCAGCGCCGGAGCGGCTGACGCGGTGGGTTTCGCTGTCGAGCCGCAGATCTTGCCATTCCAGAACCATCCCGGCCGCTGCGGGCCGAACGCGGCGCAGATGCGCGCGCAGGCGGGCCATCAATTCGGCCACCGAATAGGGTTTGATTACATAGTCGTCGGCGCCGGTTTCAAGTCCGCGCACCTTGTCCACATCTTCGGAGCGCGCGGACAGCATGATCACTGGGATCGATCTGGTTTCTGGGCGCAGACGCAGACGGCGGCAAACCTCGATCCCGGATACATGGGGCAGCATCCAATCCAAAAGGATCAGATCCGGCAGGCCTTCGGCAATCCGCTCCAGCGCTTCTTCGCCGTCTCGGGCCACTATTACGGCAAAGCCCTCGGCCTCGAGATTATAGCGCAGAACCTCGCGCTGGGCGGGTTCGTCTTCGACCAACAGGACGGTGGGCTGTGTCATTCGTTTTGGCCGCCGGCAAGGCCGTCAACTTTGGGCCGCGCCTCGCCGGGAAGGGAGCCGGTAGCCAGATAGATCACCTGTTCGGCGATCGAAGTGGCATGATCACCGACACGCTCGATGTTCTTGGCGATGAAATGCAGGTGCATCGAGGCCGAGATTTTGCGCGGATCTTCCATCATATGGGTCAGGAATTCGCGGAACAGGGCGTTGTACATCTGGTCCACGTCAAGATCGCGCTGGCGCACTTCTTCGGCAAGGTTGACATCGCGGGCGATGAAAGCGTCGAGCGCGTCCTTGAGCTGCACGCCAACCTGCCGGCCCATCCGGCGCAGGGAGCCGCCCGCACCCGCGATCGGGGTCAGCGTCGCCAGAACCAACGAGCGTTTGGCGAGGTTTTTGGCATAATCGCCGCAGCGTTCGAGATTGCCGGCGATCTTGATCACCGAGAGCACAACGCGCAGATCGCTGCCCATGGGCGCGCGCAGAGCGATCAGGCGGGCGCATTCCGAATTGATCTCTTCTTCGATCGCATCGATGACCGCATCCCCGGCACGCACACGCTCGGCGAGCTCTTCGTCTTGGGTTTCCAAGGCCTTGGCCGCATCCGACAGGGCCGCCTCGACCAGACCGCCCATGCGCATGATCAGCGCCTGAACCGTTTCAAGGTCGCGGTCAAACGCGCTCAGGATATGTTGGGTATTTGCCATGATGCCCCCTTAGCCGATCCGGCCGGTGATATAGGATTCTGTGCGCGGGTCTTTAGGATTGGTAAAGATCTGCGAAGTCTCGCCGTATTCGACCACATAGCCCAGGTGAAAAAAAGCGGTGCGCTGCGAGACGCGGGCAGCCTGTTGCATCGAATGGGTTACGATAACAACCGAGAACTGGCTGCGCAGATCGTCGATCAGCTCTTCGACCTGCGCCGTGGCGATGGGGTCAAGGGCGGAGCAGGGCTCGTCCATCAGCAGCACCTCGGGCGAGGTGGCGATGGCGCGGGCGATGCAGAGGCGCTGTTGCTGGCCGCCGGAAAGAGAGGTTCCGGGGGCGGACAGCCGGTCCTTGACCTCACCCCAAAGCGCGGCGCGGCGCAGGCAGCTTTCGACCACTTCGTCCAGCTCGGCCTTGTTTTTGGTCAATCCGTGGATCTTGGGGCCGTAAGCCACATTGTCATAGATCGACTTGGGGAAGGGGTTTGGCTTTTGAAAAACCATGCCGACCTTGGCGCGCAGCTGCACCGGATCGACGCGCGGATCATTGATATCCTCGCCCTCGATCTTGATCAGACCTTCGACGCGGCAGGAGGCAATCGTGTCATTCATCCGGTTCAGGCAGCGCAGAAAGGTCGATTTCCCGCAGCCCGACGGGCCAATGAACGCCGTGACGGTCTTGTCGAGGATATCGACATCCACATCCTTGATGGCGTGGTTATCGCCGTAGTAAACCTGCACGTTGCGGGCTTCGATCTTGTTAGGCTGGATCAACACGCGGGTCTCCATGTTCATATCTTTCATATCACCACCTACCAGCGGCGTTCGAATTTGCGGCGCAGATAAATCGCGGTGGCGTTCATCACGACGAGGAAGATCAGCAGGACAATGATCGCTCCCGAGGCCCGTTCGACAAAGCCTGGATCGCCACGCGTCGTCCAGCTGTACACCTGTACGGGCAAGGCCGTTGCGGGGTCAAAGAGGCCGCCGGGGAAGTCGCGGACAAAGGCGACCATGCCGATCAGCAGCAAGGGCGCGCTTTCGCCCAAGGCCTGAGCCAGACCGATGATCATGCCCGTCAAGATGCCGGGCATCGCCAGCGGCAGGACGTGGTGGAACACGGTCTGCAGCTTGGACGCCCCTACCCCGAGCGCCGCATCGCGGATGCTGGGCGGCACGGCCTTGAGCGCGGCGCGGGTTGGGATGATGATCCGCGGCAAGGTCATCAGCGTCAGCACCATCCCGCCCACAATCGGGGCCGATTGCGGCAAGCCGGCAAAGTTGATGAAGATCGCGAGGCCGAGGATGCCGTAGACAATCGAGGGCACGGCGGCGAGATTGGCGATGTTTACCTCGATCAGGTCGGTCCAACGGTTTTTCGGCGCGAATTCCTCAAGATAGATCGAAGCGGCGACCCCGATCGGCAGCGACAAGAGCAGCACCACCAGCATCATCATGAACGATCCAACAACCGCAATGCCTAGGCCAGCCGCCTCAGGGCGCTTGTCCGAGGCGTCGGGCATGGTAACAAACCCCGTGTTGAACTTGACGCTCAGGATATCGGCATCGAGCAAACGGTCGGCCAGGATCAGCTGTGCGGGCGAGGTGTTCTTGTCCAGCGCCGCCGTTTCCATCGTGACCCGGCCTTTGTAAAAGCCGTCGATCCGCCCCGAGGCCAGCGCCGTGAAAGGGATAGTGGTGCCGATCAGGCTGGGGTCAGCCAGAACCAGATCGCGCAGGGTGGCGGCCGATTCCTCGGAGATCATCTGAGCGATTTCCTTGGGCTTCAGATCACCCAGATCAATGCCTTTGGCAGCGATCTCGGCGCGCAGGGAGTTGGCGAGCAACTTGCCATAGCCAAGCGTCGTAACCGCAGACAGCAGGGCCGGATCCCGTGTGCCGGCCTTGTCGACGATGGTCTGGTCCACCAGAACCGGGAAGGTCAGGAAAGCCTGGCGAAAGGCGGGCGAGCCGGCGGTCACGATCGAGATCAGCAACCAGACCAGCATGGCAAGGGCAATCACGATGGCGGTCAGACCGAGGCCCCGGAACCGCTTTTCAGCCGAATTGCGCTTTTTGGTGCGCGGGTCCTGGGTCAGCAAAGATGAGGCCTTCATTCGTATTGCTCCCGGTATTTGCGCACAATGACAAGGGCGACGATGTTGAGGCCCAGTGTCAGAGTAAAGAGGGTCAGTCCAAGCGCGAAGGCCACAAGGGTTTCGGGGCTGGCAAATTCGGTATCGCCGGTCAGCTGGCTGACGATCTTGACGGTGACGGTGGTCATCGCCTCGAAGGGGTTCAGCGACAGTTTGGCCGCAGCCCCCGCGCCCATCACCACGATCATGGTCTCGCCAATGGCCCGCGAGGCCGCCAGCAGCACCGCGCCCACGATACCCGGCAGGGCAGCCGGAAGCACCACTTTGCGGACGGTTTCGGACGGCGTTGCGCCGAGGCCGAGCGAGCCATCTCGCAGCGATTGCGGCACGGCATTGATGATGTCATCGGAGAGCGAGGAGACAAAGGGGATCACCATGATGCCCATGACCAGACCTGCGGTCATCACCGAGGACGAGCTGTCACCAAGTCCCATCGGCTGGGCGAAGTAATCGCGCAGCAGTGGGCCGACGGTGATCAGCGCGAACAGGCCGTAGACGATGGTCGGGATGCCGGCGAGAATCTCGATCGCGGGCTTTGCCCAGGACCGCACGCGGGGCGAGGCATATTCGGCAAGGTACACCGCGCTCATCAATCCGATCGGAACCGCGACGATCAGCGCGATGGCCGAGACATAAAGCGTGCCCCAGATCAGGGGCCAGATGCCAAGGCTGGATCCGCCGCCGAACTTGGGGTTCCAGACGGTGGAGAAGAAAAACTCGGAGGCGGGGTAAAGCTGAAAGAAATGCGCGGTTTCAAAGACCAGCGAAGCCACGATCCCGACCGTGGTCAAGACGGCGACCAGCGAGCACAGGATCAGGAAGGCCATGACAGAGCGCTCGGTAAAGGTGCGGGCGCGGAAGTCGGGCTTGATCGTGGTCAGGGCATAGGCGACGCCCATCAGGGCGAGCGCGACGGCGAAAATCACCGCGCCAAGCATGCCCATCGGATAGCCGGTGATGGCATGGGCGATCACACCGGCAAAGGCACCAAGCGCGCCCCATTGGACGGCAACGGCCCCGTGAAAACCCGGAAGCGAATGCATCATCGCCACGGTGTTTCGCATCGCGGTCGCCCGGTTGCGGCCCATCACAAAGGCTATTGACAAAAAGACCAGGGCGGCGGCCAGAAACAACAGGCGCTGCAGGGTCGGGGAAAGCGCGGCTTCGGCTACGGCGGCCTCTTGCGCAAAGGCTGCCCCTTGGGACAGCAGCAAAGTGACGAGCGTTGTTGGGAGAATAAACTTGATCGCCATTTGATACCTTTGTGGTGAAAGAGGGCGGGCCATATCTGGCCCGCCCCTTTTTCTTTTCTTATTCCAGCGGGCCCATCAGGGTACCGGCGGCAACAGCTGCCTGCGTCGCGGCCAGTTCCGGATCGGGAACCAGACCGTAATCTGCCAGCGCGCCGTCAGGACCAGCCATTTCGTCCGACAGGAAGAACGAGATGTATTCCTGCAGGCCGGGGATCACGCCGATGTGCTGCTTCTTCACGTAGAAGAACAGCGGACGCGATACCGGGTAGTCGCCTGCCGAGATGGTCTCGACCGAAGGCGAAACGCCGTTCATGGTGGCGACCTTCAGCTTGTCGGTGTTATTCTCGTAGAAGGACAGACCGAACACGCCGATTGCCATCTTGTTAGCGTCGATGCGGCTCAGGGTCTCGGTATAGTCGCCGTCAATGTCAACCGAAACGCCGTCGGTGCGCAGCGCGATGCACTTTGCGATGGTCTCTTTTTTCTTGGTGTCGTCATCTGCACCGGTAGAAGCGGCCAGGTAGATGTCATAGGCGCCAGCGTCTTTGCAGCCCTGCTCGAGGACTTTGATGTCGAACACTTCGCGCGTGCCGTGCTTGGTGCCCGGAACGAAAGCCATGATGTCCTGTGCGGGCAAAGCGGCGTTCACGTCAGCCCAGGTCTTGGCGGTGTTGGCAACAACGGCGCCGTCCTTGACGGTCTCGGCGGCCAGTGCGCCCCAAAGATCAGCAGGGGTGAAAACGAAGTCAGCGCCAGCCACGTCGGAGGCGAACACGATGCCGTCATAGCCAAAGCGGACTTCCATGATCTCGGTCACGCCATTGGCGGCGCACAGATCGACGTCCGACTGTTTGATGCGCGAGGAGGAGTTCGCGATGTCGATGGTGGTCTCGCCGAGGCCTTCGCAAAGACGCTTGCGGCCAGCGCCCGAACCGCCACCTTCAACGACGGGCGTGCCGAATTCAAAGTTTTCGCCGAAAGCTTCGGCGACGATGGTGGCGTAGGGCAGAACGGTCGAGGAACCAGCGATCTGGACCTGGTCGCGTGCCGAAGCGGTCATGGCCGAGGCGGCCAGAATCGCCAGCACCGAGCAGGACATTTTGGTAAAAGACATCTTGGAACTCCGTCTTTGAGGTGCAAAGGTCCCAGTGACCTTCATCTCGCTCCGTCTAGGCCGGCTGTTCAAACCTTTTGCGACGTTTTTGTAACATATTGATGACAAAGCGCTTTTCCGGCCTGACGTACCAGCCTACGAAATCGGCAGAAAAACGCTGAATTTGCTCCCCTTTTTTAGCTCGCTTTCAATAATCAACCGCCCCCGGTGCCGGCTGATAATGTGTTTTACAATCGCTAGCCCCAGCCCCGTGCCCCCCTGTTGGCGCGATCTATGGCCATCGACCCGGTAGAATCGCTCGGTCAGGCGCGGCAGATGCAAGGGATCGATACCCTCGCCATGATCGGTGACCACGAGGCACAGCTGCAACCCGCGAGGGCTGAGTTCCTCGTAAAGATCAATCTCAACCTCGCCGCCCGGCACCGACCCATATTTGACCGCGTTTTCAATCAGATTGGACAAGACCTGCAGCATCTGATCGCGGTCCGCGCGCAGAATATGGGGGCCTTGCGTGCCCGAAAGCTTGAGGCCGACCTGCTTGGCCTCGGCCATCGGGCGCAGGGTCGAGACCGCCTCTTGCACCAGCTGCGACAGGTCTTCGTCCCGATCCGGGCGCAGACGTTCTTCGGCCTCGACCCGGCTCAGCTGCAATAGATCGCGCACCAGACGGTTCATCCGCTCGGCCTCGCTGGCCATGATGCCGAGGAACCGCTCTTGCGCGGCGAAATCATGGCGCGCCGGGCCGCGCAATGTGTCGATGAACCCCAAAAGAGAGGTCAGCGGCGTGCGCAACTCATGGCTGACATTGGCGACGAAATCGCGACGCATCTGATCCATCTGCGCCAGCGCCGACAGGTCCTGAAACACCAGCGCAACCCCGTCGGCCAAAGGGATAACCCGCGCCTCCAGCACCGTGTCCTGGCTCGGACCGGCAAGGCTAAGCCGCGCGAGCCCTGGACTTCGGGACGATTTTGCCCGGGCAATCGCCTCTAGCACATCCGGTTGGCGCAAAGGAATGGCAAAATGCCGCCCGATCGCCGCCGCACCGAACAGGTCCTGCGCCGCCGCGTTCATCATCGCGATCCGGTCATCCAGTCCGATGCGCAGCGCGGGCATGGCCAGCCCCGATAGAATCAGGTCGTGATCGCTCATGACGCCCCCAAGCTTGTGACGGGTCATGCTTGGGACAAGCCCGCGCAAGGCGCAAGCCCTGCCAATTGCGGCCGCTCAGCCTGCTGGATTATCGCGGCGATAGATCCAGTCGTGATCCGGATCGTTCTGAAACCGCCATTTGCGCAGCGGCCCGGCCATGACGTTGAGGTAGTACATCTCATAGCCATAGGGCGCGCCGCAGGGATGATGCCCGCGCGGCACCAGCACTACATCATGGTTTTTCACCGCCATGGTCTCATCCAGCGCGCCGTCTTCGGTATAGACCCGCTGCACGCCAAAGCCCGTCGCGGGGTTCAGGCGGTGGTAATAGCTTTCCTCCAGATAGGTCATGCGGGGAAAGTCATCTTCGTCGTGCCGGTGGCTGGGATAAGACGACCAATTGCCCGACGGCGTAAACACCTCGGTCACCAAAAGACTATCGGCCACGTCGCGGCCTTCCATGGCGATGTTATTGATATAGCGCGTGTTTTGCCCCTGCCCGCGGGTCGTCAGGCTGATGCCCTCCGGCCCCAAACGCCGGGCCGGATAAGAGCCTTTGCCGGGCGCCGAGCACACCGCCAGCGTGCAATGGGTCGCGGCCGTTGCCGACCATTCGCTGCTGGGTGGGATGTAAAGGCAATGCGGCGCGCTCTTTTCAAAGACATCCATCCGGTCCCCCATCAGGCCCCAGTCCTGCCCTGCCCCAGTCAGATGCGCATGGCCCTCGACCAGCACCAAGATCACCTCCCGCGCGTGCGTTGCCGTCGCCGCCCGCTCGCCCGGCGCTAACCGATACAAGGAAAACCCGACATAAGACCACCCCGCGGTATCCGGGCTGATATCATGCACCAGCCCCGAAGCCCCCTCAGGTTTGCGCAAAAGCCCAGCCATAAATCCACCCTTTTTCTGTCCAAAAATATCCCCGGGGTCCGGGGGCGGGCCCCCGGCCATCGCCGCAATCCCAGGCCTTAGCCAACCAGAACCTGCGCCTTTTGCGCCGCCTCAAACGCCAGCCGCGCCGCCCGCACCTCGGCCCGCTCCGACACTTCGGGCACGCCCACCTGCCACCAGCTGCCCCCCGCGATCGTCGTGTGCCAAGGATCGCTGTCGATCACGATCACCGTTGGCCGGTCCGCCGTCTTGGCCAATACCAAAGCCGCCTCCAACTCCGCAATCGAGCCCGCCTTGACCGCAATCGCCCCCATGGACCCGGCATGGGCCACAAAATCGATATGCGAGGGGTTCACGTGATAGCTTTCGTCCAAAAGATTATTGAACCCCGCCCCGCCCGTGCCCTTCTGCAGCCGGTTGATACAGCCAAAGCCCCGGTTGTCGGTCAGCACGACGGTAAAGGGCAGCGCCATCATCACCGCCGTCGCCAGCTCGGAATTGGCCATCATATAGCTGCCATCCCCGACCATGCAGATCACATCGGCGCCGGGCAGCGCCATCTTGATCCCCAAAGCGCCCGCAATCTCATAACCCATGCAGGAAAAGCCGTATTCCATGTGATAGCCGCCCTGCGCGGCATCCCAGATCTTGTGCAACTCGCCCGGCATCGACCCCGCCGCGCCCATCACGATCGTATTGCCCCTGGCCGAGCGCTGAACCGCGCCGATAACCTGCCCATCGGTGGGCAGGGCATTGCCATCCACGGGTGGCGCTTTTTCCGCCGCCGTGGCCTCCAGCCAATCGCGCCGCAGCGCCATATCAGGGGTCCATTTCTGTGATCCCAGCGCCTTTCCAAAGGCTTGCAGTGCGACCTTCGCGTCACTGACCAGATTGAGCGCCCCATGTTTATACGCGTCATAGGCCTGCACATTCACCGAAAGCAGCCGCACCGTCGGGTTCTTGAAGATAGACCAGGAGCCGGTGGTAAAATCCTGAAGCCGCGTGCCCAAGGCCACCACCACATCCGCCGCACCGCAAAGCGCATTGGCACTGGCCGCTCCCGTCACCCCGACAGGGCCGAAATTCAGCAGATGATCATGGGCCAAAACCGATTTGCCCGCCTGCGTCTCCACGACGGGAATGTTGTGGCGCGTGGCAAAAGCCGCCAACTCTGCCTCCGCCCCTGAATAAATCGCGCCGCCGCCCGCAAGGATAACCGGCGCTTTGGCGGATTTCAGCACGGCAATCGCCTCTGCCATTTCCCCCGCATCCGGCTCTGGGCGGCGGATCTTCCAGACCTTTGGGATGAAAAACGCTGCCGGATAATCATAGGCCTCGCCCTGCACGTCCTGACAAAAGGACAGCGTCACCGGCCCGCATTCCGCCGGATCGGTCATCACCCGCAGCGCACGCGGCAAGGCGGTCAGCAGATGTTCGGGCCGCGAAATCCGGTCGAAATAGCGCGAAACCGGGCGGAAGCAATCATTGACCGTGACCGTGCCATCCTGAAAATCCTCAGCCTGTTGCAGCACCGGATCGGGGGCGCGGCTGGCGAAAACATCGCCGGGAATGAACAGCACCGGCAGCCGGTTCGCATGGGCGAGCGCGGCGGCGGTGACCATATTGGTCGCCCCCGGCCCGATGGAGGAGGTCACCGCCATGGCCCGCCGCCGCTTTGACGCCTTGGCAAAGGCGATCGCGGAATGGGCCATGGTCTGCTCATTATGGCCGCGCCAGGTGGGCAGGACCTCCCGGTGGGCGTGCAATGCCTCGCCCAGACCCACGACATTGCCATGACCAAAGATCGCCCAGACGCCTTCGATATAGCGGCTGCCCTCTTCGGTCATCTGCACGGAAAGCCATTTGATCATGGCTTGCGCAGCGGTAAGGCGGATGGTTTGCGGAATTTGGGCGGTCATGTCGATACTCCGGTTGCGCGGGCTTGGTCCCAGATGCCGCAGAGGCGGCGATAATTTTCGGCCATGGTGGCCACGGCGGTGGCTTCGTCGATCTGTCCGGCCAAAAAGGCGCGGCCCATATCGGCATGAATGGTGCGGCCAACGGCAAAGCCTTTGACCAGCGCAAAGGGCGCGGCAAGCCGGAAGGCGGCGGCAAGTTCGGCCTCGCTTTGCCCCAGCCCCAGGATCACGATCCCTTGGACATGCGGATCGCGGCTTTGGACCGCGTCACAGGTGGCGGCCCAGGCGGCAGTGCTTTGCATCGGCTCCAGTTTCCACCAATCGGGGTAAATCCCGATGTCATAAAAGCGGGTGATCAGGCGGGCCGTGGTCAGATCATCCACAGGGCCGACCTTGGACGGGATGACTTCCAGCAGCATTTCCAATCGGTTACGTCGGCAGGCATGGAAAAGCCGGGTGATCGTGGCCTCTTGATCGGCCTGCATTTGGGGCGCATCGGCCGGGTGGCAAAAGCACAGAACCTTGACCACATGTTCCAGCGGCCATTCCGACAGCCCGCCAAAATCGGGGCCAAGTTCCGGCTCCAGCGCCAGGGGGCGCGAGCCGGGCCATTCCACGGGACGCCCGATCCACAGCCCCTGCCCCGCCGCCCGATGCAGCGCAGTCTTGCCCAAACGGTTGTCGCACAGCAGCCCATAACCGGGGCGCCCCTGCGCAACCTGCAGCGTGGCCTCCAGGCACAACTCCTTGAACCGGCCGATTTTTTCCGGGCTGGCGCCGGGCAATTCTTCAAGCTGCAGGCGGTGGTCATAAGCAAAGGCGCGCACCTCGGGCCAGGATTTACGCCTGTTGGTGGACCAATGGATCTGCTCCAGCGCCGCGTCATGGCGCAGGGCGGGGGTGACGATGCCGCGGTCCACAAAGAACTGCAGCTCTTGCCAAGAGGGATAGGCGGGGGTGCAGCCGTGGCGGCTGACCGCGAAGGCCCCGCAAACATTGGCATATTTCAGGGCCGTGGGCCAAGGTTCATCGTCCATCCAGCCCTTGATCAGCCCGGACATGAACCCGTCGCCCGCCCCCAGAACGTTGAAAACTTCAATCGGAAATCCGGGTCCGGTCTGGCCCTCGTCAAGGCTCGCCGGGATCGTGCCGGTAAAGGCCACGGCCCCCGCTGCGCCGCGTTTGCACACGAGGGTGGCCGCCGAGACCGCCCGCACCGCACGCAAGGCGGCAACCGTATCGGTGGTACCGCCCGCGATGTGAAACTCTTCTTCGGTGCCCACGATCAGATCGAAACGATGCAAAACGGCCTGCAGCCGCGCCGTGACCTCGGCCGAAGCGATGAACCGGCTTTCACCGCTATCATGCCCCGCAAGGCCCCAAAGATTGGGCCTGTAGTCAATGTCCAGCGCGGTGCGCGCGCCGTATTTGCGGGCCAAAGTCAGGGCCTTGATCACGGCGGCCGAGGTGCGCGGATGCGACAGATGGGTGCCGGTCGCCACCACAGAGCGCGCCGAAGCGATAAAGCCCTCGTCAATATCCGCTTCGCACAGCGCCATATCGGCGCAGTTTTCGCGGTAAAAGATCAGCGGAAACTGCGTCTCATCCCTTATCCCCAGCAGCACCAGCGCGGTCAGACGGTCCGGATCGGTCTTGACCCCCTGCACATCGACGCCCTCGCGAACCAGCTCCTCGCGGATGAAACGGCCCATATGCTCATTGCCGACCCGAGTGATAAGGGCCGATTTCAACCCCAGCCGCGCCATCCCGGCGGCCATATTGGTGGGCGAACCGCCAATGTATTTCTGAAAAGAGCCCATATCTTCAAGCCGCCCGCCGATCTGCGCGCCGTAAAGATCCACCGAGGAGCGACCGATGGTGATGACGTCGAGCGATTTCATTTGGAGCCTCTTTATCAAGGGTTATAACGGGGCGCAGACTCAAGGGTCGACGCCAATTTGGAATATTTATTCTATTTTGCTCACAAGCAAAAGCATTTTTCATTCCCGCGCCGCACCAACCGCTACGGCCAGCGTCATCGCTAGGACGATGGTGGCCGAAAGCGCCCGAAAAGCGCCAAAATCCACCTCTGGCACGGTTAGAACCGCGCTGGAGAATTTGGCCAAAGGCGATGCTTGCCGGTCGGTCAGCGCCACGACCGGCAGCCCCCTGTCGGCGGCGTCGTGCGCCAGGGCAAGGGTCTCTTCTGAGTAAGGCGCAAAGGTGATGGCAATGACCGCATCGCCCGGGCGCAGGGCAAATCGGTGATCAAGCTTGCCGATCCCATCATGCAGCATGGCCGAAACCGACATATTTTCAAATACATAGGCTAAGTAACTGGCCACAGGAAAGGCACGGCGCAGGCCGACGATATGGATCGTATCCGCCGCCGCCAGTTCCGCCACCGCTCGGCCCAGCACCGCATCGTCAACCGATGTGGCCAGAGATTCCAACGAAAGGCGGCCTGCCTCGATGAACTCCGCCAGCAGGGCGGTCGGGCTGCCGGCCCCGCCAAGTTTCAAATCTGCCAGCCGCGTCGCATAGTCCGGCCATCCCGGCACATAGGCGCCGCGAAACAGGCGCTGCATTTCCGAAAAGCCCGAAAACCCTAGGATCTGGCAAAAACGGATCAGGGCAGAGGGCGGAACATCGGCGCCCACCGCGAGATCCGCAACGGTGGAAACGGCGATTCGGTCCTCATTTGCGGCAATATGATCGGCGCATTGCCGCAACCGGCGCGGCAGCTGGTCGATCACGCCAGCCAAACGGCTGCGAAAGTCGTCGATTGAGGCGGGCGCCACAAGTTGATCCATCGGATCTGTCAATTCCATCGGCCGCCCCCCTTCGCAGCCCCTATTTTGGAATATAAATTCCAAAAAACAAGACCCGCCAGAAAAATTCTACTTCGCGGGCTTGGGGAAACGCGCGCTCAGCGCCGCGTCGATCGCCGGGGGCACAAAGCTGGACACATCCCCGCCCA
Source organism: uncultured Paracoccaceae bacterium (assembly GCA_903930735.1). Classification (GTDB taxonomy): domain Bacteria; phylum Pseudomonadota; class Alphaproteobacteria; order Rhodobacterales; family Rhodobacteraceae; genus CAIYZT01. The sequence continues at coordinate 4,760 of CAIYZT010000325.1, read as the reverse complement.
GCCGCGCAATTTCCTTGACCAGTTTGGAGGCGATCGCTTGCCGGCGCGCATCGGCCATCAGGAACACGGTTTCAACCGAGGAATCCATCGACCGGTTCATGCCAACCATCTGAAATTCATATTCAAAATCCGCCACAGCCCGCAGCCCGCGAATGATCACCGAGGCGCCGACGTCGCGCGCGCAGGCTATCAGCAGGTTTTCAAAGGGATGGACCACGATCTGCCCGCCAATCCGCGCGGTGATCGAGGCACATTCCGCCTCGACCATGGCGACGCGCTCTTCAAGGGTGAACATCGGGCCTTTGTCGCGGTTGATCGCGACCCCGATCACCAGCCGGTCCACAAGCAACAAAGCGCGCTGGATGATGTCGATATGGCCGAGCGTAATCGGGTCAAAAGTGCCGGGATAAAGGCCGATCCGCATTTGGGTCTCCGTTTGGGTGCGCGGGCTAAAGCAACGCTAATGCGCGCGCCGTGGCAAGCCGGAAATTCCGCTGCCCGGCGCGAATCGCGAGCTAAAACCCTTTGATCATGCCCTCGAGCGCGTCTTTTTCCATGGAAAGCTCCGAAAGCCGCGCCTTTACCACATCGCCAATCGAGATCAGCCCGACCAGAATCCCATCCTCGACCACCGGAATATGCCGGAAACGGCCATCGGTCATCTTTTGCAACACGATATCGGTTTTGCTCGGACCGGCTGCAGGTCACAACCCGCGCCGTCATGATGGATTTGCACGGATCGTTCAGGCAATCGGGACCGCGGCGGCCAATTTCGCGCACGATATCACGCTCTGAGACGATGCCGGCGAGGGTCTTGCCGTCTTCGGAGATCACCAAGGCGCCGATCTTCTTCTGGCTCAGCATCTCGGCCGCCTTGGCGACGGTCAAACTCGGCGGCACGGTAACCACCCCTTCGGAGCCTTTTGATCGCAGGATTTGATTGACGAGCATGGGCAGTCTCCCCTTCTGGTCGGGTCGATGGTCGGTCTCGCGCAAGATCCTGTCAACTCAAATCGGGATTGTTGCCATTTATTACCCGGCCATCGTTTCAAGGCGCGCCATCTCGGTCCGGGCTTGGCGTATCAGCAGATCGGCGAACCGGTTTAGCCGGGCCACGCGGCTATCACCCTCATGCCGGATCAGCCAGAAACTGCGGGTCAGGCTGATCTGATCGGGCAGCACGCGCTGCAATTCTGGGGCCGCGGGCAGGGCAAAATCATGCACCACGCCGACCCCCGCCCCGTGGCGCAGAAAGTTCAGCTGCACTGAAACCGAATTGGAGGCGAGGGGGGGCGGCGTGACGCCTATCTCGGCCAGATAATCCAGCTCCTTGTCGAAAATCATGTCCGGGATATAGCCGACAAAGCGGTGGTAGCGCAGATCGGCGGGGCCAAGGATCGGCGGGTGTCGGTCCAGATAGGCACGCGATGCGGCCAGATGCAGGCGGTAATCGGTCAGTTTTTGCACCGTCAGTCGGCCGGCCTCGGGGCGGGAGACGGCGATTGCCATATCGGCCTCGCGCTTGGACAGGTTGAAAACGCGCGGCAGCGCGACGATCTGCACCTCAAGCCCCCGATTTTCATCGCAAATCCGCGCGATGACCTGTGGCAGCAGGTAATTCGCGCAGCCATCCGGCGCCCCGATGCGGATCTGCCCGCTAAGCCCCTCGGGGCCCGAAAGTGCTTCGGTTGCTGAAATCAGCGCAGCCTCAGCGGATTCTGCATGGGGGATCAGGCGGCTGCCCTCGTCCGTCAAAAGATAGCCTTGGGGGGATTTTTGAAAGAGACGCACTCCCAGACCCTCTTCGAGTCGCGCGATGCGGCGGCCGACCGTCGCCGGGTCAATCTTTAGCAGCTTTCCCGCCCCGGACAGGCTTTCGGCGCGCGCGACGGCCAAGAATATCCGCAAGTCATCCCAATCCATCGCCTCACACCTGCAAAAACGCAAAACGCCTTTGCCAAAATAGGTCTTTGTCAGGCGAATTTGCAATGGTAAAGTCGGGCGACCTCAGAGGAGACTAATCATGAAAGAAATCGGTCACTGGATCAATGGCAAGCTGGTTGCGGGTACTTCGGGCCGCTTTGCCGATGTCTTTAACCCCGCCACCGGCGAAGTTCAGGCACGCGTAGCGCTAGCGAGCCAGGCCGAGATGGACGCTGCAACCGCTGATGCGGCTCAGGCCCAGATCAAATGGGGCGCGACCAATCCGCAGCGCCGCGGGCGCGTGATGATGGCGATGGTCGGCCTGATCAACCGCGACATGGACAAGTTGGCCGAGGCCCTGTCCAGCGAGCATGGCAAGACCATTCCCGACGCCAAGGGCGATATTCAGCGCGGTTTGGAAGTGGTCGAGTTCTGCATAGGCGCGGCGCAGATGCTGAAGGGCGAGTTCACCGATTCCGCCGGCCCCGGCATTGACATGTATTCGATGCGCCAGCCGATTGGCGTGGCGGCGGGCATCACGCCTTTCAACTTTCCGGCGATGATCCCCTTGTGGAAAATGGCCCCGGCGCTGGCTTGCGGCAATGCCTTTATCCTGAAGCCTTCCGAGCGAGATCCGACCGTGCCGCTGATGCTGGCCGCCTTGTTCCAAGAGGCGGGTCTGCCGGACGGCGTTCTTCAGGTGATCAACGGCGACAAGGGCGCCGTGGATGCGATCTTGGATAACCCATTGATTTCGGCCATCGGTTTTGTGGGTTCGACCCCGATTGCGGAGTATATCTATGGCCGCGGCTGTTCGAACGGCAAGCGCGTGCAGTGCTTTGGCGGTGCTAAAAACCACATGATCATCATGCCTGATGCCGATCTTGACCAGGCGGCGGATGCGCTGGTGGGCGCGGGCTATGGCGCAGCCGGCGAGCGCTGTATGGCGATTTCTGTGGCGCTGCCGGTGGGCAAAGAGACCGCCGACGCGCTGATTGCCAAGCTGATCCCGCGGATCGAAAAGCTGAAGGTTGGGCCCTATACCTCGGGCAATGATGTGGATTATGGCCCGGTTGTGACCGGGGCGGCCAAGGCCAACATCCTGCGGCTTGTCGAAACCGGCGTGGCGCAGGGGGCCAAACTGGTCGTCGATGGGCGCGGGTTCAAACTGCAAGGCTATGAGAGCGGCTTTTTCGTCGGACCGCACCTCTTTGACCACGTGACCACCGATATGGACATCTACAAGACCGAAATCTTTGGTCCCGTTCTGTCGACCGTGCGCTGCGAAACCTACGAGCAGGCCTTGGGCTATGCGATGGACCACGAATACGGCAACGGCACCGCGATCTATACCCGCGACGGCGATACGGCGCGCGATTTTGCGAACCGGGTCAATGTGGGCATGATCGGTATCAACGTGCCGATCCCGGTGCCGCTGGCCTATCACACCTTTGGCGGCTGGAAGAAATCGTCCTTCGGCGATCTCAATCAGCACGGGCCGGATGCTTTCCGTTTCTACACCCGGACCAAGACGATCACCGCCCGTTGGCCGAGCGGAATCAAAGAGGGCGCCAGCCTGAATTTCAAGCAAATGGATTGACTTATCTGGCGCGCCAAAGCCTATTTGGCGCGCCAATCACAAGGGTGCAACGGTGACTGTCAAATTTTCGATCCTGCACCATAGAGCACTGATTCTGTTCACCTACTCCGGGGCCGTCGGCTTGCAGGAATCGCTTGATGCTGTCGCCGCCTGCAGTGCCCATCCTTCCTATAGCCCTGAGCTGCGCCAGCTATGCGATCTGACGAGGGTCACCTCGGTCGAGCGTAATTCCCTTAAGCTATTGAATATGCAAGCGAAGATAGCTGACAATCTGCGGCCGGGCAGCACCGATCTGATCGTGCTCTTCCTCGCCACAACCCCGGCCGGCCAGGAGTTGGCGCAATCCGCGCGCCGGTCCTGGGAGGGTTTAAACTCCGTCATCGTGCTGATCCATGACCGCGAGGACGAGGCGCTGACGATGCTTGGACTGCCCGAGCGCCGGATCTGCGATCTTGTGACTGCATCGGCAAAAGCCTGAGCAAACCTAGCAACAGCCTATCTTTTCCCTCAATATCCGTGCTAATCTGCGCTTCAGCTACGCTGAACTCTTGCCCAACAGCCCCGCGCTTTTCATTTTCAGGAGCTTTCGATGACCGGTTTTTCCCGCCGCCAATTTACCGCAATGCTTGCCCTTGGAGCAACCCTGCCGCTGATCGCAGGGCCGGCCCGCGCCGCCGATCACAGCGTCTCGATCAAATCGATGAAGTTCAGCCCGGCTGAGTTGACCATCGCCGTGGGCGATACCGTCACTTTCACGAATGAGGACGGCGCCCCCCATACAGCCAGCGCCAACGACGGCAGCTTTGAGACCGGCAGACTGTCCGAAGGCGCGTCGGCCAGCGTGACCTTTGCCGGTGCGGGCACGTTTGACTATTTCTGCAAGGTGCACAAAAGCATGAAGGCGGTCATTATCGCCGCCTAGTGTTCTGAGTCTGACGGTTGCTACCTTGGCCCGCGGATTTCATCGAGTTTGTCCAGCGCGCGTCGTTCTCGGGTGAGGATGTCGTCAGCCGTTTTGGTCCAGGTGAAGGGCTTTGGCTTTTCGTTGTGCTGCAAGCAGGTAGTCGTAGATGGCGGTCTCCAAATCGCCGACACTGGAGTAGCAGCCCTTGCCGCCCTCTTTGCGCGAACGCGGAGTGCTCTGGCCGGTCCTGTCGCCCATTGCCCGGCAGGCGATTGCCTGCAATCGCCCAGAGGGGGTGATGCGGTGGCCAATGCCCTCAATCCGACCCAGCTT